>CAYZVO010000028.1:0-11424 GCA_964481655.1 uncultured Enterobacterales bacterium | reverse complement strand
GGGGGGGGGGGGCTGGGGTTGGGGGGGGGGGGGTGGCGCGGGGGGGGGGGGGTGGGTGTTTGTTGTGGGGGGGGGGCGTCGTCGCTCGGAGCCTCGGCTTCGGGGGCCTCGCTGCCGGGCTCCTCGGCCGCTGCGGCCTCCGCATCGTCCTGCGCCAGGGCGGGCGCGGTCGAGAGGCACAGCAGTGCCAGGACGAGCATGGGGCTGGAGTTCATCGAGGTCTCCTGAGCTGTGGGCTGTGGGCTGTGGGCTGTGGGCCGGCGGTCACTCCGCCAGGCACCCATCCGGGTAGTACACGCCGTCGCCGTAGCCGGTGTAGATGTTCGAGATGTTGATGCCGCCGGCGTAGGTGTTCAGCTCGGTGGCGCCGATCAGGACGGTCTCGCCGTGCACCAGGCCGTAGAGCTTCACGATCCAGTCGCCCACGGGCACGTTCGAGGCCAGCCACAGGCCGTCCTCGCTGGTGTGGGGCTGGTCGCGCACGGGCCAGGAGTCCACGAAGTAGTTGGTCACGTGGCTCTCGGGCAACTCGCCCGCGGCGTCCACGACCACGATCTGGGCGTTCTGCAGCGGCTCTCCGTCGCAGCCGTAGGCGGTGCCGGCGACCACGGCCTTGTCGTCGTCCATGCTGACGCCGAGCAGGCTGGGGATGAGCACGTAGGTGGCCGAGGAGACCGAGTTGAAGGCGTCGTACAGGGTCTGGCCTTCCTCCACGAAGTCGTAGATCTGATGGGCCTCGAAGGTGTCGACCGTGCGCTCTTCGGCTTCGGGGGTCGAGGTCTTGTACGCCATGGCGGCGCAGGTGGGGAGCTCGACGGTGACGTCACCGGCGGAGTTGGACTGGCCGGTGATGTCGGCGGCTCCGTCGAAGCTGTCGGACAGCCAGATCTCGAGGTCCACCTCGTTGACGCCGATGTCGTCCTCGAAGTCCTCGATCAGGCCCTCGAGGGTCCGGGTGACCACCTTGTCGGTGTCCACGGTCTGGGTGAGCCAGTCACCCCCGGGCTCGAAGCAGGAGATGTCGCCCACCAGCTCGTCGGTGAGCTGGATGTAGGCGTCCATGGGATCGCTGGTGTCGGGGCCGGTGTCGTCGGTGCTCGAGGTGTCGTCCTTGGGGTCACCGCAGGCGATGGTCAGGGGCAGAAGCAGGGCGAGGGCGTTCGAGGGGCGCATGAAACCTCCAGCATGCAGCGTCTGTGGCGTTCTAGAGGTTGCAAGGTGTGATGTCAAGGTATGCCTCCGGCGTGATACCTTGCTGCTCACCAGGGCGGCGCGTGGACCGCGCTCGCCCACAGAGGAGACCCCATGACGCGCCTCGCCCTCGCCGCCACCTTGCTCCTGCTCGGCTGCCCCCCGGAGGCCGATGACACCGCCACGGTTCTGGGGCAACGGGGCGACTGCAACCCCGTGGGCGGCGGTGAACACTGCATGCTGCCGTTCCCCTCGGGCTTCTTCCTGGACGACGATCCCTCCACCGTCACAGGCAAGCGGGTGTCCTTCGGGCCCACCACCCTGCCCGAGAACGAGACCGACAGCCAGACCGAGCCCACCTATTGGAACGAGAAGGACGGCTTCCCCACCTTGGGGGCGATGTACTCGCTGTTCCCCGACGTCGCCATGGACGGCGTCATCGGCCACGAGGACCTCGACGCCTACCTGGCGGACGACGCCAAGACCGTCATCATCGACGCCGAGACCGGCGAGCGGGTGCCCCACTTCGGCGAGATCGAGGTCCGGGTGCGCGACAGCGACGAGTCTCTCTTCATCATGCGGCCCGTCGTGCCCCTCGAGCACGCTCGCCGCTACGTGGTGGGCATCCGGGGGCTTGTGGACTCCAGCGGCGCCACCATCGACGCGATGCCGGGCTTCGTGGACCTGCGCGACGGCGTCGACAGCGCCGACCCCGACGTCGCCCGGCAGAAGGACCACTACGAGGCCGACATCTTCCCGATCCTCGAGGCCGACGGCTTCCCCCAGGGCGAGCTGCAGCTGGCCTGGGACTTCGTCACCATCTCCGCCGAGAACAGCCTGGGCCGCATGGTCTACATGCGCGACGACGCCCTCGATCGCGTGTCCCCCGACGGCCCGGACGTGAGCTTCGAGCTCATCGACGAGGAAGACTGCTCCGCCGAGGACGCCCCCAACATCGGCCGCACCCTGCGGGGGACCGTGTCGGTGCCCCTGTACCTCGACAGCTGGGAGCCCGGCGGGAACCTCACCCGCGACGCCGACGGCATGCCCTACTACAACGGGGATCAGGACGTGAGCTTCACCGTGCGCATCCCCTGCTCGCTGATCGAGGAGCCCCGGGCCGGGCGCCTGGTGCAGTACGGCCACGGCCTGCTGGGCGACCAGAGCGAGGTCTACACCGGCTGGCTGTCGGAGACCGCCAACGAGTACGGCTGGGTGCTGTTCGCTTCGGACTGGACCGGCATGAAGTTCGACGACGTGGCGGTGATCCTCGACGAGATCGCCACGGGCATGTCCAACTTCGCCACGGTGCCCGAGCGCCTGCACCAGGGGGTGCTCGAGTTCCTGATCACCGCCGAGGCGATGACCACCAGCGGGGCCTCCGACGAGCTGCTGACCTCCGACGGCGTGCTGCTGTACGACCCCGACCAGCTCAACTACTACGGCAACTCCCAGGGCTCGATCCTCGGGGGTGCCTACGTGCCCCTGTCCCTGCGCATCGAGAAGGGCGTGTTCGGCGTGGGCGGGATGCCCTACTCGCTGCTGCTCACCCGCTCCTACGACTTCGAGCTGTACTTCATGCTGCTGCGCGGTCAGTACGACAGCGACATGGACATCTCGCTGATGATCGCCCTGATGCAGATGCTGTGGTCGCCGGGCGAGGGCTCCGGCTGGGCCTGGTACATGAACCAGCGGGCCATCGACGACATCACCCCCGCCAAGCAGACCCTCATCCAGGTCGGCATCGGAGACGCCCAGGTCCCCACCCTCGGGGCCCACATCCAGGCCCGCGCCTGGGGCGCCGCCACCGTCGAACCGCCGGTCCGCGAGATCTGGGGCGTCGAGAACAAGACCCCGCCCTTCGTGGGCAGCGCCATCGTGGAGTTCGACTACGGCATCGAAGAACCCGTGCTCGCCGAGCCCTGCCCGGAAGAGACCGACACCCACGAGAGCCCCCGCCGCGAAGACAATGGGCAAGCCCAGATCGAGCGCTTCTTCGAGGACGGCACCATCGACCACTACTGCGACGGTCCCTGCGATCCGGAGTAGCGTCCTGCTGAAGGGCCGAGCTTGATAGGTCGACTGTCTCCACGGAGGCAGCGCGATGTCCATCGAGCCCGAGCACGCATCCAGCCTGGCCCGCGAGGCCCTGGACAACCTCGTCCACCAGTTCGCGCGACCCATGGACTTTCTGCGCGAGCTGGTCCAGAACAGCATCGACGCCGGCTCGCCCCGCATCGAGGTCTGGGTGCGCTACCAGGCCGATCACGGGGTGCTCGAGGTCCACATCGACGACTTCGGCGAGGGCATGGACGAGGCCATCGTCGACAAGCAGCTCACCCGGATGTTCTCCTCCACCAAGGAAGGAGACCTCACCAAGATCGGCAAGTTCGGCATCGGCTTCACCTCCGTGTTCGCCATCGGCCCCGAGGCGGTGCTGGTGCGCACGGGCCGACACGGTGAGTCCTGGGAGCTGCTCTTCCACGCTGACCGCAGCTTCGACAAGACCCGGCTGGACCAGCCGGTCAGCGGTACGCACATCACCGTCTTCGAGAAGCTGGCCCCCGAGCGTGTGCCGGCGTTCGTGCAGCAGTGCCGCTGGGTGCTGCGCTACTGGTGCCGCCACTCCGACACGCCCATCACCTTCCACGACCGCACCGGGGAGCGTGCCGAGCAGGCCGAGGACCACGCCGATCCCTTCGCCGCCTTCGGTGACCAGGCCCTGGAGGAAGACGCGGGGGCGCTGCCCGAGTCCATCAACGAGCCCCTGGGGCTGAAGAGCCCCCTGTGCGTCGAGCACCAGGACGGCGGGATCGTCGTGGTGGTGGGCTACACCGACACCCCCAGCTACGGCTACTTCAACGGCGGCCTCACCCTGATCGAGACGGGCAACCCCGAGGTCCTGGGCACCTTCGAGGATCGGCTGGCCCACCTGTCGTTCGAGGTCAAGTACGACGCCCTCGAGCACACCCTGACCCGCGACAACGTCCTTCACGACGAGGCCTGGGTCCGGGCCATGCAGGTGGTGCGCGCGGCGGCGATGAAGCTGCAGGGCATGCTGCTGGATCGCATCGCCGCGGCCACCGACGCCGGTGAGCCCCTGGAGCGCTGGCACGCGCTGCTCGCCATCGAGTGCAGGCAGACCCAGCTGCATCGCCTGCGCTCCGATCTCGGCAACCGCTGTGTCTTCTACGACATCCGGGGACAGTCGGTCACCCTGGATGAGCTCGAGGAGCAGGAGCGGGAGCTGGGCGCCATGCTGCTGCAGGGGGGCGACGACGCCCTGCAGCGCGCGGTGGTCGAGGCCGGCCACACGGTGCTGCCCGATCGGCCCGAGATCCGGGCGCTGCTGCTGGCGGCCTTCGAGCCCTCGGCGCTGCCCTTCGGGCGCAAGCACCGGCAGCTACTCAACCTGCCCGCGTTGTTCTGCCTGGCCGACCCCGCGAGCCTCGATGAGCTCGAGGCCGAGGAGCGCCGCCTGCTCGAGCAGTGCGAGGCCCTCATCCACCACGCGGCCGGCCGTGGGGTGCGCATCGCCCTGGGCCACTTCCACAGCGCCGGCGGCGGCGCCACGGGACCGCTGGCCCTCGAGGGCCCACAGGACGGGGGGCTCTTCACCCGCATCGAGCCCTCGCTGGTGCGCCTGCCCCTGTTCGTGCGCAAACGCTGTGTGCTGCTGGACCGCAGCCACCCCACCTTCCACGCCCTGCTGCTGGCCGCCCAGGACGACCTCTTCGTCGCGGCCACCAGCCTCGCGCACCTCATCATGGACGCGGCCGATGTGCGCCGCACCGGTCCCTGGGAGCAGGTGGTCGAGCACGCCTGGGAGCGCAGCCTGGAGGATGTGTCATGAGCGGCCTCGACGATCTGCTGGCCCGCAGCCGGGCCCCCGGCACCTTCGTGGAGCGGCGGGAGTTCACCCTGTCCCGGGACAAGGCCGTGGAGAAGCTGCGGGAGTTCTCCCTGCGGCATCCTGCCGGCTACGTGCTCGAGCTGGTGCAGGCCGCCGTCTTCGCCGGCGCGACCTACATCGCCATCGACGTGAGCGACTCCGACATCCTGGTGGCCTGGGTGGGCGGCGAGGCCTGCACGGCCAGCCAGCTCGAGAACATCTTCGACTACCTCTTCCTGACCCGCGCAGGGAGCGACACCCGGCACCTGAGCCAGCTCGCCATCGGCCTCAACGCCCTGCTGCAGCGCGATCCCAAGCTGGTGCGCATCGAGAGCGGTGACGGCACGCCGGAGGGCACCGTGCGTGTGGACCTGGACCGCCGGGGCAAGGGCAGCGTGGGGCGTCCCCAGCTGGCCATGGCGGGCACCTACCTGCTGGTGCAGCAGCGCTCGGGCTGGCTGGACCGCTTCGACGGCGAGGACTTCCACGCCGAGCAGGCCCTGGTCGAGAGCCGCTGCGTCTACTCCCCGGTGCCCATCCTGCTCAACGGACGGGCGCCCTTCGGCTACCGCCCGTCCACCCGACTGCGCATGTTCGGCACCGACGACGAGCAGATCTTCGAGGACGACAGCCGCCGCGGCGTGCTCGCCATCCCCGGTCGGTCCGAGCGGGCGGGCGCCAAGCGGCAGCCCCTCGGGGTCCGCATCGTGGTCGGTGGTGTGTGGATCACCACCATGGACCTGCCCGTGCTGGGCAGGGCCCCGGGCAGCGTGCCCCTGGTGGGCGTGATCTGCGACGACGGCCTGCGCAAGACCGCCGACCAGAGCGACATCGTGCAGGACCGCAGCTTCGTGAGGATGCTCCACGCCGCGCAGCCCCACGCCGCCACCCTCATCCGCCGCAGCGCGGGGGACGGCTGGCGACCACCGGCGCTGCCCGAGCTCCCCGAAGAGGCCCCCGACGGCCCCGCCGCGGCCGCAGGCCCGGTGCCCGAGGCGCTGCCCGGTGAGCTGCTTCAGCTCGGCGCACGGGCGGATCTGCCCCTCGACCAGCTGGCGGAGCTGCCCGCCGGAGCCCAGGTCTTCTGGTGCCGACCCGAAGACGCTGTCCAGCTCCGCGCCGCGGCCGACGCGGCCCGCTTCCCGTTCCCGGTGGTCCTGGTCACCCCGGGCCAGGCACGCAGCCTGGGGGACCGCGCCCCCCAGCTGGCCCTGTCACCGCTGGCATCCTCCGCCGACGTCGACTTCGTCCAGAACACCCTCGAGCGGCAGCAGGAGCTGTACCGTCTCGAGGCCGGCTTCCAGCACCGCGGGCGGGAGCTCGGGCTGCGCCTGCGCCTGGACCTCGGCGGCTGCACCGACCCCACCCGGGCCGATGACGACGAGATCCCGGTCACCCTGGGGAGCGCCGACCGCACCCGCTGGTGCGGGGCCGTGCCCCTGGGCCTGCCCGGCGTCAGCGCCCACGTGATCTCCCCCGGGGAGGCCCCGGACGGGGACTGGCTCGAGCAGGTGGCCGAGCGCGTGGTGGCCGAGGCCTGGCGCTGGTTGCTGCCAGGCCCCCAGCAGGTTCGGGTCGACGGCCCGGGGCTGCGCGACCTGCGCTGCGCGCTGCTGCGGGAGTCCCTGCGGCCCATGTTCGTCGAGCACGACCATGGCCTCGAGCTTCAGGCCGTGCTGCTCGGGCTCGACCTCGAGCAGCGTGAGGTCATCCTCGACCAGCCACTGGCGGACGCCGTGGATGGCCCTCTCACCCTGCGACGGCTGATCGAAGCCCAGGGGACGGAGCGGGTGATCCTGGTCGCCGATCCCGTCGAGCGAGCCCGGCTCCTGCCCGTGGAGGCGCTGCTGGGCTTCGGGCACCTGGTGCTCGATCCCGCGGACGCCACCCCGGTCTGCGCGCTGGGCTGCTACGCGGGTGGTTGGCGCACGGTGGGCCGTCGCGATCTGAGCTGGAAGGGGTTCGGGCACGTGCTGTATGTGCCCGCCAGCTTCCGCACGCCACCGCTGCTGGCGGACTGGGCGCGTCGAACGGCCCCCCAGGCCCTGATCGCCGCGGTCTCTGCACCCGGCGCCCCGACCGACGTGGACTGGGAGCAGGGCGTGGCGCTTCTCCGCGACACCCTGCGCCGCCTGGACCGCGGTGGCGGCTGGGGCGAGCTTGCCGTGGACGAGCAGGACGCTCCGCAGCGGGTCGCCATGGGGCGCAGCGCCCTGACCCTGCTGGAGCAGCTGCGTCCGGAGCGCTGGAGCCAGCTGTGGGCCTCGGAACCTCCGCGGCCCTGGCCACAGCGGGCCCGGCTGCTCGACCAGGCCACGGTGGTGCCCCGCGGAGGCGCGGAGCCCGCCGGGCTCGATCACCTCGAGCTGAGCTTCGACGAGCTGCAGGCGGTACACGCCGTGCTGCCCGAGCATCGGCTGCGGCTCCACCTGGACGACGCCCCGGAGAGCTACGGCGAAGACCGCGACGCCGAACACTGGGTGGTCCGTCAGCAGATCGCGGGCTCTGGGCTCGAGGGCTGGCTCGGTCTGCGGGTGCCCTACGACCCCACCTCCGGTGTGCTGGTGCACTCCGCGCGCAGCCTCCACGCCCTGCACGGTGGGGAACAGAGCCTGCCTGTCCACGGCATGATCCGCTTGCCCCCCGGCGCCACGGTGCCCAGCGAGGAGCAAGAGGAGCTCTTGATGCTCGAGCGGCTGCTGCTGTACCAGAGCCTCGCGCGGCTGCTCGATGCCGGGCTGCTCGAGGGTTCGCGCCTCGAGGCCGCGCGCCACTACGCCGCGGCGTTCGCTGTGGACGCCTGGCGGCGCGGGCGCCTGCACCGGGCCGGGGCCCAGCGCCTCGCCGAGGCCGTGCCCTGTCCGCCTCACACCAGCCTGCTGGCCTGGCTGATGTCCGACCACCCCGGTGCCGCGCCTCCCTCGGTGCACCCGACCACCGCTCGGCTGTACGCGGCGGGGCCCGTCGACGCGGCCCGTGGATTCGGCGGCGCCCAGGACCTGGGCGATCGTTTCTCCCGCGCCCTGGGGATCGAGCACGACCTGCGTGTGCGGCTCGATCTGCAGTACCTCGAGGACGAGGACGAGCGGGTGCGGCTGACGGACCGGGGCGCCCTCGACACTGCCACCATGGTGCTCAACCTGCGCAACCCCATCGTCGCCCGGGCCGTGGACGGCTCCAGCCGCGGCTTCGGCCTCGAGGACCGGCCGCTGCGGGACAGCGCCGATCGCAGCGTCCAGCGGGCCCGAGACCTCGTGCTGCTCGACATGGCCTGGCGCTTCGTGCGCTGGGCGCGCAAGCGTGGACGGCACGCCGATCTGGCCGCGCTGCACCGGGCCCTGTTGGCAGCCAGCCTCGAGGGCTGATCGTCAGAGGCTCCGACGGCGGGGGCTCGGGCGAGGCTGCAGCGGGCTGGCCAGGACGCCGACACCCTGGGCCTGGCCCCAGGCCTCGAGGACAGGGATCAGTCCCGGCGAGGCGCAGAAGCGGCGCTCACGGTAGATGCGGCAGCCCCGGGGCACGAGCTCGCCGTCCGGAGGGGGAATCCAAGGGTCCAGGTGCCGGCTGTGGCGGACCTCGCGACCCACCACCTCGCTGGACAGCTGCAGCACCAGGCCCCGGGCCAGCGCCGGAGGTGCCTGCGGTGGGAGGGGGATCCCCGGGAACCAGAAGGGTCCCACCCGCGAGCGGGCCAGCCGCGTGACCATGCCCCCCAGCACCTCTTGCAGCTGGGCGTGCAGGGCGACCAGAGGGGTCGGGGCGTGGCGGGCCAGGAGGTGGCGCAGGCCTGGATGGACCTCGATGGCCCGGTGGCGCCCCTGGACCTTCATGGCGCCGCCATCGTTGACGCTCGAGGGGTCCCGGACCTCGATCCGGACTCGCTCCCAGGCAGACCCGGCGGTGAGGTGGTCGTAGGCGATCTCCACCAGCGGGGTGCTGTCGAGGCGCTTGAGCACGGCGCTGAGTCGCGACGCCGGGAGCAGCTGGTTCACCCGGAGGTGGCGGTGCAGGCTGCGCCGGGCCTCGAGGCGAGCCCCGAGGGCGCGGTCCAGGCGATGGGCCCGCTCGATCTCGTCGTCATCGGGATCGCTGCGTTCGTCTCCGGCCCGAGCGTGCTCCTGCTCCGCGCGGGCGCGCTCGAGCCAGGTGAGGGCGGGCAGACCGGAGCGTGGGTCGAGCTCGGCGGGCTGCAGCAGGGCGCCCGAGCAGGCGGGATCGAGGGCCTCGAGCAGCGCGATCTGCTCGTCGAGGGGCACGTAGTCCCCGTGGGGGGCCATGGCCTCGAGGCCCGCTCGGAAGGCCCGCAGGTAGGGGCCGACGCGGGGCGCGGGCAGCAGCATCAGGCGTCCCGGTCGAACCAGCCGTCGACCTCGGCGGCCGCGGCCTCGCGCAGGGCGCGATCGGCGGAGGCCCGGGCGCGCTCGCGGCTGACCGCGTCCAGGTCGTCGGTCAGCTCGATGGCGTCGGTGCCCACCCTGGCCTCGAGGCGGGCGCGCAGCTCGGGCAGCACCTCGACCAGCAGGTGCTGGGTCTGCTCGATGTAGCCTTCGGTGGCGCGCATGGCGGTGCCCAGTTCGTCCAGGGAAGCCTGCAGCTCGGAGACCACCACGGGGGCGTCGGCGGCCAGGCCCAGGGCCTGGATGCGCCGCCCGGCGGTGTCGGCGTTCGAGCGCGCGGCCTGCACGAACGCGGACATCTCCTGGTAGAGGTCGAGCATCGTGTCCCGCAGCGCCCGGGCGGGCCCCAGCTCGGCCTTCAGCAGCCGGACCTGCGCCTCGAACAGCTCCACCAGCAGGGTCTCGTGACGCAGCTCGAAGGACAGCTTGTCGAGCAGGGCGGCGCGGCCGGCCACGGGGTCCGAGCTCTGCTCGATCTCCGAGAGCATGCGCTCGAGGGAGACCAGGCGCTCGGCGCCGCGTCGCTGGTTGCGCTCGGCGGTGGCGATCTCGTCGTGCATGGCCTCGACGGCGCTCTGAAGCTCGAGGGCGCACAGCTGCAGCTCGTCGGTGAAGGCGGCCGCGCGGCCCAGCTGACGGGTGACCGCTTGATAGCGCTCAAGCAAGCCCTCGGTGGCCGAGCGTCGCTCCAGCAGGTGCTGCCGGCGGTTGAGGCTGCGGACCAGGGAGGCCAGCAGGCCCGTCTCGGCGTCGCGCTGCTCGAGCTCCTGCAGGTGGGCTCCCTGGGACTCGAGGGCGCCCAGGTCCTGTCCCAGCTCTTTGCTGATGGCCTGCTGGGAGCGCACGAGGGTGTCCACCCGGGCCAGCGAGCGCTTGTTCTCCTCGCGCAGCTGCTCCCGTCGCCGCTGCAGCGCGGCCTGGGTCGGACGCTCGCCTTGGTAGACGACGGGCGGGGGGACTTTGAACGCCTGGGGCATAGACCACACCTATCAAGAAAAACCGCGCTGGTCGGCCTCACCGTGCGCATGTGGGACCCGAAGCGGGCCGGCGCCATGATAGTGGAATGCATCGCCGCGAGGAGACGCCATGCTCAAGGACATCGACCTGTCGAGGAAGCTGCCCAAGGCCGAGTACAAGGTCACCAAGGACCAGCTCGAGCTCGATCTCACCCGCCTGGAGCGGCGGGCTCGGGAGCTCGGCATCCCCGTGCTGATCGTCTTCGAGGGCTGGAACGCGGCGGGCAAGGGGACCTTGATCAACAAGCTCATCCTGCCCATGGACCCCCGCGGCTTCACCGTCCACGCCATGCGCGAGCCCACCGAAGAAGAGCAGATGCGCCCGTTCCTGTGGCGGTACTGGACCCGGCTCCCCCCCAAGGGCCGCGTGGGCATCTTCGACCGCTCCTGGTACCGACGGGTGCTGGACGATCGGGTCGAGGGCCGCGCGGGGCGGCTCGAGGTCGAGCAGGCCTACGACGACATCGCCTCCTTCGAGCGCCTGCTGGCCACCGACGGCACCCTGATCCTCAAGTTCTACCTGCACATCTCCAAGAAAGAACAGGCCCGGCGCTTCGAGGACCTCGCCGCCAACCCGGCCAGCAGCTGGCGGGTCACCCCCAGCGATCTGGCCCACCACGAGCAGTACGAGGAGACCGTGCAGGCCGTGGACCAGATGCTGGCCCGCTCCGACGCCGACTATGCGCCCTGGGTGGTGGTCGAGGCCCACGACCGTCGCTTCGCGACCGTCAAGATCCTCACCACCGTGGTCAACGCCCTGTCCCGCCACATCGCGGCCAAGGAGCAGCAGGCCGAGCGCGAGCGGCTGGTGGTGCCCATGCGCCCCCTGCCGGGGAACATCACCACCTCGATGCTCGACAAGGTCGACCTGTCCCTGACCCTCGAGCGGGACGTCTACAAGAAGCGCCTCAAGGCCGCCCAGGCCCGG
>CAYZVO010000027.1:25096-58697 GCA_964481655.1 uncultured Enterobacterales bacterium | reverse complement strand
CCCCCCCCCCCCCCCCCCCCCCCCCCCCCCCCCCCCCCCCCGGGGGGGGGGCCGACCCCGCCGACCCCAGCCTCGGGGTGGCCGTGGGCATCCCCCTGCCGGTGCTGGCCCCCGGCGGCGCGCCCTACCGCGCGGCGCTGGCCGAACGCGACGCCGCCCACCAGCGCCTCGTCGCCGAGAGCCGTGAGGCCCCGCGGGAGATCGACGCCCTGCTGGCCGAACTCGAGGGCCTCGAGGACGCCCTGCAGGCCCTCGCCGGCGCGAGCCTCGGCTCCGCGCGCCAGGCCGAGCGGCTCGCCCGCGAACGCTACCAGTCCGGCCAGCTCGACGTGCTCCACCTCCAGTCCGTGCGCCGGGCCTGGGTGGAGATCGAGACCGAGACGCTGGACATCATCCTCTCCATCCGTCGGACCCAGCTCGAGCTCGAGCTCGCGGTCGGGCGGCCCCTGCGCCTCCAACCTCCCCACCAGGAGACCCCATGAAGCCCGTCCTCCCGATCCTCGCCGGCCTGATGCTCACGGCCACCGTCGCATGCAGCGGCCAGGAGCCCGCGCCGAGCCCCGAGCCCGCGGCCGATCCCCACGCGGGTCACGACCACGACCACGCCGGTCATGACCACGCCGCCCACGACCACGCCGCCCACGACCACGCGGCCCACGACCACGCGGAGGGCGATCACCAGCACGCCCACGAGCACGACGGGGTCTCCCACGAGCACGCCCACCAGCACGAAGGCCAGGATCACGATCACGCCAGCCACGACCACGAGCACCCGGCCGATGAGCCCGCCCCCGCCGAGGGCGAGGCCCCGCCCGCTGAAGGCGAGGCCCCGCCCGCTGAGGGCGAGGCCGCTCCCGCCGAAGCGGCGCCGGCCGAAGCCGAGGCCGCTGCCCCCGAGGCCGAGAAGGCCGCCGAGTAGCCCTGGAGGTCCCGTGTCCCGCCCTGCCCTCACCAGCCTCTTCGCCGCGCTGCTGGCCTGCACGGTCGGCTGCGGGTTGGGCGAGACCCCTCCCGACCAGCCAGCGGTCGATCCCCACGCGGGGCACGATCACGACCACGCCGGGCACGACCACGATCATGCGGGTCACGATCATGCCGAGCCCGAACCCGCGCCCGCGGAAGACCCTCATGCCGGGCACGACCACGATCACGCGGGCCACGATCATGCCGAGCCCGAGCCCGTCGAGGACCCCCACGCTGGGCACGATCACGCCGCTCACGCCGGGGACCACAGCTTCGTGGAGCTCTCCGACGCCGCCGCCAGCAACATCGGCCTGGAGCTGTACGAGGTCACCGCGGAGCAGTGGTACGACCAGCTCAAGATCCCTGGGACCCTGCACGTGGACTGGGACCGCCAGGCCACCGTCTCCACCCCCACCACGGTCCGGGTGGTGAGCCTCGACGCGCCACCCCACGCCACAGTGCGCGCCGGCCAGCGCCTGGCGGTGCTGGAGCTGGTGGACCCCGAGCTGCGCCAGCTGCAGATCCACGCCGTCGAGGTCCGCGCTGCGCTCATCGAGAACAGCATCCAGCTCGAGCGCACCCGCAGCTACCTCGAGGCCCTGACCTCCGGCGGCGGCGAGGTCGCCGACGAGCGTCGTCGGGTCCAGGCGGACCTGGCGGTGCTCGAGGCCAAGGTCACCTCGAACGCCAGCACCCTCGACACCGTCCTCGCCGCCCTGGAGATGGCGGGCCTGAGCTCCACGCAGCTCGAGGCCCTCGAGCAGCGCGGCGAGCCCACCACCCGCATCAGCCTCTACGCCCCGAGCCTGCCGGGCAAGCCCGAGCTCGAGGTGATGTCCCGCGGGGCCCACACCGGCCAGACCCTCGAGGCCGGGGCCGCGCTGTACGAGCTGGCCGCCCTCGATCAGCTCATGGTCTGGGGCGAGGCCTTCGAGGCCGACCTCGACCCCGTGCGCCGCGCCGCGGCCGAGGGCCTGCCGGTCTCCCTGCTCTTCCCCGGTGAGGGGCGTCGGGTCGACGGCCTGTCCATCCGGTCCATGGAGGGCGCCCTGGACGGCGAGGACCGCACCACCCACTTCTTCGTGCCCCTGCCCAACAGCAAGGTCAGCGAGAAGAAAGCCGACGGCGCGCGCTACGTCGACTGGGAGAACCGCGCGGGCTCCCGCGTCCAGGTGCTCGTGGGCACCGAGGAGATCGGCAAGCGCGTCGTGATCCCCGCCAGCGCGCTGATCTCCGAGGCCGGCTCCACGCTGGTCTACATCGAGCACGCCGGCCACTACGAGCCGGTGGAGCTCACGGTGGAGACCGTGGAGAGCCGGCGGGCGGTGGTCCCCATGGGGGCGGGGGGGGGGGCCCCCGCCCCCGGGCCCCGCCCCCCCCCCCCGCCCCGGCACACACCCCCCCAAACAGCCCCCCGCGGGGGGCGCCCCCGCCCGCGCGGGGGGCGCGCGGGGGGGGGGGGGCCCCCTGGGGGGGGGGCGGGGGGCCCGGCGACAAGGTCGTCAGCTCCGGCGCCCTGCAGGTCCACCTGGCCCACAAGCAGGCCGACGGCGGCGGCGACGCCGGCGGCGGCGGCGCCCACCACGGCCACTCCCACTGAGATCGCCATGCTGGACACCCTGATCCGAGGCTCCCTGAGCCACCGCATGCTGGTCCTGGGCCTGGCCGCGGCCCTGCTGATCGCGGGCACCATCGCGATGCTGCAGCGTCCGGTGGACATCTTCCCCGATCTGAACCAGCCCGTGGTCACGGTCATGGCCGAGGCCCACGACATGGCCCCCGAGGAGGTGGAGACCCTGGTCACCCTGCCCCTCGAGGCCGCCCTGGGCGGGGTGCCCGGCGTGGAGCAGATGCGCTCGTCCTCGGCCGACGGGCTCGCGACCATCCGGGTGGAGTTCGGCTGGGACACCGACATCTACCGGGACCGACAGCTGGTGCAGGAGCGCCTGCAGTTGGTGCTGGCGGACCTGCCCCCGGACGTCGTGCCGGAGATGGCCCCCATCGCGTCGATCACCGGCGAGATCATGAACGTCGCCCTGGTCAGCCCCAGCGGTGCAGCCGACCCCATGGAGCTGCGCACCCTGGCGGACTGGGTGGTGCGCCGGCGCCTGCTGTCGGTCCCCGGCGTGGCCCAGGTGGTGGTCATCGGCGGCGAGCTCAAGCAGTACCAGGTCATCCCTGACCCGGACCTGCTGCTGCGCCACGAGGTGAGCATCAGCCAGGTGGCGGACGCGGTCGGCGCCTCCACCGCCAACACCTCCGGTGGCTACCTGGTCCAGGGCAACCAGGAGCTGCTGGTGCGCAACCTGGGCCGCATCCAGACCGTCGATGAGCTGGCCGACATCGTGGTGTCCCCCGATCGCTCCCGCCCGGTGCGGGTGCGCGACGTGGCGCGGGTGGTCGAAGGGGCTGCCTGGCCCCGCGGCACCGCGTCGGTCGAGGGTGAGACCGCCGTGATGATGGCGGTCTTCAAGCAGCCCGGCACCAACACCATCGCCCTGACCGAGTCCTTGGACGAGGAGCTCGACCGGATCCGCACGGCCCTGCCCGATGGCGCCCAGCTGCGCAGCGATCTGTTCCGCCAGGCCACCTTCCTGGACCGCGGCGTGGACAACGTGCTGGACGCCCTGTGGCACGGGGCGGTCCTGGTGATCATCATCCTGTTGATCTTCCTGGCCAACGGCCGGGCCGCCAGCATCACCCTGGTGGCGCTGCCCCTGTCCTTCGCCGCCGCGGGCCTGGTCTTCCATTGGTTCGGCATGGGCATCAACACCATGACCCTCGGCGGCCTGGCTATCGCCGTGGGCGAGCTGGTGGACGACGCCATCGTCGGGGTCGAGAACGTGGTCCGGCGCCTGCGGGAGGCGCCGGAAGGCGCCAAGCTCGAGCGCCTGGTGGCCGACGCCAGCTCCGAGGTCCGCGGGCCGATCTTCAGCGGCACGCTCATCGTGGTGCTGGTGTTCCTGCCCCTGTTCGCGCTGTCGGGCATCGAGGGGCGGCTGTTCACGCCGCTGGCCATCGCCTACATCGTCGCGCTGCTGGCCTCCATGGCCGTCTCCCTGACCGTCACCCCGGCCCTGTCCCTGCTGCTGTTCCGCAAGGCCGGAGGCCACCGAGTCCCCACCGGTCGTCCCCGCGCCCTGCGCTGGCTGCAGGACCGGGCCGAGGGTCTGATCCGCTGGGCCGTGAACTGGCGCAAGACCGTGCTGGTCGGCTCCCTCGTCGCCGTGCTGCTGGGCGTGGGCGGCACGACCCTGCTGGGCTCGTCCTTCCTGCCCCCCTTCGACGAGGGCACGGTGCTGGTGATGACCTTCCTGCCGCCGGGCACCTCCCTGGACGAGTCCACCCGGGTGGCCAGCGAGCTGGAGGGCCGGCTGCAGGACCTGCCCCACGTGCAGTCCATCAGCCGCTACTCCGGCCGCGGCGAGCACGACGAGCACGCCCCTCCCCCCACCATCTCCCACCTGATGCTCACCATGGATCCCGAGGCGGATCTGACCCGCGCCGAGGCCCTGGGGCAGGTGCGCGAGCGCTTCGGTGAGGTGCAGGGGGTGAACCTCAACGTGGGCCAGCCCCTGGCGCACCGCATCGACCACATCCTCTCCGGCGTCCAGGCCCAGATCGCCATCAAGGTCATGGGCACGGATCTGGACCAGCTGCGGGCCACCGCCAAGCAGGTCCACGCCGCCGCCGAGGGCGTCCCCGGGGTCACCGACCTGTTCCTCGAGCCCCAGGTGCTGGTGCCCCAGATCCATGTGGACCTGGACAAGGAGCGCCTGGCCGAGCTGGGCCTCGCACCCGGCGAGCTCGCCCGCGAGCTGGAGATCGCCCTGGGCGGCCACGAGGTCGGCCAGATCCTCGAGGGCGAGCGCGCCTTCGATCTGTTCGTGCGCCTCGACCAGCCCGCGCGGGACTCCCTGGCCGCCATCAAGCGCCTGCCCATCGGCCTGCCCAGCGGTGGCTTCGCGCGCCTGGGCGAGCTGGCCACCGTGCAGCAGGCCGCCGGCCCTAACCGCATCCACCGGGACGATCTGCTCCGGCGGGTGGCGGTGAGCTGCAACGTCGACGGCCGCTCCCTGGGCGAGGTGGTCGGCGATCTGCAGGAGGCGGTGGCGCCCATCGAGGCCGCCATGCCCGAAGGCAGCTTCCTGCGCTTCGAGGGGCAGTTCCAGTCCCAGCAGCGCGCCACCCGGCTGGTGCTGCTGCTGTCGCTGGCCTCGCTGCTGGCCATGCTCACCATCCTCTACGGTCAGTTCCGCTCCCTCAACCTGTCCCTGCAGGTGCTGGTCTGCGTGCCCGCGGCCTTCGTCGGGGGCGTGCTGCTGTTGCTGGTCACAGGACAGGACTTCAACGTGGCGGCGCTGGTGGGCTTCGTCTCCCTGGCGGGCATCGCCACCCGCAACGGCATCCTGCTGGTGGCCCACTACCTGCACCTGATGCGGGAAGAAGGCGTGGCGCTGTCCCCGGAGCTGCTGATCCGCGCTGGCCGCGAGCGCGCCGCGCCGGTCGTGATGACCGCGCTGACCACCGGCGCCGGCCTGTTCCCGCTGCTGATCGCAGGCGGAGAGACCGGGCGCGAGCTGCTCTACCCCGTGGCCACCGTGGTGATCGGCGGGCTGGCCAGCTCCACCCTGTTCGAGTTCATGCTCCGGCCGGCCCTGTTCTGGACCATCGGCCGCAAGGAAGCCGCCCGCCTGACCACCCCCGAGAGCCGCTGGACTCAGTGACGGTCGAGCAGCTCGCGGAGCGCTCCGGTCAGCTCGTCGGCCGAGAACGGCTTGGACAACAGCTGGGCGCCCTCGATCGACGGGACATCACCGAGGATCCCGTCACCGCCGTGCCCTGAGACGAAGAGCACGAGCAGGCGCGGCCGGGCCAGGAGCAGGCGACGGGCGAGCCGGGGCCCGCTGATCCGCGGCATGTCCACGTCCGAGACCAGCGCGTGGATGACCCCCACGTGCTGCTCGGCGATGAGCAGGGCTTCGCCCGCGTTGGCGGCCTCGAGCACGCTGTAGCCGTTGCGGCGCAGGAAGCGCGCCATGCCCCGGCGCACCAGATCGTCGTCCTCGGCCAGCAGGACCGTCTCGCGTCCCTCGCCGGACCGGCTCCTGGGCGCCGCAGGGCGCTCGCGCTCGGCCTCGGAGGGGACCCGAGGCAGGTAGATGCGGAAGGTGCTGCCTTGGCCGGGCTGGCTCTCCACCACCACCGTCCCGCCGGTCTGCCGCACGATGCCGTAGACCATCGCCAGGCCCAGGCCTGTGCCCTTCCCCAGCTCCTTGGTCGTGTAGAAGGGCTCGAAGATGTGCTCGAGCTGCTGCGGCCCCATGCCGACGCCGTCGTCCTCCACCCGCAGCTCCACATACTCGCCGGCGGGCAGATCCGGCGCGGCCTGGGCATCGAGCAGGACGTGATCGATCACCGACACGGCCAGACGCCCGCCCTCGGGCATGGCGTCGCGGGCGTTCACGGCCAGGTTCAAGATCACCTGCCCCAGCTCTCCAGGATCCACGTGGACCCAGCCGGACGCCGCCACCGCATCGACCGCGACCGTGATGTTGTCGCCCATCAGTCGCTGGAGCATGGACTCCATCTCGAGCACCAGCGCCCCGGCCTGACGGTGCACGGGCTTGAGCACCGCCCGCCGGCCGAAGGCCAGCAGCTGACGGGTCAGCTGGGCACCCCGCTCGGCGGTCTCGAGGATGGCGCTGGTGTCCTCGAACGCCTCGGAGTCGGGATCCAGGCCCCCCTGGACGGCCTGACCGAACAGGGTGATCACCGCCAGCAGGTTGTTGAAGTCGTGGGCCACGCCGCCCGCGAGGCGCCCGATGGCCTCGAGCTTCTGGGCCTGGCGCAGGTGCAGGTCCTGCTCGCGGAGCAGCCGCTCGCTCTCCCGCCGGGAGCGCTCGCTTCGCCGGTGCTCGAGCACCTGCAGGATCGCCGGGCCGAGGGTGGAGGCGACGGTGGCGTGATCCTCCGAGAAGCCACCGGGGCGATTGGCGAGACCCAGAACCGCCCGGCACAACCCGTCGCTCATCAGGGGCGTGATGAGCACCGAGTCGATGGGCGGGTGGCCCTCTGGCAGGCCCACGCTGCTGGGGTGGTCGGCTGGCTGGTTGCTGAGGAAGGGCTCACCGCGCTCGAAGGCGTGGCCCCACAGGCCCTTCATCGTCGCCGCACCGGGCACCAGGTCGGCGAAGTTCGCGCCGTCCTCGCCGGCCCAGTCCTCGAGGCCTGCGGTGTAGGTGTTCGCGAGCGCTCCACCCCGTCCGATGGTGCCCAGCAGGCCCAGGGTCGCTCCGGTGAGGTCCATGGCGACCTGCACGCAGCTGCGCCCCATGTCGTCGTCGTCTCCGCCCTCGAGGGCGCGGCACAGCAGGCCGTTGATGGCGCTGGTCAACCGCGCCTCGCGCATGGCCAGCTGGGCCTGGCGCAGGTCCGAGACATCGATGAAGGAGCCCACGACATGGGTGGCTTCGCCGCTGCCATCCCGCACGACGCAGGCGGTGCCCACGGCCGGGAAGGTGCTCCCGTCGGCGCGTCGGGCCAGCAACTCGCTGGTGAGGGAGCCTTGCTCGAGGACCTGCGCCAGCACGCGGGCGGCGTCGGCCGGCACGGCCCACCAGTCCAGCACCGAACTGCCGACCATGGCCTCGGGGTCCGGGTAGCCCCAGGTCGCCGCCAGCGCGGGGTTCACGTAGCTGCAGGTGCCGTCGAGATCCGCCAGGCCCACACTGGCCAAGCTGGCCTCCACGGCGGCCGCCAGCTTGGCCTGGGACTCGGCGGCCCGGGCACGGGAGATGGCGGCGCCCAGTTGGCTGGCGAGCAGCCGAAGCGCGCCGGCGGCGCCGGCATCCAGCCGCGCGAGGCCATGGGAGCAGAGGTAGAGCCCGCCCAGGACCCGCTCGCCGTGGGTCACCGGCAGGACCACCGCGGCGGTGATCCCCTCGGCCCGGTCGTGCTCGTCCTGCGTGGCGGCGTCGTGCTCGAGGTCCAGGAAGCTGTGGTCGCCGGCCAGCCCGGCCGCGACCACCGGGTTGTCCAGAGACACCCAGCGGCGCTGGTGCACATAGGCCGCAGACAAGCCGCTGTGGCACGCGAGCTCGAGCCGCTGTCTCTCGAGCTCGAGCAAGTACACCGCGCCGCTGTCGGCTCCGGACAGGGCGACGGCGTGATCGAGGGACGTCCTCAGGATCGCCCCCAGCTGTTGAGTTGCACCCAGCCCCTGCGCCAGGGCGAGCTGCCGCTCGAGGCGCGCCTTGAGCTCCGCGTTCTCGGCCCGCACCGCGGCCAGCTCCTGGCTGGCGGAGCCACCCTGGCCTCCGTGCCCCCCCCGTCCGCTCATCGCGAGCCCTGCGACGCGTCGAGGCGTTCGGGGCGCCCGAAGAGGTAGCCCTGCAACAGATCGCAGCCCAGCTCCCGCAGGACCTGGTGCTCCGCGTCGGTCTCGATGCCCTCGGCCACCACCTTGATGCCCATCTCGCGGCAGACGGAGGTCATGGAGCGCACGAGCTTCTGGCGGGTGGGCTCGTGGTCCACACCGTGGATGAGCGTCATGTCGATCTTGACGATGTCCGGCTGCAGCACCACGAAGCTGGTCAGCCCCGCGTAGCCCGCCCCCAGGTCGTCCACCGCGATCCGGAAGCCCAGCTCCCGGAGCCCTTCGACCCGGCGGCGCAGGTCCGCCACCCCGTCGAGGCTGGCGCGCTCGGTGATCTCCAGCACCACGCGGCTGGCGTGGGCGGTCAGCGGCGCCTCCACGTCGAGCAGCTGGTCGTCGGCGAGGTCCCGGGGGTGGAGGTTGATGAACAGGGTCCCTTCGGGGCAGCGCTCCGAGGCGAGCACGCCCGCGGCACGCGCCCGGATGGCCCTGCCCAGCTCGTGCACCCGCTCGAGGCGCTCGGCCGCGCGGAGCACCGCCGCGGGATGGGGCAGGCTGGGTTCATCGGAGCGCAGCAGCACCTCGCAGCCGTAGAGGCTGGCGTCGGCGGCGTGCACGATGGGTTGAAAGGCGAGGGCGAAGCCCGCCAGGACCCTCTCGAACGCCGCGGTGAGGCCCTGCAGATCGCGGCTCATCCCCCCGGGCAACCCCGCCAGGGCGAGGGCCTGTCGCTTCAGGAGCGCCAGGCGACGCACGTGCACCGCGCGGGTCACCAGATCGACCAGGTCCGAGGGCACGAAGGGCTTGCGCAGGTAGTGGAACGCCCCGTACTCGACCGCCTCGATGGCGGTGTCGAGGGAGGGCACGCCGGTGACCAGGACGAAGGGCAGATCGAGATCCCGCCCGGTGACGGCCTTCAGCAGCTCCATACCGCTCATGCCCGGCATCGAGATGTCGCTCAGCACGCAGTCGACCTGCGTGTCGTCGAGCAGATCGAGGGCCTGCTGGCCCCCCGGGGCCTCCAGGATCGCGAAGCCCCCCCGGCGCAGGATGCGCGCCATGCCGCGGCGCAGGAGCGGATCGTCCTCCACCAGCAGGACCCGCCCCCGGCCGGACTCAGCGTCGGGTTCGCTCGAATGTCGCGTCATGGATTCCCCGGTTCGCAGCGGCCGGTGCCATCGGCACCTGTCGATACTGTGCAAACTGTCTATCTGTGAAGCCTACCGCAAGACCTCGTCCGGGCACAAGCCCGGTGCTCCACCCAACCCATCGGCTCGGACGGGCCGCGAGTTCACGCGTTGTCGGAGCGACGGCGCTCGAAGTAGGCGTTCGTCTCGCGGGCGATGACCCCGGAGAGCAACAGCAGGCCCACCAGGTTGGGGAAGGCCATCATGCCGTTCATCAGATCCGAGAGGTTCCAGACCAGGTCCACCTTGAGCACCGCGCCCACCGCCACCAGCAGCACGAAGACCACCCGGTAGGGCACCACCGAGCGCGCCCCGAACAGGAACGCGATGGAGCGCTCCCCGTAGTAGCACCAGCCCAGGATGGTGGAGTAGGCGAACAGGATCAGACCGATTGTGACCACCAGGCCCCCCAGCGGCCCCGCGGCGCCGAGCTCCCAGGGCAGCCCGATGGAGAAGGCCTTCAGGGTCAGCGCGGCCCCGGTCTCACCGCTGGACCAGGCGCCGGTGACGATCAGGGCCAGGCCGGTCATGGTGCAGACGATGATGGTGTCGATGAAGGTCTGGGTCATGCTGACCAGCGCCTGGGACACGGGGTTGCGGGTCTGGGCCGCCGCCGCGGCGATGGGCGCCGAGCCCAGGCCGGACTCGTTGGAGAACACGCCGCGGGCCACGCCGAAGCGCACGGCCTCCTTGACCACCGCGCCGGCGAAGCCGCCGGTGGCGGCGACGGGGGTGAAGGCGTGCTCGAAGACCAGGGCGATGGCCGCGGGGAGCTCATCGATGTGGACCACCAGCAGCACCAGGGCACCGAGCATGTAGGCCACGATCATGGTCGGCACGAGCACACCGGTGACCTTGCCGATGCCCTTGATGCCGAAGAGGATCACCGCGGCGGTGAGGACGGCCAGGACCACGCCAGTGATCCAGGTGGGCACCGCGAAGGTGGTCTGCACCGCGTCGGCCACCGAGTTGGTCTGCACCATGTTGCCGATGCCGAACGCGGCGATGGCGGCGAACAGCGCGAACAGCGCGCCGAGCCAGGGGGCGTTGAGCCCGTCGCGCAGGTAGTACATCGGCCCGCCGGCCATCTCCCCGCGCTCGTCGGTGGTGCGGTACTTCACGGCGAGCACGGCCTCGCCGTACTTGGTCGCCATGCCGAACAGGCCGGTGATCCACATCCAGAACAGGGCGCCGGGCCCACCGGCCGCCACCGCCGTGGCCACGCCGGCGATGTTGCCGGTACCCACGGTGGCGGCCAGGGCGGTCATCAAGGCCTGGAAGTGGGAGATGTCGCCCTCGGCACCCTTCTCGCGACGGACGATGAACGCCATCCACAGGCCGTGCATCAGCCCGTGGAACTGAACGCCCTTGAGCCGGATGGTGAGGTACACACCCGTGCCCACCAGCAGGATGAGCATCGGAGCGCCCCAGACCCAGCCCGATGCGGTGGCGATGTGTGTGGACAGCGCTTCCATGAGGTCCTCCAAGGTGAGCCTGGATAACCGAAAACGCCCCGCGTCACTCCCTGACGACGCTATGCTTGGATGATGTCCCCCGCGACCCTGCTGCTGCTCCCCCTGCTCGCCCTGGCCGGACCCGCACCGGACGGCCCGAGCCCGCCCCGCGCCCCCCTCTCCCCCCTCCCCCTGCACGCCGAGGGCCCGCTCCCGGAGGCCGAGCCCGGCGCCATCGACCGTTACGACTGCGTTCCCGAGATCGAGCTGCCGGGACCGGAGCGGACGTGGCGCCTCGAGCTGGAGACGCCGGGGCTGCTGCGGCTCGCCCTCGACGCCGACGCGGCCCGTGGGGCGCAGGTCCTGCTCCTGAGAGAACCGGAGATCAGCGACGGCGGCGCCACCGGCTGTGTGGCGGCCTCCAGCGACGTGCTGCGTGTAGCCGGCCTCGAGGCGGGCCCCTACCTGGTGGTGGTGGACAGCGCGACCGCCGCGCCGGCGGAGCCGCTGCCCTTCACGGTCCACGCCGAGCACCTGCCCGCTGACAGCTGGGCCGAGCACAGCATCGAACCCGGCCTGACCTGGTCACGGCGCTGGAGCCCCGATGGCCCCCAGGCCGTCTCGGTCCTGCGGGTGGAGCCCGCGCTGCGGGACCGGGTGGCGGTGCGCCGCCACGAGGGCTGCGAGACCGTCGCGGCGGTGGGTGAGCGAGAGGGCGCCCTCGCCGGGATCAACGCCGCCTTCTTCTCCAAGCGCTGCGAGCCCCTCTGCCTGCTGGCCGACGGCGGGGAGACCATCGCCGTCACAGCGATGGGCAAGGGGGCACAGCGGGCCATGGGCTGGCGAGCGGGAGAGCCGGTGCAATGGGCCTGGATCGATGAGGGGGCGAGCTGGCCCGACGTGGATCTGGCCGTGGCCGGCTATCCCAGCCTGGTGAGCGAAGGCGTCGCGAGCATCGAGCCCTCCGACGACAGCAGCTTCCAGGCCTCCACCCACCCGCGCACCGCCGTGGGTGTCACCGCGGACGGCACCCTGCTCATGGTCGCGGTCGACGGCCGCACCGCCATGGGTGCCGGCGCGACCATCCCCGAGCTGGCGGCCTTGATGGTGGAGCTGGGAGCGGTGGACGCGGTGAACCTCGACGGCGGCGGCTCCACCACCCTGTGGGTCGAGGGGGCCTGGCTCGGCGGGGTGGTCAACCACCCCTCGGACGACGGTCAGCCCGGTCACGCCGGATCCCGCGCCGTCAGCGACGGCCTCTACGTGCTGCCCTCGCCCTCGTCCGAGCGCTCCACCCGCGGGGGTGAGGGCTCCTCGGAGAAGAGCACCCGGTAGGCCTTCTCCGCCTCGAGGCGGTGCAGATCGATCATCCGACCGGTGCCCTCGAGGATGACCCGCAGCTTGCGGAGCACGTCCTCCATCTCGTCGAGCTGGCGCGGGAAGGCGTGGGCCACCGCGAACAGCCCGGCGATGGTCTTGCCGAGCTCCGCCTCCTGGGCCTTCCAGCGCGCGCGGTCGTGCTGGGTCCGCCGGCGGTAGCGGTAGACCGCCTTGCGGGCGAGATCGAGCTGCCGGGTGGTCTTCTCGGCGCCGCTCTCGTCCTTGCTCGCCGCGTCGCGGTCACGCTTGGCCTGCTGGGCCTCGGCCCGGACCCGCTCGAGCTCCCGGGCCTGAGCCTCCACCAGCGAGCGGGCCATGGAGGCCTCGGCGCGGGCGCTGTCGGCCTCGGCGCGGGCACTGTCGGCCTCGGCGCGGGCGGCGTCGGTCAGGGCGCGGGCCTCGCTGGCCTCGTCCTGGGCGCGCTGCTGGTCGAGGGCGGCCTTGCTCGCCTCGTCGGACTGCTCGTCCATCCGGGCCTCGAAGACCTGGATGCGCTCCCGGGCTTCGTCGAGTTCCGCCTGGAGCTGTGCGACCTGACGCTCGGCCTCGTCGCTGTGCTGCCCGAGCTGCAGCTCGAGCTCCCGGGCTCGGTCCTGATGCCGCTGGCGCTCTTCGCTGACGGCTTCGAGCTGCTCCTCGAGCTCACGGCTCCGTGCCGTGACCGTGTCGAGGGTGCTCTGCTCATCGGCCGCGACCTCGAGCTGCGCCCGGGCCTCGTCCCGCTCGGAGGTCACGACCTCGAGCTGCGCCAGGGCCTCGTCCCGCTCGGTGGTCACCGCCTCGAGCTGCGCCTGGGCCTCGTCCCGCTCGGTGGTCACCGCCTCGAGCTGCGCCCGGGCCTCGTCCCGCTCAGCGGAGGCGGCCTCGAGCTGCGCCCGGGCCTCGTCCCGCTGGGCGGTGGCGTCGTCGAGCTGGGAGCTGAGCCCGTCCCGCTCGCCCTCGACCACCCCGCGCTGGGCGCGGGCGTCGTCGCGCTGGGCGCGGGCGTCGTCGCGCTGGGAGCGGGCGTCGTCGCGCTCGGCGCTGAGCCGCTCCAGCTGGACCCGGATCTCGTCGCGCTCCACCTGCATGGCCTCGCGCTGGGACCAGGCCTCGTCGCGCTCGTTGGCGAGCAGCTCCTGAGCGCTCCGGCTGTCGAGGCGGAGCTGCTCCAACTCGGCCTGCAAGGACTCACCGGCGGCCTCGGCCTGGGCCCGCAGCTGCGTCAGCTCCTGCGTCGACTGCTCGAGCTTCTCGGCGAGCTCGTCGCCCCGCACCGTGGCGCTCTCGGCCATGGCCCTGGCGGTGCGGATGCCGGCCTTGGCTCGCTTCTGACGATCCTCGAGCTCGCGCTTGGCCTGGCCCTCGCTGGCGGCCCGGTCGCGCAGCTGGGCGAGCACGACCCGCAGTTCGCCGATCTCGAGATCCTGAGTGGCCACCCGGGTTGTGACCTCGGCGTGGTGTGTGCGCAGCGTGGTGTGATCGTCCTCGAGCTCCGCCAGACGCTCCCGCGCCTCGCCCAGCTGGGTGACGAGCCCTCCGCGCTCGGCCTCGAGGGCCTCCACCCGGCGGGCGCTCTCGCGCTGCTCGATGCGCTGCGCGGCCACCTCGGAGTCCAGGGCCAGCAGCCGCTCCCGCTCCGCCGTCACCTCGAGCCGCAGGTCCGCCAGCTTGCTCCGTGCACCGTGGGCCTCGATGCGCACCGCGCCCACCTGGCGACGGGCGACCGCCGCGCGATCCTGCTGGAGGGCCGAGTCCCGGCGCGCGCGCAGGATCTCCCGCCGCAGCTTGGCGAGCTCACGCTCACCCCGCACCAGCTGATCGCGCACGTCCCACAGCTCGTCCTCGCTGCGCTGCAGCTCCTGCAGGGTGCCGCGGAACTCCTGGACCAGGTCGTCCAGACGGGCCATGGCACGCTCGGATCGCCCGCTCACGGCGTCCAGCAGCTCCCAGCGCTGGGCCAGCGCCGCCGGGATGGGCGCGGTGACCTCGTCGTCACCATCGGAGGCCATGCCCGGCCCCAGCATCGCGATGCCCGGCGCCTCGTCTACATGCCCGCGGCCGAGGCCGCTAGGTGGAGGCGAGGGTGGGGTACGGCGAGCCATGGAGATCCAGAGTCAGTAGAGGTCTTCGTCGTCACCGTCCGTGACGGTCACCAGCACGATGGTGTCGCCGAGCAGGTCCGCGTCGAGCCCAGCCCAGGCCGTCTCGATGCTGTCTGCGTGGCCCGAGGCGTAGGCGATGACGTGGAGCACCTGCTTGGTCCAGGCGTCCTCGTCCGCCACATTGTCCGTGGAGAGCGGGATGTCCGCCAGCTTGTCCTCGAGCAGCGCCTCGGCGTCATCGACCGTGTAGGGGTCCTCCGGCGGCCAGCCGTAGGCGCGGGTGACGCTGACCCCGATGGTCTCGGCGTCGATCTCCACCAGCAGGTCGGTCTTCTTGCCACCCTCGTCGTCGTAGACGATCTCGCCTTCGGTCTTGAGCAGCGCAGCGAGCTCGCAGCGGTACAGCAGCTCGTAGGAGAAGATCTCGGAGTACAGCGAGCTGCCGCCCAGGTTGCCGTCGTCGTAGACCTCCTGGCCGCCCTCGGAGAGCTGGTCGTAGTCGAACTCCAGCTGCCCGAAGTCGATGGCGTTGCGGAACAGCCAAGGCTCCGGGCCCGTCAGCTCGGTGCTGGTGAGCACGCCGCACTCACCGCTGATCTCCCCGTCGCCG
This sequence comes from uncultured Enterobacterales bacterium, assembly GCA_964481655.1. GTDB lineage: Bacteria > Myxococcota_A > UBA796 > UBA796 > JAFGLY01 > CALDOK01. Next base: position 43,641 of record CAYZVO010000027.1, on the reverse strand, counting down.
TCGAGGGGGAGGTCGGTGTCGGTGTCCGCGTCGGGGTCGGTGTCCGCGTCGGTGTCGGCGTCGGTGTCCGCGTCGGTGTCGGCGTCGGCGTCGGTGTCCGTGTCGGTGTCCGCGTCCGTGTCCGTGTCCGTGTCTCCCTCGACGGCGGTGTCCACCGCGGTGTCGTCCTTGTCGCCGCAGGCCCACAGGGGGAGCGCGGCCAGGGAGAGGGCGAGGATGAGGGTGCGAGGGGGTGCCATCGGATCTCCCGAGCTGGGTTGGGGCGCTAGCCCGTGACGGACCAGAGCCGGTAGAGCTGGACGAAGGGCAGGACGGCGGCCAGCAGGCCAGCGAGGTAGGCGAGCCCCAGGGGGACGAACGCCCGGATGGCCCCGGGCTCCGCCGCCTGCCGTTTCCGCAGCGTGGCCCAGCCGAGCCCGATCACGGACACCAGCGTGGCGAGGCCGAAGACCCACCAGGGGAAGGCCAGGTCCGGGCGGACGGGCTCCGTGTCACCTGCGTAGATGGACAGCGCCATGGCCAGGGACCAGCCCACGCGGGAGACCACGAGGCCTCCCGCCAGGCCGGTGGCGAGCAGCACGCCCACCCACAGCCAGGCCAGGACTCCGAAGCGCTTCATCCGCGGCGAGCTACTGCTCGGGACCCAGGTAGAAGTGCTCCCAGGAGCCTCCGTAGAGCACGCCGTCGTAGGTCTCGGTCTCGTCCAGGACGTCGGTGCCTTCACCTTCGTCGAGGTGCCAGAGGGCCACGGTGGACTGCGAGACCTCGTAGGGCTCCCAGTCGGGCTCGAAGTCGTCGGCGTACAGGGCGCTGTCGGACAGCCGCACCTCGGCGATCACACCGGAGAAGGTCGCGTCCTGATCGGGCCAGCAGCCGATGTAGAGGTTCGATGAGCTCTCGCCGCTGAACTCCACCGGCACGTACGACTTCTCGACGCCGTCGATGAACAGCGAGAGGTAGCCGTTCTGGCCGTAGTTGATGGCGACGTGGTGCACGTTGCCATCCATGATCGAGGTGGTGGTGCTGGCCCCGGAGGTGGTGCCGTACTCGTCGGCGGGACCGGCGATGGTGTAGCCGTAGGGGTCCTGGTAGACCGCGAAGTGGCCGGGCCAGGCGACGATGGGCCAGATGTCGAAGCCCGGGGCCGCGTCGGGCCAGATGTAGGCGTCGAAGCTGAACGGCCCGTCGAGGGCGAGCTCGGTGGCATCCACCAGGATGCAGTCCGGGTCGCCGACGAAGCGCACCCCGTAGGTCCCCCCGGTCTCACCCGCGGCCAGGATCTCGTCCCGCCGCTGCTCGTACAGCTCGGAGTTGATGAGACAACCGCCCAGCAGGACTGCCATCAAGCACAGGACGCCGCGGCCAGGGGCCATGCCCGCTCCTTGTTCGGTTCGGGGAGAGAGCGATGATAGCACGTCCCGCGCGATGGGGGCGAGCGCAGCCTGGCGGGGCGACATGCGGACCCCGAGCCAGGCCCGTGCTATCATCTCGCATCCCCCACGGGCATCGCCCGACGTGGAGAACACCGCATGTTCAGCATCCTGCTGCTGGCCGCCATGGCCCCCCTCGCCCACGCCGAGTGCGACGACGTCGCGTCCCTCATCGAGAGCGCGGAGCAGGCCGTGATCGAGGCCCGCTACGACGCCGCCGGCGCCACCCTGCGCCAGGCCGAGGCCGCCCTGGCCTGCGCCGCCGTCCCCGTGCCGGGTCTGCTGGCCCGCATGTGGCTGGCCGAGGGCACCAGGGCCTACATGACCGGCGACGAGAAGGTCGCCCGCCTTGCCTTCGCCGCCGCCGCGCGCGTGGCACCGGATGTCTGGGTGGACAGCTACGGCCCCCAGGTCAAGCAGATCTACGGCGCGGCCGCCCAGCACGACGGCGGCACCGGATCGGTCCGCATCCACCCGAACCCGGAGGGCTGGTCCACCACCCTCGACGGCGCCACCGTCACATTCCCCGTAGACGCCTCCTCCGGGCTCCACGTGGTGCAGGTGGGCCGCAGCGCCGAGAAGACCGAGTACGCCGAGGTCTTCTTCCTCCCCCGTGACGACACCTACTTCATCCTCACGGGCCTCGAGGACACCCCCATCGTCTCGGTGGCGGACGCGACCCCGACCGAGCCCACCGAGCCCACGGAACCCACCGAGCCCACCGAGCCGGCGGTGACCGACGCGACCCCGACCGAGCCCACCGAGCCCCAGCCCCTGGACGCCCAGCCCCTGCCCGACCCCGACACTGGCGGCGGCTACGACTCCCCCATCCTGCTGGTGGTCGGCGGCGCGGCGGCCGCCGTGGCCGGCGGCGCGGCCATCGCGGCCCTGTCCCAGAACGGCACGATGGAGGACACCACCATCACCCTCGACGGCCTGGAGAGCGCCTACGCGCGCCAGCGGGCCTTCGGCTTCACCTCCTATGGGGCGATGGGTGTGGCGGCGGCCAGTCTCGGGGTGCACTTCGCGTTGAGTTTCTAGGCGTCGCGTGGGCGGGGCATGAAGCAGAAACGATCGCCGCCCTCCCCTCCTGCAATCATGCAGACCATCCGGTCGGCGGGGCGTAGCCCGCGCGGGAGGCGGGGCACGAGTGTAGGGAGGAGCGCCAACGTCCAGAGCCCCGGGCGGCCCGCCGCCCCCTCACCCCCGACCCCTCTCCCCCGGTGGGGAGTGGGGGGACTGCGCAGCTACACCCTGTCGATGATCCCGAACCGCGCGTTCAGCTCGACCCAGGGCACGACGTGCCGGTCCTTGGGGAAGTCGTAGATGCAGCGCTCGATGTCCCGCTGGGTGGTGAGGAACTCGGTGGCGTAGAGCAGCGGCGACCAGTGGTGGGTGGACTGGACCCGGGAGGGGATGGCGCAGGCTTCCGTGCGGCGGGCCCAGGCGTTGGTGAGGTGGACCGGGTGGCCCACGGCTTCGTCCATGGCGACCTGGGTGTCGTGGTCCGGGCTCTCGATCTGGATGGTGAGCACGTGGGCCAGGAACTCGAGGGCTTCGGGCAGGTAGGGCTCGCGTACAACCCCGCGCAGCGAGGTGGTGGGCGCCGTGTCCACGATCTGGCCCTCACGGCCCAGGCTCAGGACGCCTTCCCAGGAGAGCGACTCGACCCCACCCATGGTCTTGACCACCATCGGTGAGTCCATGCCCGTGCGCAGCGCTCGGAGCGCGAGCATGATGGCCTCGCGGGAGAACATCGACTGGTAGTGGGACAGGAACTGGTCGCCGTCGACCATCGCCCGCAGGAACTTGAGATCCCCGCAGGTGCCGTGGGCGGAGCCGTTGGCCGCCGAGAAGAGCAGGTGCCGACAGCGCAGGCCCTCGAGCAGCGCCTGCTGCTCCGGGGTGCCCGCCATGAGCATGCTCTCGGCCCAGAAGCCGTTGGCGCAACCCTGGCTGTAGCCGACCCAACCCCAGGGGGTGTCCACGCGGCGCACCGCTTCCTCGATGCGCTTGGCGTTGAAGTCCAGGGAGCGCGCCGTGGCCGTGTCACCGCGCACCAGCTTGACGCCTCGCTGGGCGTACAGGCGCTCGAAGGCGTCCTCGAGCTCGCGGCCCTCCGCGCCGTCGGTGACCACGCCCATGGCGGTGACGATGGTGAAGTCGTAGCGGCCTTCGGGGTTGTCGATGAGCAGGCGCACCAGGGGGTCCGCCTTCAGGGCGCGGCGGTCCTTGGGGAACGCGTAGAGCGCGTCGATGACGTCGCAGACCAGCTGCTGCTCGCCCCGGGGCACGGGCCGGCCGGTGCGGGCGCTGAGCCACTCGCGCACGCGATCCACCCGCTGCTGGGCGTTGCGGACCACAGACAGCACCTGCAGCGCCTCGAAGTTGCGGGCCGCGAAGGCGTTCACCCAGGGCAGCTGGAAGGCGCGGGGTTCGGCCGCGATCAGCGCGCGGCAGGCCTCGAAGGCCCGCAGGTAGGCGTCGGTGGCCTTGCGCCAGGACGCGGCCTTGCGGCCGCCGAAGTCACAGCTTCGGCCGAGCTTGTCGGCGTCGCGGATGGCCCGCTTCGCCTCGCGCTCGAGGGAGCGGGGGGGGCCCGGCAGGGCGGGGACCACCGCGCGGCGACTCTGCAGGCGGGCGCAGAGGGCCAGGTAGGGATCGGCCTCGGCCAGGATGGTCTCGGCCGCTTGGTTGAGGGCGCCGTAGTAGCTGTGGCGGGCGCGCCGGCCGCCCGCGAGGAAGTCGCTCAGGCGGGGGATGGACACGCCGAGCCGATCGGAGAACAGCTCCACGAGGTCCAGCGGCTCGACAAGGGCGCCCTGCTCGAGGTCGAGCAAGGCCATGAGCTCGGCCGCGAGGATGCGGGCGCTGCCGAGGCACATCTCCACCAGCACCTGCCGCAGGAACTCGGGGGGCTGCTCGAGCACGAGCTCCAACAGCTGGCGCTGGTTGTGCTGCACCACGCGGCCCTGCAGCGGCGCGGCCAGGCCCGCCTGCAGCAGCACCGCGACGTCGCGGGGGCCGAGCAGGCAGTCCGGCTGCGCCAGGGCGCCCTCCGGTTCGCCGGAGATGGCGGGGATCGCGCCTTCGGGAGGGGGATGGTGCCCGACGGTGGGCGCCAGGAACATGGAGATGGCCATGCCCTGGGGGGCGTAGCCCAGGCCGCCGTAGCGCTCGGCGATGCCCCGGATGCGCTGCTTGACGGCGTCGACGAGCTCGAGCCGCACCCGGACGGGCTCGAGCCAGTCCTCTCGATCCGCCGCGACCAGCCACGCGAGCTGCTCGGCTCCGAGGTAGGGCGCCAGCCGCGCGAGCGCCCGCTGGAAGCCCGGGTCGAGGGGCTCGGGGCTCTGGACCCGGAAGTAGATCTCCGCGGCGGTGGGCAGCGCGGCGAAGCGGGCCACGAAGTCGGGGCGCTCGGCCAGGGAGGGCTGCTCGCTCACGGGGAGGTGGGGGGGCGGCTCGGTGGGGCCCAGCACCTGGGCCAGCCAGCGCACCACGCGATCGACCTCGAAGCCGTAGTCGTGGGGCGGCAGGGAGTCGTCGAGCAGGCGCTTGGTGCCGATGACGTCGAGCCCGTGGCCGTCGGTCACCCGCTTGACCAGCGGGTGGATGCGGGCCTCGAGGGAGGCGTCTTCGACCAGCAGGCGGGACAGCAGCCGGGCCAGCTTGGGTCCGGGGATGGCGTGGGCGGGCTGGGTGATGCCCTCGGCGTCCAGGGCCTCGTCCACCCGACGGGCGAAGCTGCGCAGGTTCTCCGCCATGTCGGCCAGCTCGTCGGAGAAGATGCGCGCCGCGGCGATGACGTGGTCCAGGGCCTCGTCCGAGCGGAGCAGCTCGAAGATGCGCTCGATCTCCTGGTCCGGGTTGATCAGGGCGTTGAAGTAGTGGGCGTCGTAGAGGCCGCCGTCGGGCCCGCTCACGGTGAGGTCGCCCAGCGCGCCCACCTCGAGCACCAGCTCGCCCTGACGGAGCTCATCGACGAACAGGTCCACGGTCTGGCCGTCCGCGCCGTGCAGACGCGGGGAGCCACCCTGCAGGTCGTAGCTCAGGCCCACGCGGGAGCGGCCGAGCCCGGAGCTGTCCAGCAGGCCCTCGACGAGCCGGGCCTTCACCGCGCTGCCCTCCGGCAACGTGAGGCGGCGCTGGCCCAGCTCGAGCTGGACCTGGTCCAGGACGAGGTCGAGGCTGGTGCCGCCGAAGTCGAAGGAGAAGAGGCTGGGGCTGATGCGTTCGGTGCGCACGCCACCCTCGAGCTCCACCGTGCCGCGGGCCAGGGTCATCAGCTCGCCCTCGTCCACGTCGAGCTCGGGGAACATGCCGACGGCGGTGGCGCCCCCCAGATCGAAGGAGGCCTCGCTGCGCAGCCGCAGCTGGAGGTCGTCGCCCCCCGCCGAGCTCACGCTGCCCGCCAGGACGCCGCCGAGGCGGTCCACCCGGATCACCGTGGTGCCGTCGCTCATGTGGCTGCCATCGCGGACGTCGAAGGCCGAGGAGAAGTCCATGGCCAGCCGCTGGGTGCTGCCCGCCCCGCTCTCGGGATCCAGGGCCACCGCGACCTCGCCCTGCAGCTCGAGCCGACGCAGCCCCGCCGAGATGTCGACGCCGCCCCGCAGCACCGGCTGGTGGTAATCCGCCCGCAGATCGAGGGCGCCGAGCTGCGAGCCGGGCAGCACGGTCCCCGACAGCCCGATCTGGAGGGCCCCGACGGGCCATCCACCGTCGACGGCGGCGCCGGCGACGACCTGCATCACGGTGAGCTCGTCGTCGGTGCTGACCTTGGTGACCTCGGCCTGCAGCTCGAGCCCGAGCTGACCACCCTCGAGCTCGACCTGGAGATCCTCGGCCTTCAGCACCAGGCGCTCGGCCTCGACCTGGCCCACGAAGGAGGCGCGCACGTGGGCCGGCTGCGGCGGGGTGAGCTCCACGTCCAGGGTGCCCCCGTCGGGCAGCTCGAGGTGGGTGACCACGTCCGGCAGATCGGTGACCAGGTCGATCTGGCCGCTGGTGGCCGCCAGCAGACCCGACATGCGCAGGGCCAGCTCGCGGGTGGGGATGTTGTCGCTGCGCAGATCCGCGGTCGCCAGGGGGGTGCCCGAGGCCAGCCGGGAGAGGGAGGCGTAGGGGTAGGGGATGATGAGGTGGGGGACGTGTACGTCCTCGAAGGCCACCGGGGCCCGGCCGAGCACGTCGAAGAAGCCCGTGAAGCGCAGATCGAGCTGCCAGGTCCCGCCCCGCAGCACGGGCCGGGCGGAGACGTGGCGCAGGCGCACCTGGGCGGCGCGCTCTGATCCGATGCGGAGGGACTCTCGCAGCTCGTGCAGGGTCTCGCGCCCGGTGGTGCCGGGAGGGAGGTAGCGGTCCAGACGCGGGCGCACCCGGCGTCCCAGGGACTTGCCGAACTGGCGCAGGCCCTCGGCCCGCTCGCCCGCTCGGGCCATCTTGCCGAGCCGCCCGAGCAGCTCACCGACCTCGCGATCCTGGAAGACCCGGTTGAGCCGGGCGAGCACGGGGAGGATGTTGTGCAGCACCAGGGGCGGATCGAAGGACAGCGCCGCGGAGGTGACCCGCGCTTCGTCGTCTTCGACGCGTTCCGCGGAGATCCAGCCACGCCCCACGCAGCCCTCGGGCACGTCGACGGGGAACTCCTGGTCCGCGATCAGGGGCATGTTCACCTGGCCGGGCACCAGGTCGAGGCGGAAGCGGCAGTGCAGCCGCCGGACCAGATCCGGATTCAGCTCGTGGCGATCCAGGTCGAAGTTCATCGGAGTGGCGAGGGGCTCGAAGCCCTGACCTCCGAGGCCCTGGCTGATGAGGCGCACCGACAGACGGGGTCGCCGGCTGTCGGATGTCTCGCTCGCGAAGTGCTGGTTCATGGCCGCGCATCCCGGTCGGCACCCCACCTCGAGGGGGGGCTGGAACAGGGAGCCCATATCGGCGAGAGCACCCGGGAACCAGCGGGTGATCGTGCCTTTGTGGGTCCGGTGGAGTATTGGAGCCCTCCCCCCCTCCAGGAGGCTGCATGCTGGTCCTCGAGCGCATGGACAAGGGCCGCCACGATCTCGCCAGCGCCTCCTGGTACGCCATCCGTGGCGAGCCGGGCTGCACCGCCGAGCGCTACGTGCTCACCACACCCTGGACCCGGGACATCTGCAACAAGCCGGAGCTGCTGGGCGTGGCCTACACCGAGGCCCTCTGTCAGGCCATGGCCGCCGGGCTGAGCAACGCGCCCTTCGCCGAGCAGCTGGCCTCCCACCCCGAAGAGTCCGTCTGCGTGGTGCACCTGCTCCGCGGCGGCCTGAACTTCGGCCTGCGGCGGGCGGTCCACCTGGCCTACGGCCACAACCGCCACGGCTCCGCCTTCATGTCGAGCCAGCGCTTCGTCGAGGACGGCGAGTGGGGCGTCGCCGAGGACTCCTACCGCAAGCTGGACATCCCCCGCGACGCCGTCCTCGTGATCGGCGACGTGGTCGCCACCGGCGTCACCCTCGAGAACGGCCTCGAGGTGGTCCGCGAGCACATGCTCAACATCGGGGCCACCGCCCGCGCCATGGTCTTCTTCACCATCGGCGGCCCCCGCGCAGAGCAGGTGCTCGGCCGGGTGCACGAGCGCTTCGCCGAGACCTTCCCCGAGTACGAGCGCACCTGCGTCGTCTACCTCGAGGGGCGCTTCGCGCTGGCCGACGAGCAGACCCCGCTGCGGGTCAAGGAGCTGGGCACAGACCTGCTCCGCCTCGACGGCCTGATGGCGCCTGAGTTCGAGCTGTCCCAATACGAGGCCCTCCCCCACAGCCTCGAGCGCTGCACCATCTACGACGCCGGCTCCAGGGCCTTCGCGATCCACACCTACACCCAGGATGTGCTGGACTACTGGCAGGAGCTGCGAGAGCTGGCGGCCGGTGGGCTGTCCCTGCGGGAGCTGCTCATCGAGCGCTGGCCCGAGCTGGCGCCCACCGAGCGCTCCGCGGTGCTCTCCCGCATGGGCGAGCGCTGGACGGGCGTGGACGCCACCCTGCTGCAGCAGCTGATGGCCGCCCGCCAGGCCTTCTGGTCGGAGCTGGCGGGCCCCATGGCCAGCCGCCCCTCCTCCCTCACCGCCCTGTGCGACCAGCGCATCCGCACCCTCGAGCAGGCCGCCGGCCTCACCGCCCAGGAACAGGAATGAGCACGATCGAACCTCACCACATCCGCATCGGCCGCGAGCAGGTCGTCGGCAACGACGGCCTCGGCCGGGTCTTCTTCGTGCCCGGGTCGTCGGCACGCACCGAAGCCCTGGCCGAGCACCTGCTGGACGTCCAGGCCTTCCCCTCCCCCCGCCGCCTCGACGCCTTCATCGGGCGCTACGAGCGCGACGGCGTCAGCATCGACGTCGGCGCCGTGCCCACGGGCATGGGCTGCCCCAGCCTCGGCATCATCGTCACCGAGCTGTTCGAGCTGGGCGTGCGGCGCCTGATGCGCGTCGGCTCCGCCGGCTCCCTGCAGCCGGGGCTCGGTAGCGGCGACCTGGTCATCGCCACCGGTGGCGTGCGCGACGAGACCGCCTCCGACGCCTACTGCAGCAAGGACATCCCCGCGCTGGCCCACCCGGACTGGGTCCGGGCCCTCGAGCGCGCCGCCGTCCACCACGGGTTCGGCGATCGCACCTACCGCGGGCTGGTCCACACCAAGGACTCCCTCTACGGCCGCGAGTTCGGCCTGGGCCCCCGGGCCGCCATGAACGAGGCCTACATGGCCGAGCTCAAGGCGATGGGCGTGCTCTGCACCGAGATGGAGAGCTCCCACCTGTTCATCCTGGCCGCGGCCCACGGCGCCACCCCCCGCTCCATCACCGCGGGCGACACCGGCCCCGGTCTCATCAAGGCGGGCTCCCTGCTGGCCGTGGTGGGCGACGAGGGCGTCTTCGACCCCGAGCACACCTCCCGGGGTGTCGAGGAACAAGCCATCATGGTCGCCCTCGACGCGGCCCTCGAGCTGGTGACCGCCGAGCGCTGATCCAGGGCATCGAAGGCCGGGACCTCCCCACAGGGGGCCCGCACCCGGGTTAGGAAGTGGGCGTTCTGTGTTCGCGCACGGACGGGGAGCACCATGTCCGACACCACACACCAAGACGCTCAGCAGGCCGCGGGCCTCGAGCGTGGCCAGGTCCAGACCTTCGTGCTGGCCCTCGACAAGGCCCTGCGCGCCCAGCGCCTGTACGGGGGCCGCGACACCGCCTTCGTGACCAAGCTGCTGGACAACCTGGAGCGGGAGCTGTCCGAGCTGCTGGTCCGGGGCGTGGTGCAGCTGGGGATCTGCTCCGCGGGCTTCACCTGGTCCGAGCGCCCCCTGTTCACCACCGACGTGGACGACATCGAGCTGCCCTGGGCGTTCCGGCTGTTCTGTGACGGCATCCGAGAGCTGACCTTCGAACAGCAGATGCGCTGGGATGAGCTGCTCGACTTCCTCGACATCCTCTCCACCAACCCCCGCGCCACCGAAGAAGACCTGGTCACCATGCTCTGGGAGCGGGACTTCGACGGCATCCGCTACTACGCCGCCGACACCTTCGCCGCAGGCCTCGAGGTCGACGAGAACGGCGAGCTCATCCTCTCCAGCCGCAAGAAGCTCGAGGGGGACAGCGGCGATGGCGTGGAGCAGTTCGCCCTCACCCCCGACGACATCCGCATGCTCACCGGCGAGAAGCACCTGGCCTGGCTGCGAGCCGCCCACGCGCCCTCCCGCTCCGGGGGCGCCCACGCCTGGCAGGCCGCGCGGCTCAAGAGCTCCCTGCAGGACATCGGCGACCTGCCTCGCTTCATGGACCTGGCCCTCGAGGTCGCCACCCGCAGCCGCATGACCGAAGGCGCGGGGATGGCGCTGGTCACCGATCAGCTCGAGGCCCACATCTCCCGCCGCGACCTCGACGGCCTGATCGCGTTCTTCCAGGCCCTGGGCGGGACCGCCGCGCGGGGCGAAGCGCAGGCGCGCACCATCGTCGACCGCGTCCTGGCCTCTCGGCGCTATCCGGTGCTGGTGCCCATGCTGGTCGAGGCCGGCCACGAGCTCGACGCGGTGCCCGCGCAGCTGCTGGCCACCGGCGCCACCGGCTCCCTGGGGCTCCTGCTCGAGGCGCTACCCAGCTGCCAATTCCAGCAGGCCACCGAGGAAGCGCTGCTGGCCGCCCGGGTGGACCTCACCGCCCTGTACGCCGAGCGGCTGGGGTCCAACGACCACACCCTGGTGAGCGCCAGCATCCAGGCCCTGGGCCGCATCGGCACCCCCGACGCCCTCAAGGCCCTGGCCACCGTGCTCTCCCGCCCATCCTCCCGCCAACGCCAGGAGGCGCTGCGGGCCATGCAGGGCGGCTACCATCCGGTGGCAAAGGGAGCGCTGGTGCGTGCGCTGGACGACGGCCAGCCCAAGACCCGCATCCTGGCGCTGACGGTCCTGGAGCAAGCCCAGGAAGGCGCGGTCGTGCGGGCGCTGGTGCCCCACATGGCCGCCGCCGCATTCGAGAAGCGCAGCCTGGATGAGTGCGCCGTGTGGTACCGCTGCCTGGGCAGCGCCCACGACGAGCGGGCGCTGGCCCACCTGGAGCGCGTGCTGATGCGCCGCAACCTGCTGCGCAACCGCACCGTGATCGCCCACCAGCTGTTGGCGGTGCGCACCCTCGGGCAGCTCGGCGGCTCCCGGGTCCGCGGCGTGCTCGAGCGCGCCTACGCCACCTCCCACCTGCCACGCCAGGTCAAGCACGCCATCCGATCGGCCGCGACCTCGAAGGGGATCGAGCGATGAGCGAGCACCTCGACGAACGCAAGATCTTCCAGGAGCTGGGCCACGACCTCATCCTCCTGCTCTACGGGCTCACCCGCTCGGTGAAGCTCTACGAAGCCAACAACGCCACCATCACCAACCAGATCGACCTGCTCCTGGAGCGACTCGGGCGCTACTTCGTCACCCACGGCGAAGGCCTGCGCCTGCAGCTGATGGCCGACGAGTTCTTCGTCAACGGCAAGCTGCTGCGCGCCGATCCCCGCTTCTGGGAGCGTGCGGTGGCCCTGGCCCAGTTCTTCCAGCAGTTCGAGCTGGGTGAGCTGATCTTCGAGACCGGCGTCACCAAGTCGGACTGTCGCGCGTTCGTGCGAGACCTGTCCGCCAGCTCCCGCAGCCAGCGCAACCTGCTGAGCGCCGAGGGCTACGGTGGCTTGCAGATCGGCGAGGCCCAGGGGCAGTCCACCGCGTCCTACGACCTGCAGCCCGACCGCTTCGCCATCCTGCTCTGCGGCAGCATGCTGGACGTGCTCGAGTGGTTCTACGGCCAACGCCACCGCGCGGGGCTGTCGCTGCTGCCCCTGCGCCGCACCCTGCAGCTGGTCATCGACGCCGCCCAGAAGGACCCGGCGATCTTCCAGGTGGTCGCCTCGGTGCGCGATCCGGACCGCCCCCTGACCTGGAGCCGCGCGCGGCTGGCCGCGGCCATCGACGCCATCTGCTTCGGGCACTACCTCACCCTCCACCGCCGGGAGATCATGTGCCTGGCGGTGGCCACCGTGGTCTCCCAGGTGTCCGACAGCGCCGACCCCGTGGACGCCGTCGCGCCCCTGTTCCTGTACCGGGGCATCAAGGACGCCGCGATGCCCATGGCCCTGGCCGTGCACGACGCCCGCGCCGCCGAGCCCGGCAGCCGCCTGGGCATGGCCGGCCAGGTGCTGGCGGTCTGCGAGACCTACCACCGCCTCACCTCGGCCACAGCCGAAGGGCCCGGTCGCTCCCCTGCGGAAGCCATCGAGGCCATGACCAACGGCGAGGTCCCCGGGCTCGAGCGGGGCACCGTGCAGACCTTCGCCGACTACAAGGGCCCCTACCCCCTGGGCTCGGCGGTCATGCTGTCCAACGGCGCCCCGGCCATCGTGGTCGCCCAGGGTGACGGCGTCGCCGGCAAGCACCGGCCCAGCGTCATGTTCTTCGACGGCGAAGGCCTCTACGGCGAGCCCCTGGACCTGGCCGCGCGGGACGACATCTGGATCGACCGCCACGCCTCCAGCAGCGAGCTGCCCATCAACCTCGCGCGGACCTAGCGGCTAGCGCCACGCGAGCCACACGCCGTCGGATCGCCGGGCGAGCTCGAGCAGGAGCACGCCCGAGGGATCGGCGACCACCAGCTCATCCGCCCCGCGCTGGACCGACAGCCCTCCGGCGGTAGCCGGGGGCCAGCCCTGATCGGCGATGGCGCCCAGCGCCGGGAGGCAGCGGCGCACGGAGAGCCAGGCCTGGGGCAGCCCGACCCCCGGCAGGAAGAGCTCTCCCACAGCCGCGCCCGGGTGATCCGACCGCACCATGCGCTGGCCCTGATCGTAGTGTTGGACCTGCTGGGAGAAGCGCTCGCCGGTGGCCGGGTGCTCCAGCCACTCGGTGAGGGGCTGGCCCTGGGGGGCCCATCCGGCGACCCAGGCCTCTGGCCCGTCGCAGGGGGTGGGTGGAGCCGAGAGGCTCGACAGCCAGGCGTCGAACATCCAGCCCTCGTGGTTGCCCCAGCGCACGGCGCGCCAGCGGCCCGTCATGGAGCCCAGGCGGATCTCGTCGCCGGGCTCGCCAGCGCTGACCACCGCCACCGACTCGCCATAGGGCACGCTCACCACCGCCTCGCCCCCGGTGCTGGGCTCGGCCCGGAGGGTGAGCGCGGGCCAGGCGATGACCGCGCGGGCGTCGACGGTGACCAGCTCCGCCGCGCTCACACCGGCCGCGGCCAGGAACAGCGAACAGACAGCGAGGGTGCGGTTGCTCACGGGGCCACCTCGTCGGGTGCGACCTGGTACAGGGCCACGTAGTCCCAGCGCCGAAGGGGGAGCAGGGCTCCGCCGTCCATCAGCGCCACGAAGCGCTGCCGCAGGCGCTCGGTGCGGCCGGGCTGCAGGTCGGCGTTCTTGCCGACCAGGAAGAAGCGGTGGTGCACCAGCACGTGGGTGATGCCGTCGGCGCGCAGGGACTCGAGCACGCCCGAGGGATCCTCGTGCTCGTCCAGCAGCTCCTCGAAGCGCCAGGCCTCGAAGATGCAGTCCACCCGGAATTCGCGCTCCAGGTAGTAGGTCTTGTTGCGCATCCAGATCAGCCAGATCTTGCCGTCCTCCGGCACCAGGCTGTGCACCTCGTCGAACAGGGCGTAGGAGTCCGGCAGCAGCGTCCGCAGGACCCCGTCCTCGTCGAGCTCGCCCTGCAACCAGGCGCCGGTGTGCTGGCGATCCCAGACCTGGCGCTCGAGCTCCACCACCCAGCCCACCGACAGCAGCAAGGTCACCGCCAGCACCACACCGCGCAGGCGCTCGCTCAGGCCGCAGAGCCCCACCACCGTCAGGGCCACCACGGCCGGCAGGGCCGGCAGCCAGAAGCGCATCTGCTGGGTGGAGAGCGCCCAGAACAGCGAGAACCCCAGCGCGAAGCCGAGGGTCAGCAGCAGGGGGCGGACCCGGTCGCGCTGGGCGCGCAGCCGCCAGGCCAACACCACCGCCGCCAGCAGGCCCAGCGCCAGAACTGGTCCGTTGGAGCCCTCGAAGGTGTCGAACAGCTCCCGGGTCGTGAAGAAGCGCCAGGGCAGCAGGAGATTGTCCAGCGCCGTGTGTCCGGCCCCGTAGTTGGCCAGGATCTCACCCCAGGCCCAGGCCCGCCAGCCGCTCCAGCCCTCGCCCCCCAGCAGGCCCCAGGCCGAAGGGAAGACGGGGTTGCCTCGCTGGATCCAGTTGCGGATGTAGAACGGCGCCCCCACCGCGGCGGCCGTCAAGCCGAAGCCCAGGACCCGCCGCATCAGCCCGCGATCCTTGACGCGCCCCAGCCCGTCGAGCACCACCCCCAGCCCGAGCAGGCCCACGACCACCAGCGCCGGGAACTTGCAGGACAGGGACAGCCCGCCGAAGACGCCGGCCGGGATCAGGTAGGCCCGCTCACCCGCCAGGCATCGAGCCACGCCCTGCAGGGCCAGGGCGATGAGCAGCAGCATCCACGCCTCCACGTAGGCGGAGGGGGCGTAGTGCACCAGGGTCGGGTGCAGCAGCAGCAGGAAGCCCGCGCCCCAGGCCACGCTGCGGTGGGCGCCGAGGGAGCGTGCGAGCCCCACCGTGCCCAGGGCGGCGAAGCCCGCGGTCCAGACCGACAGCAGGCGGGGGTTGAAGGGTGGGTAGTGGGCGGGCTCGGACCCGAGGGCGTAGAGCAGCGACAGCGCGCTCTCCCAGCCCAGGGGGATGAAGGTGAAGATGTTGTCGTCAGGGACGTAGTACCCGCCGGCCACCGCGAACTGCCGCGGGAGCGACAGGTGGTAGGTCATGTCGTCCTGGTACCAGGGGGGCACGGTCCCCATCAGCAGCAGCGGGAGCAGCACCAGCAGCCCCGGCAGCAGCAGCCAGGCCAGCCGCGACGGGGGACGCGGACGGCGCACGCCCAGCACCGCGATGACCAACCCGCCCAGCAGCCAGGCCGTCGCGGTGCGGGGCCCCAGGCTCTGGGTGAACAGCAGGATCATGCCCCCGAGCTGGAGCCAGGCGATGCCCAGGGCTGCCGAGGCCGCCACGCGGGTGGCCCCGTCCAGATCGCAGCCCGACCGCCGCTCCCACCAGCGCACCAGCGGCGCCCCCACGAAGGGCACCAGCAGGAACAGACAGGAGAGCAGCAGGTCGTAGAGCCAGGGCATGGAGGCGGAGATCAGGCGGGGTAGAAGCGCTCACCGCGCTCGGCCATGCGGCGCAGAAGAGGGGCAGGAGCGTAGCGGGCGCCCGTCGCCGCGGCCAGCGCGTCGAGGCGCTCCACCAGCGCCGGCAGGCCCTGTCGGTCCATCCACGCCAGCGGGCCACCGCTGGGGGGCGCGAAGCCCAGGCCCAGCACGGCGCCGATGTCGGCGTCCCGGTTGCGCTTCAGGATGCCCTCGTCCATGGCGCGGGCCACCTCGGCGGCCTGCACGGCCAGCAGGCGGAAGGCCAGCAGCTCCACACCAGTCTCTTCGGGTTTGCCGGTGGCCAGCCCCGCCAGCCCGGACCACAGGCCCCGACGGCGGCCGTCGGCGTAGTCGTAGAAGCCGGCCCCGTGGGCCCGCCCGTTGCGGTCCAGCTCGTCGCACATGCGGACCACCAGCTCGGCGCCGGGGATGTCCAGCTGATCGCCCAGGTAGGGCTTCGAGCCCGCCACCACGTGCTTGCCCAGCACCAGGGTGATCTCGTCGAAGACCTGCAGCGGAGGCACCGCCATGCCGGCCACCCGGGCCGCCCACTCGATCAGTGCTGGGTCGTGCCCTTCGGCCACCAGCTGCGCGCCCTCGAGGATGTAGGCCGCGAAGACCCGGGTGGTGTAGAAGCCGAAGCCGTCCCCCACCACGATGGAGGTCTTGCGGATGCGGCGCCCGAAGGCCAGACAGCGGCCCACGGTGTCGGCGTCGGTGGCCTCACCCTCGATGATCTCGAGCAGGGGCATGACCTCGACCGGCGAGAAGAAGTGCAGCCCGATGAAGCGCTCCGGCGCGGCGGAGGCCTCAGCGAGGTCGGTGATGGGCAGGGCGGAGGTGTTGGAGGCGAACACCGCCCCCGGAGCGAGCAGGGGCTCCACCTCGCGGATGACCCGGTGCTTGAGACCCACGTCCTCGAAGACGGCCTCGATGACCAGGTCGGTGCCCCGCAGATCCTCGAGCTCGATGGTGGGGACGATGCGGCCCAGGATGGCGTCCACCGCCTCCTGCCCCTTCTTGCGGGCGAGCTTGCCCGCCTGCTTCCCGATGTGGGCCATGCCCTTGTCGAGGGCCTCCTGGCGGATGTCCTTCAGCACGACCTGGTAGCCGGCCCGGGCGCAGATCCAGGCCAGGCCCGCGCCCATCATGCCCGCGCCCAGCACCGCGACCTTCTCGAAGTCGGGGGCCTCGCTGGTGGGCAGGCCCTCGAGCTTGTCCGCGGCGTTTTTGTGGAAGAAGAAGGTCCGGATCATGTCCTTGGCGCCGTCGCTGACGGCCAGGCTCACGAAGAGTCGGGCCTCGAGCTCCAGGGCCTTGTCGAAGGACAGGCGCGCGCCCTCCTGGGCCGCGGTGAAGGCCGTCTCGGCCGCGGGGTACGCCCCGGCGGTCTTCTTGTAGAGCATGGCGGAGCCCGCCATGAACAGGTTGCGGGCGTCGGGGGAGTCGGGCGCCGGGGCGGGCCACGCGAAGCCCTTGCGGTCCCAGGGCGCCTGGTGGCCGGGGTTGGCCAGCACCCAGGCGCGGGCCGCCTCGATCACCGCCTCGGGGGTGGGCTGAAGCTCATCCACCAGGCCCTTGGCCTTCGCCGCCGGCGCGGGGAGCATCCGTCCCTGGCTGATGAGCTCGAGGGCGGCCTGGAAGCCGACCATGCGCGGCAGCCGCTGGGTGCCGCCCGCGCCGGGGATGACGCCGAGGCTCACCTCGGGCAGCCCCAGCTTGACCCGGCCGCTGTCCAGCGCGATCCGGCGGTGGCAGGCCAGGGCCAGCTCGTAGCCACCCCCGAGCGCCGAGCCGGTCAGCGCCGCGACCACGGGCACCCCCAGGGTCTCGAGCTCCCGATAGGATCGCGTCAACGCGAGCACACCCTCGAGCAGGTGGGCGGGGTCGCGGGCGTCGTAGAGGAACTGCAGATCGGCGCCCACGCACCAGTCGCGGTAGGCGGTGGCGACGATCACACCGGCGAGCTCGTCGATCTCGGCCAGCTCGGCCACCCGCGCGATGAGGGCGCGGCCGAAGGCGTGATCGATCTTGTTCACGCCGGTGGCGCCCTGCAGCCACAGGGTGGCGATCCGGGTCTCTTCGCACAGCTCGATGCGGAGGTAGGGGTCCTGCACGCTCATGTCACACCCGCTCGATGATGGTGGCGATGCCCATGCCACCGCCGATGCACAAGGTCACCAGGCCGGTGGCGAGGTCGCGGTCCTCCAGGGCGTCCAGGACGGTGCCCAGCAGCACCGCGCCGGTGGCCCCGAGGGGGTGGCCCAGGGCGATGGCGCCGCCGTGGACGTTGACCCGATCGTGGGGCACACCCAGCTGCGCCATGGTGAACAGGGGCACCACCGCGAAGGCTTCGTTGATCTCCCACAGGTCGATGTCGCCGACCTCCATGCCCGCGGCCGCCAGGGCCCGGCGGGAGGCCTCGACGGGCCCGGTGAGCATGATCAGGGGCTCGCTCCCCACCGTCCCGATGGCGCGGATGCGGGCGCGGGGTGCGATCCCCGCCGCCTCGCCGGCCTCACGGCTGCCCATCAGCACGGCGGCGGCGCCGTCGACGATCCCCGATGAGTTGCCCGCGGTGTGCACATGGGTGATCCGCTCGACCTGCGGGTAGCGGCGCCGGACGAGGGCGTCCAGGCCGAAGCGGGTGCCCATCAGCTCGAAGGCCGCCCGCAGCTTGCCGAGGCCCTCGAGGGTGGTGCCGGGGCGCAGGTACTCGTCCTGCTCGAGCAGGGGCAGGCCCGCTGGGTCGAGCACGGGGACGAGGCTTCGATCGAAAGCCCCCGCCGCCTGCGCGGCCGCCGCGCGGCGCTGGGACTCCAGGGCGAAGCTGTCCACATCGTCCCGCGAGAACCCGTTCATGGTCGCGATGAGATCCGCGCTGATGCCCTGGGGCACCGCGCCGATGCTCCACTGGGTGGCGGTGTCCCACCAGGCGCCACCGTCGGCGCCCATGGGGACCCGGGACATGCTCTCCACGCCACCGGCCACGGTCCAGCGCTGAAAACCCGAGGCCACCATGGCCGCGCCGTGGTTGATGGCCTCGAGCCCGGAGCCGCAGAAGCGGTTGTGGGTCACCCCGGGCACCTGCTCGGGGTACCCCGCCGCGAGCAGGGCGAAGCGCGCGACGCAGGCCCCCTGCTCCCCGGTCTGGGTCACGCAGCCCGCCGCGACGTCCTCGATGAGCGCGGGGTCCAGCCCTGTGCGCTCGGGGAGGGCCGCCAGGGGAGAGGCCAGCAGCTCCACGGGGCGCACGGTGTTGAGGGAGCCGTCCTCGCGGCCCCGGCCACGGGGCGTGCGGACCGCGTCATAGATGTAGGCTTCAGGCATGGATCACCCGAGCGCGCCCGGGGGCCCCGCCCCCGGGGGGGGGGGCGCGGGCGCCCGGGGCGCGAATTGACATAGAAGGGGTAGACCACCCCCAACACTTCCGG
>CAYZVO010000027.1:0-25086 GCA_964481655.1 uncultured Enterobacterales bacterium | reverse complement strand
GGGGGGGGGGCGGCGGGGTTCTTCTGGGGCGGCGCCCGCGCCCCCCCCCGCCCGGGGGGGGGGCCCCGGGCCCCCCTGGCTGGAGGAGGCGGGCACGCGGGGCGCTACTTGACTTCGAAGGGGTAGACCACGCGCATCTCTTCGGGGATCTTGTCCAGGGAGCCGGGATCGGTCTCGGTGAGGATGCCCTGGGTGACGAAGGCGTAGATGCCAGGCTCGAGGGCGGTGTCCGGCTCGATCACGTAGGTGTCGTCGGCGTACAGGCCGCGCAGGGTGAAGGGATGCTCCGCGTCGGAGACCCAGAACTTCAGATCGACCGGGACCTCACCGGTGATGCCCTTGACCTCGGTCTCCTCGATGAACTTGAGGGAGTGGATCTCGAGGTCGAGCTGGGTGATCTCCGAGCTGCGCAGGGTGGAGCCGAAGAGGAAGGCGTCCGCGTTGGCCTTCAACACGGCGAGATCCTTGACGTCGCGCACGCCGTGCAGCTCGGTGAGGTCGTTGCTGAACGCGGTGACCTTTGTGGCCCCGAAGTGCATCAGCTCGTTCTTGCCCTTGGCGTAGAAGCCCGGCTGCTCCGGCTTGTTCCACAGGGCGAAGGTCACCTCGGGCATCGGGGCATCTTCCGTGTTGGGCACCGTGGCGGTGGCGAAGTCCTTGACGAAGGCGTCGGAGCCCGCGACCAACCGCACCGCGCCGGTGGCGGTGGCCTCGATGGAGAAGGTGCCATCCGCGCCCGTGGTCGCCCGGCTCTCCCAGCCTTCCACCAGCACGACGGCGTCGGGGATGGGCTCGCCGAACACGTCGTTGACGGTCCCCGTGAGGTACCGCGGATCGGGCTTGCAGGCGGTGAGGGCGAAGAGTCCGAGCAGGACGCTGGTGGTGGACAGGCGCATGGGTCTTCCTGGCTTGTGGTCGGGTGGGGAGAAGAGGGAGGGCTGTCGCGACGCTCGCCGCGGATCGCTCGCCTGCAAGACTAGCGGATCCCGGCTTGCGATGGAAGCCCCTGGCCCTCAGAGGCCCCGTCGTTGGCGGGTCGGGGCAGCTTTGGCAAGCCCTCGACAGGCCGCGGGGGCAGACCCGCAGAGCGCAGGCTACACTGTGCGCCGCCATCCCAACCAGGAGCGCGCCATGGCCCTCTTCCTCGCTGCGGTGCTCGCCTCGTCGCTCGCCACTGCCGACGAGCTGCCGCCGCCGCCCATCGTCAACGGCTCCACGACCAACAACTACGAGCCGGTCTGCGCCATCATGGCCGCCGACTCGAGCTACTGGTACGGGTCGTTCTGCTCCTGCACCCTCATCAACCGCTACTGGGCGGTCACCGCGGCCCACTGCGTCGAGGCCGCCAACGAGGACTACCGGGGCTACAACATCTACGTGGTCTTCGGCGGCGACCTCTACGACGACTCCTGGATCGACTACAACCTCGTCTCCGACGCCATCGAGCACCCCAGCTACAACTCGAGCACCCTGGCCAACGACATCGGCCTGCTCGAGCTGGCGGGCAACGGCGTCACCGGCGTGGACATCATGCCGGTCAACGAAGACAACGTCACCAACAGCTGGATCGGCGACGAGCTCACCTACGTCGGCTTCGGCATCACCGGCGACAACGACCACCACTCCGGCGGCATCAAGCGCTACGCCGAGATCCCGGTCTACGGCTACGACTCCACCTTCATCTACGGGCGCGACACCCGGGACGACCAGAACGTGTGCTCCGGTGACTCCGGCGGCGCGGCCCTCGAGTACGTGGGCAGCGGCAAGTACGAGCTGGCGGGGGTGAACTCCTTCGTGTGGACCGAGTGGGGCGGCGATCCCTGCGACGACGGCGCGAGCGGCGCGGTGCGCCTGGATCGCTACCTCAGCTGGATCAACGGCTACACCCCCACGATCACCGCCGACGAGGCCGACACCGACACCGACGCCGACGCCGACTCGGACACCGACAGCGACTCGGACAGCGACGCCGACGCCGACGCTGACAGCGACGCCGACGCCGACGCCGACGCCGACAGCGACGCCGACAGCGACGCCCCCTGGGACACCGGCCTCGACCGCCCCAAGCGCCCCAGCGACGTCGATGGCTCGGCCGTGGACGGCTGGTTCGCCCTCTGCTCCTCGATGCCCGCGCAGACCGCGGGGGGCACCGCGCTGCTCATGGCCCTGTTCGCGCTGGCGGGACGCAGAAAGAGAGACTGACCGCTTCAGCTCGGCTCTGGCTCGCGGGCCAGGGCGGCCGCCCAGCTCGGGTCCATGCCCTCGAGCATGGTGCCAGGGGTGTCGGTGCCGCGGCCGCGCATGGAGGCCTCGAGCTTGCGGGCCTGCCAGGCCAGGAAGCCGTGCCCACAGGCGCCGGCGAGCTGCTCGGTGCGCCCGAGCATGAGGCGCGCGTCGTCGGCTCGACGCCGGTTCCACAGCGCGCGGGCCAGCTGCATCCTGGCGATCAGCGAGAGGGGCGAGAGGCGGCCCTCCAGCAGGCCCTCGGCCTTGGCCGCGGCGCTCGAGCAGGTGCGACCGTCGGACAGCCGCGCCGCGGCGCGAGCCAGCAGCGCGTAGGCCAGCCCGCGGAAGCCCAGAGGATCGGGGACCTCGGGCTCCGAGAGCACGCGCAGCAGGCGGTCGGTGGCGGCGGCGGCCGTGGTCGGCGTCGCGGGATCGAGATCGAGGGTGGCGCGGGCGCGCAGCACGTGGGCCTGCCACCGCTCGCGGGCCAGCCCGGCAGCGTGGGAGAGCGCGGAGACGTCCGCCAGGACCCGGGCGGCCTCCTCGGGCAGGCCGACCTCGAGCATCAGGCGGCCCTGCACGTCCATGGCCATGCACTCGAGGGCCGGCTGCCCCAGGGCACGGGCCACGCCGGCGAGCTCCGCGACCCGCCGCGACGCGGGGCCGGGGCGACCGGCGATGGCGCGCCCCCAGGCCAGCTGCAGCTCCGCCAGGGTCTCGAGGTCCAGCTGACCGCCCGCGCGGGCGCGCTGGGAGGCTTCGTTCAGGCGGTCCACCGCGGCGTCGGCCCGGCCAAGCTGCTGGTCGATGACACCGACACCGAAGGCGGCGGTGATGGCCGCGCGACCACCGGGCGCCGCGAGCTCGGCGGCGCGCTCGAAGCCCTGCTCGGCCTGCGCGATGCGTCCCGCCAGCCAGTCCAGCCGGGCGCGGGCCAGGGTGATGCCCGTGCGCCGGGAGGTGGACAGGGCCGCGGTGGGCGCGGCCTCGAGGGCAGCCAGTTCGTCGTTCGCGGCCGCGAGCTGACCGGCCACGAGCAGCTCGTGCACCTGGCGAAGCCCCGGCAGGGCCAGGGCGCCGCCGGAGCGCAGCCCCACGGTGGCCCGGACCCGCTCGCGCAGCCCGTCGGGATCGGGCGCCCGCTCCATCGCGCCGTCGGCGAAGGCGTCCGCGGAGACGACGTAGCGTCGCCCGTAGGCGCCCACCGACGGCGCGCCAGCGGTCCCCGAACGCGCCGCGGAGGCCACGAGCAGGCCCGCGTCGAGCAGCCCCTGGAGGGGCTCGTCTGCCGGCACCTGGGTGATGGCCTCGATCTCGGCGGCGCTGACCGGGGTGGCGGCCGCGGCCACGGCCTGCAGCACCTCGAGCGCGTCGAGATCGAGGGGGTCGAGCCAGCGCTCCACCGGGATGACCGGCAGCGGGCCGTCCAGGGCGTCGGGGCGATCGCCGAGCAGCTCGAGCAGGGGCAGCAGCAGGACGGGCAGCCCCCCGGTCGCCTGGTACAGGCGCTCCGCCAGCGCCGCCTGCTCGCTCGAGTCCGGGGCCACCGCGGCCACGGTGCGGCGCACGTCGGCGCGTCGGAGCGGATCGAGGCGCAGGTGCAGATCGGGCTCGGCCACGGGCAGCTCGGTCGCCACCAGCAGGGCCTCACCCGCGTCCAGCCGCCGCTGGGCGGCCTCCATGCTCGCCCGCTCCCGGGGCTCGAGGAACGGCAGGCCGCGCCGCAGCGCGCCCTCCTGCAGGGTGCGCATGGCCCAGGACTTGCCCGTGCCCGGCCGCCCGCTGATCATCACCAGGCAGCCGGCGCCGGAGTCGACCCGGTCCAGGGCCACAGCGATGCGCTTCAGCGCCCGCTTGCGGCCGGCCAGGGGGACCCCCGCCGGCGTCGGCGTCGAGGACAACGCCGCCGCGGCCTCGGCCGCGGAGCCGTAGCGCTCGGCCGGGTCCTTGGCCATCAGGCGCAGGACCACCTGCTCGAGGTCGGCGGGGATGGTGGGATCGTGGTGCGACGGTGGCACCGGGGGGCGGCTCAGGTGGGCCAGCACCAGCTCCGCCTGCTTGCCCTGCTCGAAGGGAACCCGCCCGGTGAGCATGTAGTAGAGCGTGCAGCCCAGC
Source organism: uncultured Enterobacterales bacterium (assembly GCA_964481655.1). Lineage (GTDB taxonomy): Bacteria > Myxococcota_A > UBA796 > UBA796 > JAFGLY01 > CALDOK01. The sequence continues at coordinate 20,745 of CAYZVO010000027.1, read as the reverse complement.
CCGTACAGGTCGGTGCGGGCGTCCACCCGCTCACCCCGCAGCTGCTCGGGGGCGGCGTAGTTGAGGGTGCCGATCACCACGCCCACGGCCGTCTCGCCGTCGTCGTGGAGGTCCTTGACCACCCCGAAGTCGGTGAGGATCGGCAGGTCGTCGTCGAGCACGAGCACGTTCGAGGGCTTGACGTCCCGGTGGATGAGCTCGTGCTGGTGCAGGTGCTCGAGGGCCTCGCACAGCTGGGCCGCCAGGGTCCGCACCCGGCGCCCGCGCTCGAGGGGCGGCAGGCGGCGCGAGCGGTGGGTCCACAGGCGCAGGTCTTCGCCTTGGAGGTACTCCATCACCAGGTAGGGCCGGCCCTCCCAGCTCCCCTGCCCCAGCCAGCGCACGACGCCGGGGTGACGGATGCGGGCCAGCGCCCGGATCTCACCCTCGAAGCGCAGCTCCAGCGCGGGTGAGGGCATGTGCATCCACTTCACGGCCACCACCTCGCCGTCCTCGTCGCGGCAGCGGTAGACCGCGGCCATGCCGCCCTTGCCCAGCAGCTCATCGACCGCGTAGGGGCCGATGCGCTCGGGGATCTCCACGGCCGCCCCCGGGCGGGTCACCCGGGGTGAGGGACCCGGGACGAGGGAACCCGCCCAGGTGATGTTGGTGGTGCTTCCAGACATACCGAGCCAGCTATCACGGACCTGGAGCGTGCGGCCCCCGGATCAGCCCTGCAGCAGCCCCTTGATGTGGGGGCGGGCCTCGAAGGGGCGCTTCAAGGATGAGGGCAAGGCCATGGTGAGCTCGCGGGCGAGGCGCTGGGCCGCGGCGCGGGCGTGCTTGGCGTCGCTGGGGTCCGCGGAGTGCTCCGCCAGGACCTGCAGGGCCTGCAGACCCCACAGGCGCAGACCGCGCTCCTGAGCGGCGTCGGCGGCCTGGCGCGCCATGCGACAGGCCTGGTCGAACTCGCCGAGCTTCACGAAGGCCTTGGCCGCCATGGCCAGGGCCTTGATCTGCTGAGCCAGGGGCACACCGCCACGGCGCTCGAGGGCCTGGGCCAGGATCTGCTCGGCCTGGAAGCGGTCACCGGACTCTGTGAAGACGGTGGAGAGGGTGGCCTGGATGAGCGGCAGGTAGCCCTCGGGGTCACGCTGAGCGGCCAGCCCCCGCGCGATGGAGAGGTGGCGCTCGGCCATGCTGACCTGACCGCGCTCGAGTTGGTAGCGACCCACCGCGTAGCGGGTGGCGATGAGCTCGGACTTGATCTGCAGCGGACCGACGATGTCCAGGGCCTCATGCAGGCGCTGGCGGGCCTCTTCCATCAGGCCCAGCTCGAGGGCCACCACACCCGAGACGCGCGCCGCGGCGCCCTCGCCGACGCGGAAGAGCACTTCGCGGGCGAGCATCTGGGAGCGGCGGCCACAGTTCAGCGCCATGGCGAGGTTGCCCTGCCAGGTGTGCAGCTCGGCCAGGTTGGCCAGGGCCAGGACACGGGGGCGCTTGAGGCCGAGCTTCTTGAGGATGACTTCGGCCTCGGTGAGGCCCTCGGTGGCCTCGACCAGGTTGCCGAGGGAGGCCTGCACCGCCGTGTGTCCCAGCAGCAGCTCCGCGCGGGAGCCCTCGAGGGCCGGCCCCACGGCCAGCACGAGGCCTTCCGACGAGTACTTGCTGCAGGCCTCGATGTCGCCCCGGTCCCAGGAGACCGCGGACAGGCCCTGGAGCACCTCGGCCACCAGGCGGCGATCCCCGATGCGGCGCCCGACCTCGAGGGCGTGGGCGAGCAGGCGGTCGCTCTGGACCTCGTTGCCCAGCCGGGCCTGGGTCTTGGACAGGGCCAGGCTCAGGCGAGCGCCTTCGCCCTCGAGGGCCAAGCGCTCCGCCAGCTTCACGGCCTCTTCGAACAGATCCCGGGCCTGGGCCCACTCGCCCCGGCCGTAGAGCACGTCCGCGCGGGTGCGCAGCAGGTCGAGCCGGATGCGGCGGAAGGCGTTGCGCGCCAGGTCGGCCTTGGCGGTGTCCTCGACCGCGAGGGCCTGTTCGGACAGCTTCCAGGCCTCGACCTGCAGCGAGCGCTCCTGGAAGCGCTGGGCGGCCACGGCCAGGTGCAGGTAGGCCTTGCCGGCCTCGCCGCCGCGCCGGTAGTGCTCACCGATGAGCTCGGCGGCCGCCGCGGAGGCACCGGAGCGCTCTTCGTGGACCGCGGCCAGCCGGCGGTGCAGCCGGACCCGGCGATCGGGCGCGAGGTCGCGGTAGATGATGTCGCCGAACTTGCCGTGGGTGAAGTCGATGCTCACCAGCGGCCCCTGGCGGTGCTCCACCAGGATGCGGGCGTCCATGAGCTGGTCGAGCTGGTCGAGGACCAGATCCTCGTCGTCGCCCACGACGTCGAGCAGGACGTCGAGGTCGAGCTCTCGGCCGTTGACGGCCAGAGCTTCGAGCAGGCCCCGCTGTTCCTGGGGGACGGCGTCGAGGCGGGTGCCGAGGACCGAGCGGATCCCCGCGGGGATCTCGAGGTGCCCGGCGCGCACTTCCTCGGTGTCGATGGCCAGCGCCAACCCGGAGGGGCTGGCCGTGATGACGCCCCGCTGCATGAGGGTCTGCAGGAACTGGCTGACGAACAGGGGGTTGCCCTCGGTCTCGCGGTGCAGCCGCTGGGCCAGGGCCTTGGAGCCCGGGGCGTCGCCGAGCAGCTGGCGGATGAGGTCCTGGATGTCGCCCCGGCCCAGGGAGGCGGGCTCGAGGATGCGAGGCGCGAGCCCCAGGATGCCGGTGTCGGAGAGGCGCTTGGTGGCGTACTCCTGCAGGTCGGTGCGGGCGGACCCGAGGACCAGCAGGGGGGCTCCCTTGGCCACGACGGTGCGCAGGATGTAGGCCAGCAGATCGAAGACCGCCGACGGGGCCAGGTGCAGATCGTCCACCGCGACCACCCGGGGGCCGTTGTCGAGGGCGCGCTCGAGGGCGAGGCGCAGGCCGTCGAAGACCCGGTAGCGCAGGTCGCCCTGGACCGGGCCCTGGTCGCGGCCGAAGGCCTGCACCGCGTCGCGCAGATCCGGCGGGAACTCCGGGCCCAGGTCCCGCTCGAGCTCGGCGGCGAGGCGCTCGAGGGCGCCGAAGGGGCCAGCGGACTCGCGGGCGCGGGTGATGTGCACCGGGAAGCCCAGGCGCTGGGCCTGGTGGACGCAGATCTCGATGAGCCGGGTGCGGCCGCAGCCCACCGGGCCGAGGACCCACAGGGCGCTGCCCTGGCCCCTCATCAGCTCGGCCAGGACCTCCTTGAGGCTCGCCAGCTCGAGGGTGCGACCCACCAGCGGCAGCTCCCACTCGTCGTCGTCGCGGGCGCGGGCCGGCAGGGAGTGGGAGTGCTCTTCGTTGGCGTGCTCGACGTTGTAGAGGACCTCCTGCGCCGACTGGAAGCGGTCGCGGGGGGCCTTGCGCATCAGGCGCACGCAGATCTCGTCGAGGTAGTCGGGCACGCCGGGGACCAGATCGCTGGGACGGGGCGGCGTGTGGTCCTTGTGCAGCTCGAGGTAGCCGGCGATGTCCTTGGCGACGAAGGGGCGGCGACCGGTGAGCATCACGAAGAGGATGACGCCCAGGCTGTACAGGTCCGAGCGGTGATCGATGGGGTCACCGCAGATCTGCTCGGGCGAGGCGTAGGCCCAGGTCCCAACCAGGGTGTTGGACACGTTGGGATCGGCGCTGGGGTCGAGGTCCTTGACGATGCCGAAGTCGGTCAGCTTGGCCCGGCCCTGAGGGTCCAGCAGGATGTTGGACGGCTTGAGGTCCCTGTGCACCAGGCCGCGGCGATGGATGTGCGCCAGGGCGCGACACAGGTCCACCAGGATGCGGCCGCAGCGCTTCCACCGCAGCTGGCCGGGCATGCCCTTGAAGGAGCGCACCAGCTGGTGCAGGTCGCTGCCTTCGACGTACTCCATGGCGATGTACGGGTGACCGTAGATGTCGCCGTAGCTCTCCACCCGGATGACGTTGGGGTGGTTGATGCGGACCAGGGCGTGGAACTCGCGCTTGAAGCGCTTCTGGCCGGTGTTCAGGCGGCTGGCGCGCAGGACCTTGAGGGCCACGGGCTGCCGGCTCGGATCCCGGGCCAGCAGCACCCAGGCCATCCCACCACGTCCCACCAGCCGCTCGTAGACATAGGGCCCGATCCGGGCTCCAGGACCGACCTGGAGTCCGCCGATGGTGAGGACATCACCTTGGCTCTCATTGTCTCGGGTACTCATGCAGCCGCAGCCCGGGCGGGAGGCGGCCGCGAAGTATCCCGTCGAGCCGTGAATTCAAACGGTTTTTTGGCCGGTCAGCGTGTCAGTTCCCGAGCGCCTGCGCGAGGAAGCGGACGGACAGCAGGCGGCCCTCGATTCCGCGGCGCTCGACACCCCGGGCGGCCTTCTCCGCGGCGTCCGCGATGTCGCTGGCGACCACCACGAAGCTCTGCTCCCCGTCGTCGGTCGCGACGGTGATCACGTAGCCTTCGCGCGCGGTGACCGCGGGGGCGGCAGGGGCGGCGGGGACCGGAGGGGGCTCGGGGACGACCGGCGCCGGAGCCGGAGCCGGAGCCGGAGCCGGAGCCTTACCGTCACCGTGGAGCGCCAGGATGGCGTCTTCGTTGGGAAGGGGCTCGCCCTCGCCACGCCAGCGGGCGGGGATGCCGTGGCGGATGCGGAAGGCGCGCACGTTCTGGGCCGCGGTGTCGGCCATCTGGGCGATGCGGCTGTCGGGGAGGATGCCCACCAGCTCCCGATAGGGAGTGAGCTTGCCGCGACGGGTGCGACCTGCGCGCCGCGGGGCGGGGGCCTTGGCAGCGGGAGCCGCCGGGGCCGCCGGGGCCGCCGGGGCCGCCGGGGCCTTCGCGGTGGCGCCTTCGCCACGCCAGCCCGCCGGGATCCCCCGGCGCTTGCGGAAGGCGCGGACGTTCTCGGCGGACACGCCGGCCAGCTCCGCGACCTCGCGGTCGGGAACCATGCCCACCTTGTCCATGAAGGGATCCAGCTTGGACTTGCGTCGCTTTGCGACCTTGGGAGCTGGAGTTGTAGCCTTCGGCTTGGCCTTGGCAGCGGCGCCTTCGCCACGCCAGCCCGCCGGGATCCCCCGGCGCTTGCGGAAGGCGCGGACGTTCTCGGCGGACACGCCGGCCAGCTCCGCGACCTCGCGGTCGGGAACCACGCCCACCTTGTCCATGAACGGATCCAGCTTGGACTTGCGTCGCTTCGCCGGCTTGGCTGGCTTGGACGCCTCGGCGGGCTTGCCGCGTCCCCGGGCGGGGATGCCGTGACGCTTGCGGTACGCGCGCACGTTGCTGATGGTCACACCCGCGAGCTCTGCCACCTCGCGATCGGGGAGCACACCGAGCTTGTCGACATGGGGATCGAGCTTGCTGAGACGCTTGCGCCTAGCCATGGACACTCCAAAAAGGGCTGGTCATGTTGTTGTGTTTGCCGAGTGACCCAAGCCTAACGGCTTCAACCCAACAGAGCCCGTATTTCCTCCCTACGGACCAGGTCGGTCTGGTCTGTTGGAGGTAACGTATCGCGGATCGCATCTACGGCAGAGAGTGCCTCGTCCCTGCGCTTCGAGGTTTGTTCCAACCCGAAGCGCAGCAACGCCAACTCGAGCCGAAGCCCAAGATAGGCGGGACCCTGCACACTGGACCACGCGCGCTCAGCCAGCTGTTCGGCGAGCTCGGGTTCTCCCAACGCAATGAAACCCCGAGCGGACTCGAGGTCCAACAGGGACACCGCCCCCCCCTCCCCCTCGCGGCGGTCCAGGGCCCACCCAAGGAAGTCCCGGGCGAACGAGGGAGCCTTGCTCGCCAACGCCCGGGCGCGGGTCGCCGCGAGCATGGGGGCCGGGCTTGCGGCGGCGCGCAGCGCGTCGTGGGGAGGCTCGGGCAGGAACTCGAGCACGGCGGCCGCCTGCTCCTGAGCGATGAGCACACGGGCAGCCCCCAGCAGTGGCTGCCAACCCTCGATCCACCAGCGACGATAGCGGGGGTCACCCGGCGCCTGGGAGCTGGGCATGTCCGAAGACGGCGCGAGCTCGGCGCCCGCGAGGCTGCCCGCCTCCCGCGCGAGCCGCAGGGCGTCGCTGCCGCGGCCCAGGGAGTGCAGCGCCTCGGCCCGCAGAGCGCTGGCCACCGCCAGCAGCCGCACGTCGCCCACGCTGCGCGCGAGCTGCTCCGCTTCACCGGCCCGGTCCTGGGCCTCGCGGTAGCGCCCGGCGAGCCAGACCAGCCAGGCCTGCGCACAGAGCACCTGCATCAGTGAGCTGCGATCGTCCCGGATGCGCAGGACGTCCTCGACCCGGGCCAGGGTGGCCGCCGCGGTCTCGTCCAGGCCCAGGGCGGCCTCGGCCAGCCCCTGTCCCAGCTGAGCCCGCAGCTCGACGTCGGCGCGTCCCTGCTGCTGAGCGACCCAGACCAGCTCCCGGCACAGGTCCAGGGAGGACTGCTCCTCGCCGGCGGCCAGGCGCACCCGCGCCAGCCCCGGCGCCGCCAACAGCCAGCTGGCGTCGTCCCCGGTGGCCCGCTGCAGCGCGTCCTCGAGGCGGGCCTTGGCTTCGGTGAGCTGCCCCGCCCGCTCGAGGCAGGAGCCCAGGCCCACGAGCGCGGCCACGTGCCCCTCACGGTCCTCCGAGAGCGCCGAGGCGGTCAACGCCTGCTGGTGGGCCGCCCGCGCGGCCTCCCAGTCCTCCCGGTCCGCGGCCAGCTCGCCCTCGAGGCGGTACAGCCTGGCCAGCAGGCGCGGCCGCTCGTGGGTGTCCAGGTCGGCCTCGGCGTCGTCTCGGGCGTCGTAGGCCTGGCGGTACAGGGCCTTGGCCCGCCGCGTGTCCCCGGCGTCCCAGGCCTCCCAGGCCCCGTCGATGAGCATGGGCAGGGCCTCGGCCCCCCGGCCCCCCGCCCGCCAGTGCTGGGCGATCACCACCCCCCACTGGCGCCAGCGCCCGTACATGCGAGCGTAGGAGTCCGCCACGGACAGGTGCAAGGCGGCGCGCCGCGAGGGCTCGATGCGCTCGTAGATCACCGACCGGGCCCGCGGGCTGAGCAGCTCGACGCTGTCGTCCAGCTGGCCCTCTTCGCGGCGTACCCAGCCGGAGCGCTCGAGGCGCAGCACCTGCTCGCGCACCTGCTTGGCCGGGTTGCCCGAGGCCCGGGCCAGCTGGCGGGTGACCACCGGCTCGCCCACCACCGCGATGAGCTCGAGGGTGGCCCGGGACAGCTCCGGCAGGCGCCCGAAGCGCAGCACCACGTCCTTGACGAAGGCCTCCGGGATCGGGAGCTCCTCGGTGCGCAGCTCGGGCACGGGGCGGGCCGGGTGCAGGCGCCCACCGGGGCGGGGCTCGAGCCAGCCCGCGCGGACCAGGGCGTCGATCTGATCGGACACCTCACCGGGCAGGCCCCCCAGCTCGCGGTGCAGGCGTCGGCCCAGCACCGCCGAGGCGCCGGCGGGCATGCCGCGATCCTTGAGCAGCTCCACCACCGCGTCTCGGGCCAGGGGTTCGACCTCGACGCGCTCGGGGGCCAGGCCGGTGGACAGGCCGGAGAGCAGCTCGTGCCCCTCGACGCTGCGTGGCTGGCAGCTCAGGATCAGCAGCAGGGCGTCGGCGCGGGCCAGGAAGCCCTCGCGCAGCAGGCGGGTGAGCAGCTTGATCTCGCCGGGCTCGAGCCGGTCGGCGTCGTCCACCAGCAGCACCAGCGGCTGCCCGGCCAGGGCCTGGGCCACATGCTCGGCCGCGGCCTCGCCCTCGAGCTCCGGGTCGCCGCCCGTGCGCGCCAGCAGGGTGGCCACGACGGAGCCCACGGCGCAGCGCGCCACGGGCACCTCCTCGGACTCGAGGCGGTCGTCGAGGGCGGCCAGCAGCGAGGACCGCCCGCTGCCCCGGGGCCCCACGAGCAGCAGCATGCCGCCCGAGGCCAGGCGCTGGACCCGGCTGCGTTCCAGCAGCTTCTCCAGCAGCTCATCGCGCCCCTGCAGCTGGAGCCCGTCGGATCGTTCGGGGCGGTCCAGGGCCTCGAGCACCGCCTGGGCCGACGCTGGTCGCCGCCCCGGCTCCTTCTGCAGCAGCTGCATGCAGATGCGCTCGAGCCGCCGTGGCACGCCCGGATCGCGCTCCGAGGGCAGCACGGGTCGCGCGGTCAGGTGCCGGGTGAGGTAGCCGGCGATGGTGGACGCCTGCACGGGTGGCTGGAGGGTGAGCAGGGTGTAGAGCACCGCCCCGAGGCTGTAGAGGTCCTGGCGGGACCCCATGGCCTCGCCGGTGATGACCTCGGGGGCCATGAACACCACGGTGCCCACCAGGCGCCCGGCCACCGTGAGCTGGGTCTCGAAGGCGTTGGGGTCCTTGACCCCGCCGAAGTCGGTGAGCTTCACAGCGCCGCTGCTGGACAGCAGCACATTGGAGGGCTTGAGATCCCTGTGGACGATGCCCTGCTCGTGCAGGTAGGCCAGGGCCGAACACAGGGAGCGCAGGATGTGCTCCACCTGCGCCCAGCGATCCGGCGGGGGCTCGCGGCGCCAGCGGTCGATGAGCTGTGCCACGTCGCCGCCATCGACCAGCTCCATGGCCAGCCAGGGCAGCCCGCCGGTCTCCCCCCCCTGGTGCAGCCGCACGATGCTCTCGTGGTCCACCCTGCGCAGGGTGTCGATCTCGCGCTGGAAGCGGTGGACCTCCTTGCTGTCCAGCTTGCTGGGGTGCAGCACCTTGACCGCCACCTGCTCGCCGCCGGGCCCCACCGCCCGGTAGACCGTGGCGATGCCGCCCGCACCCAGCTCGTCGAGGACCCGGTAGGGCCCCAGCAGCTCTCCGACAGCCGGCAGCTCGACTTCGCTCACGACAGACCTCTGCGCGCACGGGGCGCACGTGAGTGAACAGCGTACATCAGCGACGCGGCCGGCCCAAGCTGTCGGAGGTCAGCCCTCGGCCATCAGCGGGGAGGCTCGGGGGCTAGGAGAACCCGTGGCGCTCGAGGAACGATGACGCGTCGGTGCGGGCGAGGTTGGCGGCGAGGGAGCGCGCCAGGGCCTTGGCGATGCGGGCGTGGCGGTCGGCGTCCGCGGGGTCCTGCACGATGTCGGCCAGCAGCTTGCGGGCCTTGAAGGTGTAGAAGCGGTAGCCCGCCGCGTCGGCCCGCTGCAGGGCCTGCTCGACCCGCACCAGCGCCTCGGCCATCAGCCCCGCCCGCGCCAGGGCCCGGGCGATGGTGAGGTCCGAGCGCACCAGGTGCAGCGACCAGCGGCGCACGTCCAGGGCGTCGGAGCGCTCGATGGCCGCGCGGCAGCCCTCGAGATCGTCCCGCTCCGCGCAGACCCGGGCCCGCCAGCCGTGGAGGATGGGGGCGATGCCCTCGAGGTCGTAGCGGAACAGCAGCGGCTCGGCCTTGTCGAGCCAGTGGGCCGCGGCGTCCCAGTCGCGGCGGTACACCGAGATGCGGGCCAGGGACGCGAAGCACCCCAGCTGCTCCTCGACGTTGCCCTGCTCGGAGACCCGGGCGAGGGCGTCCTCGACGTGGGAGGTGGCCTCGGCCAGCCGGCCCAGATCCACCAGGATCATGGCGCGGTAGCGCAGCCCCAGGGCCACGCCCTCCTCGTGCCGGATCTCCCGGGACTGCGCCACGGCCTTGTCGGCCAGCTCGAGCCCCCGCCGGAGGTTGCCGGTGAGGTGGTACAGCTCGATGAGGTTGATGCGGGTGATGATCAGGGCATCGACCGCGCCGAGGGCCTCGTACTCCCGGCAGGCCTGCTCGAGGTACCGACGGGCCTCGGCGCTCTGGCCGCGACAGATGGCCATCAGCCCCAGGCCGCCGTAGCCTGCGGCGACCGAGCGCCGATCCTGGGTGGTCTCCCCCAGCGCCAGCACCTGGATCCAGGCCCGCTTGGCGCCGTCGAGATCGTCGCAGGCCCAGCGGAGGCCGCCCTTGCGGTTGATGGACGCGATCTCGAGGGAGGCGTCGCCCACCTTGCGGGACAGCTCGAGGGACTGGGTGAAGTGCTCGTCGGCGGCGTCCAGATCGGTGTGGCGCCGGTGCATGGTGCCCAGCTCGTAGTGGGTCTGCGCCAGCAGGCGCTGGTCGTCCAGCTCCCCCGCGATGCGGTGGGCCGTGTGGACCTCGCTGTCGGCTTCTTCCCAGCGCCCGATGTGGGCGAAGGCCCGGCTGCGGGCGAGCAGCAGGCGCGCCAGCGCCCGGTCCGACTCGTCCAACAGCATGTACTCCCGGGCCACGGACTCGAGGCGCAGGGCCCGGTCGAAGGCGGTCAGCGCCTCGGTCATCAGCGAGCGGGACATCAGGTGCTCGCCGGCGCGCACCAGGTAGGGGTAGGCCTTGGCGGGGAGCTCCCCCTGCTCGAAGTGCCAGGCGATGACCTCGAGCACGGGCCCCAGGCGCCCGCGCCACAGCCGCTCGAGGACCTTGCCGATGGCGCGGTGCAGCCGCATGCGCTCGGCGGTGTCGAGGCTGTCCAGCAGCACGTCCCGCAGCCCGGACTGGGAGATGTCGAGGCGTTCGTCCTCACCCACCCGGCGGTAGCGGACCACGCCGGCCTCGACCAGCTCGTCGACCACCTCGTACAGCTCGTCCTCGTCCATGCCGGTGACCCGACAGATGAGATCGAGCCCCACCTCCTGGCGGGCGATGGCCACCACCACCCCGACGCGGCGCGCTTCGTCCGAGATGGGCTCGAGCCGCTCGCGCAGGGCGTGCCGCAGGGACAGCGGCAGCGGCAGGCCGGAGCGGGTGATCTCGCCGATGTCCTTGCGCAGGCGAGCGAAGCCGTGGTCATCGACCTGGATGACCCGCTCGTCCACGAAGCCGCGGATCATCTCCACGATGAAGTGGGGGTTGCCCTCGCCCTCGCGGTGCACCCGGCGGGCCAGGGCCGAGGCGTTGCGATCGCCGGGCACGATGGACAGCAGCAGGTCCTCGACCGCGGCGACCTCGAGGGGCCCCAGCGCCATGCGCTGGACCTCGACGCCGGTGGTCTCACCCGAGACCAGGTTGGTCAACGGGTCGGGGCCGTCGGACACGGGCCAGCGGGACAGCACGAACAGGATGGGGTCGTCAGCCAGGCCCAGCATGTTGCGGACCAGGTACTCGGTCAGCGCCAGGGAGCTGGCGTCGGCCCGCTGCAGGTTCTCGAGCACGACCACCGCCGCGCCCTGGGCACGCACGAGCTCGAGGAAGGCCGCGAAGGCCGCGTAGCGCTCGACGGGCGCCGACGAGCTGCCCTCTTCCTCGGCGCTGAACACCCTGCCCAGGATCTCGGCCGGGGGCTGCTCGCTCTCGGCGACCAGCAGATCGTAGAGCTGGGCGAAGCCGGAGAAGGCGCGACCACCACCACGACGGCACACGCCGGTGAAGACCGGCACGCCCCGCTCGCGGGCGTGGGCCGAGATGTCGTCGATGAGGCGGGTCTTGCCGGAGCCCGCCGCGCCTTCCATCAGCAGCACGCCACCGCGCCCGGCCTGGAGGGCCGAGACGGCTTCGCGCAGCTGGGCGAGCTCGCTGGCGCGGCCCACGGTGCGCAGGGGCCAGCGGCCACCCTTGATGTCGGCGCTGATGGGCGCCCCCTGCTTGATGTAGTGCAGCAGGTGGTTGGCGGAGGCGAAGCGGTCCGCGGGGGCCTTGGCCAGCAGGCGCAGGCAGGCCTCGTTGAGGTGGTCGGGCAGCGAGGGCACCACCTCCTTGGGAGGCCGCGGCGCGCGGTGCATGTGCTTCTCGAGGTAGCCGGCCAGGGTGCGGGCGTGGAAGGGCCGCCGGCCGGTGAGCATCACGTAGAGCACCGCGCCCAGGCTGTAGAGGTCGGCGCGCTCATCGACCCGCTCGCCCGTGAACTGCTCGGGGGCGATGTAGGCCACGGTGCCCACCAGCTCGCCCACGGAGGTGAGATCCGTGCCGGGCTCCTTGACCACCCCGAAGTCCATCAGCTTGACGTCGCCGGTGTGCAGCACGAAGACGTTCGAGGGGCTGATGTCCCGGTGCACCAGCCCCCGGGTGTGGATGTGGGCCAGGGCGGCGGAGACCTGGAGCAGCACGTCTTCGGCCCGGCGGAAGCGCTCGGAGAGGGACAGATCCTGCCACAGCTCCATCTCGCGCTTGAGATCGTGGCCCGCCAGCAGCTCCATCACGTAGAAGGGGCGCTGTCCCATGAGGCCGGCTTCGTGCACCCGGATCACGTTGGGGTGATCGAGCTGGTAGAGCGCGCGGAACTCCCGCTCGAAGCGCTCGCGGACCTCTTCGCCGCCGACGTGGCCCAGCAACAGCTTGAGGGCGTAGGCCCGACCACTGTCCAGGTGCTTCACCGCGTAGACGACGGCCATTCCACCCCGGCCGAGCAGGCCGGTGATCTGGTAGCGGCCGACGCGATCGCCGACACCAGGGTCCGTGGAGGGGAAGCGGGGGGCCAAGGGTCTGCCTGGAGTCCTTGTTGGAGCGAGGCTTTCGGGCGATCGAGGGAGTGTGGGAGCTGCGGGGCGGCCGAGGGCGGCGGCCCGGGCCCATCTGTTGCGTTAATGACAGGCGGTTCCGAGAGCAAGAGCCGAACTCCACGCCCCGACCCGGGCAGCCCGCAAGGGGGCCGCATGCGCGCCGAAGCCTACGCCCTGACCGACCCTGGCCCCGTCCGGGAACAGAACGAAGACTTCTTCGCGGTTCGCGAGGATGAATGCCTGTTCTTGCTGGCCGACGGCATGGGCGGCCACGCCGCCGGCGAGATCGCGGCGCAGCTGGCGGTGGAGACCGTCCGCGACATCATCCTCGGTGAGCTGGATCCAGATGAGACCCGACTGGACCGCGTGGTCGAGGACTACCCGGACATGCTCCGGGAGCGCATGCGCTACGCCATGAACCAGTCCAGCCTCCGCATCCGCCAGGAAGCGCTGGCCAACCCCAGCTACGCCGGCATGGGCACCACCCTGTGCCTGCTGCTCATCGAAGACGGCATGGCGCACCTGGCCCACGTGGGCGACTCCCGCATCTACATGTACCGGGGCGGCCGCCTGCAGCGCCTCACCCGGGACCACACCGTGGTGCAGATGGAGCTGGACGCCGGGCGCATCACCCCCGACCTGGCCCGGGTGGTGCCCCACAAGAACATCCTCACCCAGAGCGTGGGCTTCCACGGCCCCGTCGAGCCGGACACCTCCACCCGTCCCGTGGTCGGCGGCGACATCTTCATGCTCTGCTCCGACGGCCTCACCGATCCCCTGGACGACAACGAGCTGACCGCCATCTTCCAGGCCCACGACGCCCCCGAGCTCCCCGACGCCCTGGTCCGCGCGGCCCTGGACGCCGGCGGCGACGACAACGTCACCGTCGTCATCGTGCAGCTGCGGGAAGAGTAGCGGCAGCTGAATTCACAGGGAGCGCGCGGAGGACGCGGAGGCTCCGCTCCGTTCGAGCGATGGGTGGAGACAGGCGTTGAGGGGGAGCGGCGCTGGGCGGGGGCTGAGATCGCGCTGCCGCTCCATGCGTGCGGCCTCACCTACTCCTGAACGCCGACGACGCGCGAGGTGGTGGAGGACGGGTCGTCCACCAACGACGCGGGCCAGGAGCGGCAGCGACCCAAAGGGCGTCGCAAGAACCACCACTCCCCTCTCGACAACAAGCGCCGCCCACGACAAGCGTTGCAGGCGGCAGCCTCGGTGTTCTCTGTGTCCTCTGTGGTGAACCCAGAGCGCGACGCTGTCAGGGTGAGAGCGTCTCGAGCGCCTCTTCGTCGATGTCGATGGGCTCGTCGCCCGGCTGGGCTTCGATGACGTCGGCGACGTCCTGGGCGGCCTCGCTGGCCAGGACCCGGTGCAGCTCGAGCAGGCCGCGGGTGAACTCGGAGCTGGCGTACCAGCTGGACTCGCCACCTTCGGGGTCCACCTGCTCGAAGACGCTCAGGGTGTGGGCCGCGCCGTCCTCGGGCACGAAGCTGACCTCGAAGGCCGGCTCGAGGTCTTCGGGCCGCTCGTCGTCCTGGACGTACTTGAGGCCCTTGAGCCGCAGAGCCTTGTCGAGCCAGTTGGCGTACAGCTCGACGGTGGCCTCGGGATCGGAGGGGTTGGCCCAGTAGGCCGCGTCCTTGTCCTGGCGGTTCTGGTGGATCATCTCCACGCGGCCGGTCTCGGCCTGCAGCACCACCTGGGCGATGTCCTCGCGCTCGAGATCCGAGAGGCGCCGGTCGGGCAGGCGGCTCTTGGCGTACTTGAGGGGCCGGAAGACGTCGGCGTCCACCAGGTAGAACTTGCCGGTCTCCACGTCCCGCACGTAGAAGTCGCGGGTGCCGTAGGCCTCGCCGCCCACCTCGAGCTTCCGGACCTTGCCCCGGCGGGTGATCTCGATCCAGGACTCGGGGGCCTCGAGCTCGAGATCGGCGAGCTTGTCGGGGCTGACCTCGCCCAGGGCGCGGACGGCCTCGAGGGGCGCGAGCTTGCCGAGCAGCTTGGTGATGGCGTCGCCGCCCTTGAAGGTGGAGGAGACCAGCTCGATCTCCCACTCTTCCTCTTCGGGCTCATCGGCGGGCTCGTCGGCCGCAGGAGCGTCCTCGGTGGGCTCGACAGCGGCGTCATCTGCGACCGCCTCGTCGCCCTCGACGGGGGCATCCTCGTCACCCTCGGCCGCGTCCACGATCTCGTCCTGCACCACCGGCTTGGGCTTCTTCTTGCGCTCGTCGAGCTCGACCCAGGGGTAGCGGCCCAGCTCGTCGTCCTTCATGGTGATGACCACGTCGAGCTTGTCGTTGTGGAACGCGATGCGCTCGATGTCGTCGGCCTCGGCCCGCAGGATGACCACGGCGTCGGCGCCGGACTCTTCGTCGGCGGAGAAGACGCCGGTCCAGCGGAGCCAGGCGGCCAGGAGCAGGGCCACCAGGACCCCGGAGTAGATCCAGAAGCTGCGGCTCATGAGACCCCCTTGCGCGACTTGCGGCGGATGCGCACGCGGACGAAGCCGAAGATGCCCAGCGCCAGCGGCACCAGGAAGGTGGTGCCGTAGAACAGCATCCCCTGGCCTTCCTTGCTGTGCACGATCTTGATGTCCTCTTCGTCGTTGACCGTGCCCGACAGCTCCTCGTCCCGCAGCAACCAGTTGGTGGCGTCGATGACGAACTGTGCGTTGGCCTTGTTGGGCAGCACCAGGTCGGTGGCGAAGCCGGCGTCGCCCATCAGGACGGCGCGGTACTCCGTGTCACCGCTGGCGGGCCCGCTGGCCACCAGGGCGATGTCGCGCACCTTGCGAGCCTCGGTGTCCTCGTCGAACTCGAAGTCGAAGTCCTGGTCGTCCCAGGTCTGGGCCTGGGTGCGCACGGTGGCGGTGACCTTGCCCACGTGCTGCTCGGTCTCCTCGAACCAGCCGGTGCCGGGGAAGACCATCCAGGCCGCGCGGCGGTTCTTGGACAGGGTGGTGACGCTCTCGTGGCTCGAGTAGCGGTTGGTGCCCAGGTTCTGGCGGTCGATGAGGCCGCCGTAGATGGGCAGGAAGCCCTGGGCATCGTCGATGGCCAGGGTGGTGGGGAAGTACTGGACGCCCAGGGTGGACAGCAGCGGGTCCAGGCCCAGATCGCGGTCCTCCTGGAGCGTCGGCTCGAGGGCGATCAGCAGGCTGCCGCCGCCGGCCCGGTAGGCCTCGAGGGCTTCGACCTCGGCCTCGAGGAAGGCGTCGGTGGGGCCCAGGATCATGACCATGGAGGCGTCGTCGGGCACCGCGGTGGCCAGGCCTTCTCCGATGGAGAGGGTCTCGACCTTGTAGTTCAGCGCCTCGAGCAGCTTCTTGAGCAGGGAGATCTTGGCGTCGGGGCCCTTGGAGCCCCGCCAGTCGAGCTCACCATGGCCGGCGGTGACGTAGGCCACCCGCTCGCCCTTGGCCATGGACAGCAGGGTCTTCTGGACCTCGCTGTCGAGCTTCTTGAGGGTGCGGCGGGCCTTGTCGATGTCGTCGCCGATCTTGAGGGTCTCGCTGTGCTCACCCTGCACGAAGGCGATGTGGCCGTTGTCGCGGACCTTGAGCTCCTTGGCGAGCACAGGCTCGAGGGCGTGGTCCACCAGCTCGACGCTCAGGTTCGGGCCGGCCAGCGCCTCGAAGTAGGGCAGCACCTCGCGCCCCACGTCGCTCGAGGTGGGGAAGAAGAGCACCACCTCCATGGGCTCATCGAGGTTCTCGATGACCGCGGCGGTGGCGGTGCCCGGCTCGGTGGTCTTGAAGTAGGCGAAGTCCCAGCGGTGGTTCATGTCCTGGGCCAGCCAGTTCAGCGGGAACAGCAGGGCGATGGCCAGGACGGTGGTGAGGCCGGTGTCCACCGCCGAGCGCAGCCGCTCGGGATGGGGCGCAGCGGGGGAGGCCGCGATGGCGCGGTCCACCAGCACGGTGGGCAGCAGGCCCGCGGCCACGATGATGGGCCACAGGCAGCCGAGGGCCACCTGCCAGCGCCCGGCCAGCTGATCCTCGAAGCCCAGCGCGTCGACCACCAGGTCGGTGCCCAGCAGGTAGACCAGCAGGCCGGTGACGGCGAGCAGGCTGAAGAGGATGGAGCCGCGCAGGGCCCGGCGCAGGTAGGCGCCGGTGGCGGACTGGTGGTCGCGGACGCGCAGGACGAGGGCCGTCAGCAGAGCGGCGAGGCCGATGGCGTCGAGGATCCAGCGGGACATGCCGCTGTCGCCGAAGGTGCGTTCGCCCAGGAACAGGGCGATGAAGGCGCCGACGGTCAGGAAGGTCGCGGGCAACATCACCACCTCCTGCCGCGCAGGCTGCGCACGGCGAGCAAGAGGAAGGCGAAGACCAGCGACAAGTAGAACACGACGCTCTGGGTGTTCAACCGGCCCTGCATGAAGGGCTGGAAGTGCTTGTCGAACAGCGACATGTAGGAGGTGATCTCGGCCAGCGGGGGATCGCTGACCTTGCCCAGGGCCCAGGCCAGCACGAGGACCGCGGTGACCACGCCGGCGATGGCGCCGCCGACGAACTGGATGCGGGTCAGGGAGCTACCCCAGGTGCCGATGGCCACCACCGCCGCCCCCAGCAGGGTCAGGCCCAGGTAGCCAGAGGCGATGTGCCCGAGGCTCACCTTGCCGTTGACGAAGATGAGGGCCGGCATGTAGGTGGACAGGGCCAGCAGGACCATGATGATGCCCAGCCCGGCCAGGAACTTGCCCAGCACGACCTGGATGGTGTGCACCGGGGCGGTGTCCAGCAGCACCATGGTGCCGCTCGAGCGCTCCTCGGCGAACAGCCGCATGGTCAGGATGATCGCGGCGATCATCGTGAAGCCCGAGGAGAGGTAGAAGAACTCCTCGAGCACGTCGGCCGAGTACTTGGCCTTGGACTCCATGGCCAGGGCGTTGAACAACAGCCCGTGGATGAGCAACAGGACGGCCAGGACCACGTAGCCCCAGGCGGTGTTGAAGTAGGCCTGGAAGTCCCGGCGGGCGATCAGCAGCGCTTCTCTCATGCCAGCCTCCTACTCGAGCTTCTGGGAAGGGTTGGACGTCAGCTCGAGGAAGATGTCCTCGAGCTCGGCCTCGGCGTCTTCGACCCGACGCACGCCCACGCCGGCCTGCACCAGCGCGGCCACGAAGGCCTCGCGGTGGTCGCCGGTGAGGTCCACGCGAGCGGTGACCAGGTCACCCTCGGTGCGCAGGATGGAGGCGTCCTTGACCAGGCCGGTGGCGCCGACCACCGGTTCGAAGTCGGCCGGGGTCATGCGCAGCTGCACCCGCAGGGAGCTGGCGTGCTCGGCGATGTGGGAGAGCTGCTGCTCGCTGCCCTCGGCCACCAGGCGCCCCTGCTTGAGGATCAGCAGGCGGTCGCAGGTCTGGGAGACCTCGGACAGGATGTGGCTGGACACCAGCACCGTGCAGCTGTCGCGCAGGTTGGCGATCACCTTGCGCATGCCCACGATCTGCACGGGGTCCAGCCCGCCGATGGGCTCATCGAGGATGACCCAGCGGGGCTTGTGCAGGATCGCCTGGGCGATGCCCACGCGCTTGCGGTAGCCGTAGGACAGCGTGGCGATGACCACGTCGAGGCACTCGGCGCAGTGTGTGCGCTCGGCGACCTCGGTGATGGCGCGGTCCAGCTCGGCGCCGCCCATGCCCCGCAGCTCGCCGAGGAAGCGCAGGTAGTCCCGGGTGCGCATCTCGGTGTAGAGGGGGGCGACTTCCGGCAGGAAGCCGATGTGGCGACGGGTGTCGAGCGAACCACCGAACAGATCCTCGCCCTCGATGCGCACCGACCCGGAGGTGGGGTGCAGCAATCCGGCCAGGATCTTGAGCGTGGTGGTCTTGCCCGCTCCGTTGAGCCCCAGGAAGCCGACGATCTCGTTGGCCCCGATGCTGAAGCTCAGGTCTTCGATGGCTCTGGTCTCACCGTAGTACCGGGTGAGTCCACTGACTTCGATCATGAGGGTTCCCTCCAGACCTCTGGTTCGCGGCGGACACGGATATTCACCGCCCACAGAGGGGTCAAGAAGCGTCGCGCGGTATAGCCGATCGCCGCGTCTACTGCTCGTTCACGACGTGCAGCACGCCCCCGCGCAGGGCCCCGACGAGCTCCCGCACGTGCCGGCGGGGATCGGCCGGGTTGTAACGCAGGAAGTAGCTGGTCCACTCCCGCGGCCGAAACGGGGAGAGCCCCGTGCGGCTGCACTCCACCAACACCGACGGGATGCCGTGGGCGCCGTAGAGGTGGTCGATCTCCGAGCCCTGGGCCCGGAAGAAGAAGCCCCAGCGGGACAGCTGCAGCACCCGGTAGGCGTAGGCCCCCTGCCCCGCCGCCATCGCGTACCCGAGCTCGTGGAGCGCGGGCCAGTCGGGGGGGCGCTCCCAGCTCCCGGACCAGGGCAGGTAGTGGAAGCCCCCGAAGCTGTGCAGGCTGACCGCGAGGTCGTAGTGCCCCAGACCCGCGAGGCGATCGATGGCCTGGGACTCGGGCTGGGACAGCGGCGCCGGCGAGGCCTGGTGGAAGCCGGGGAGGATGTGGCGCCACAGGCTGGTGGACTCGTGGTGGACGGCGAAGTCCCGGTTGAGATCGACCTTGTGGTGGTTGCCACGGTGGAAGCGGTCCTCGCCCGCGAGCACGTCCTTCTCGGCCCGACGGCGTCCGTCGACGTTCAGGATCGGGATCACCACCAGCTCGACCCCGGGCACCGGCTGCTCGATGAACCACTGGGTGAAGCCCAGCGTGGCCTCGGTGGAGATCCACTCGAGGGCGTGGATGCCGCCGAAGACCAACACCCGGTGGGTCACCGGGTGCTCCGGGTCCGCCACGCGGTAGCCCCAGATGGGGCGCGACTCGATGCTGCGGCCAGCCATGAACGGGCGCACCATGTGCGGCCGACGCTCCACCTGCGCGCCCAGCTCCGCGTGGACCTCCTCGAGCAGGTGGTAGGCGTCCCGCGGGTGGGGCTCGGTGGGGGGTGGATGCTGCTCGAGCCACCGGGCGTAGGCGTCGTCCACGTCGCGGAGCTCGAGGGGCTCGAGGGCGTCGCGGGCCAGCGCCGGGCTGGCGAGGACCAGGGCGAAGAGCGAGGTCAGCAGGAGGCGGAGCATGGAGGGAGCCTATGCACCGCCGAGGCTGGCCGCATCCAGCCCGAAGAAACCACGGGAGCGCGCGGTGAGGGCGCGCTGGACCTCGGCGAGCTCCCGACCCTGCAGGGCCGCGATCTCCCGGGCCGCGAAGCGCACGAAGGTGGGCTCGTTGAGGTAGCGGGCCTTGGAGGATCGGAAGTGCTCCAGTCCCGAGCGCTCCCAGGGCACGCCATCGCGCTCTCCCCGGAACACCAGGCCAGGCAGATCCTCGGCCAGGGCCGAGTTCAGCCAGGTGTCCCGAGCCTGGTTGACGACCTTCTCCCGGCGCTTCTTGGACACGCGCTGCAGCTCCACCTCGGCCAGGGCCGCCTGGCGCGCCCGCTTCCACAGGCCCACGATGGGCGAGTGGTAGGGGCTGTCGGTCTCGATGACCATGGCATCGAGGGGGGTGACCGCGGCCACGTCCCGGTAGCGCTGACGGATCACGATGCTCGAGGGGATGGAGACGACGGAACCCCGGGCCGCGGCGGCCTGGGCTTGCTCGGGTCCCCCGCCGAAGCAGTGGAACATCACGCGCTCGGGGGCCAGCGGGCCCGCCTCGAGCAGGGCCACGGTGTCGGGGTGGGCCAGGCGCTCATGGATCACCAGGGGCAGCTCGAGCTGGTGCGCCAGGGCGATCCAGCGCTCGAAGATGGTGAGCTGAAGCTGGCGATAGGCCTGGAAGTCCGGCAGATGCCAGGCCGCGTCGGGCGGGGGGGGATCGCCGCTGTCCAGGGCCTCGAGCTGCCCCTCGCGGACCAGGGCGACCACGGGCCAGTAGTAGTCGAGCCCGACCTCGCCCAGGCCGACCACCCGGGGGTGATCCGCCAGCGCGGAGATGGTGCGCGCGGCCAGGGCCTGGCGCTCGAGGGCCGAGGGCAGGTCCTGGCTGCGGGTGGGGGGCATGAAGCCCAGGCTGACCCCGAGCTGCACGCCGTGTGCGTCGAAGAGGGCGCCCAGCGCGTCGATGTCGTGCTCCGGCAGGCCGCCGGAGCAGTCCACCGAGACCACCATGGCCTCGATGTGCTGCTCCCGACAGCGGTCGAGCATGGCGCGCAGCTGGACGGCGCCGTGGGCGAGCACCCGCCGATCGAGGTGGCAGTGGCAGTCGATGAGGGGGAGTTGGGTCATGGGGCGCTGCGTAACCAGGCTCCTGGGTGAAGGCGGGGGTCGAGTGCGGGAGCTGTCAGCTGTCAGCCTCGTGGTGCCGGG
>CAYZVO010000026.1:757-58845 GCA_964481655.1 uncultured Enterobacterales bacterium | reverse complement strand
GTTCGACCGCCCACCAACGACCTGCTGGACACCCTGATACGTTCCTGGCCCTCACCCACGGAGCGCAGCATGGACCAGTTCGCCCACCCCATCAGCCAGCAACTCCGCGCGGCCGCGGTCGCCCTGCCCGAGGTCGGCGAGGGGAGCTCCTGCGTCAACCGCGCCTTCAAAGCTCGCAAGAAGAACTTCCTGTTCGTGGGTGAGAAGGGGGACAGCGTCCGGGTGATGGTCAAGCTCACCGACTCCCTCGAGGCTGCCGAGGCCACCGGCGATCCCCGGGTCGTGGTCGGCAAGTTTGGCTGGGTCACCATGAACTTCCCCCACGATGCGCCGCCGCCAGTGCCCCTCGAGGACTGGGTGGTGGAGAGCTACCGGGCCTGCGCCCCCAAGACCCTGGTCAAGCAGCTCGACGCTGGCTGATCCGCACACCGTCCCACCGCCCCGAGGCCGCCATCCCTCCCCGTTGGATCCTGGCGCTGCTGTTCTTCGCGACCGGCTTCTCGAGCCTGGTCTACGAGCTGTCCTGGTCCCGGCTGGTGGGGAACCTGCTGGGGCACACGGCCCAGTCGGCCTCCATCGTGCTGGCCGCCTACATGGCGGGGCTGGCCATCGGCTACCTGCTCGCCAGCCGCCTCGTGGTGACCCGCCCGCTGCGGGCCTACGGTGCGGCGGAGCTGTGTGTGGCGGGCTGGGCGGCGCTGGTGCCCCTGCTGCTGCGGGGGCTCGAGGCGGCTGGCGTGGGGGCGCTGCTCGGGGGTGCCGGCGCCGGGCTGGCTGGGGCCCTGGGCTTCGCGCTCTGCTTCCTGTTGCTGCTGCCGGCCACCACCGCCATGGGGTCCACCCTGCCCTTCATCTCGGAGTGGCTCGAGCGCGGCGGGCCCGGTGACGGACGCCGCACGGCGTCGTTCTACGGCCTGAACACCGCCGGGGCTCTGGTGGGCGTGGGCGCGGGGCTGGCGTTCCTGTTGGTGGTGGTCGGGGTCGCCCGCAGCACCTGGCTGGCCGCGGCCATCTCCGCCGCCTGTGGCTTCGCGGCCCTGGGGCTGGCCCGGGGCAGGCCGCCTCCGGAGTGCGCGAAGACCCCGTCCGCCGATCCCGGCTGGAACCCGCGCTGGACCGGGGCCGTGGCCCTGGCGGGCTTCTCGGTGATGGCCCTCGAGGTGCTCTACACCCGGCTGTTCGCCCTGGTCTTCCACAACAGCACCTACACCTTCGGCCTGGTGGTGGGCGTGGCCCTGTGCTGCCTGGCTGTGGCCGCCTGGCTTGTGGGCTGGCTGAAGCTCGAGGCCATGACGCTGGCCCGCGCCGCGGCGGTGGCGGCGGGTGTGCTCGCGCCGGCCTCCGTTGTGGTCTTCCTGTTGGTCGGAGAGCTGGACTACGCCCGCATCGGCGGTGGCTTCGCCAGCTACATGGCCGGGGCCTTCGGCTTCGTGTTCATCGTGGCCGGGCCGCCCCTGCTGGCCCTGGGCGTGCTGCTGCCCGCCAGCTGGCGGGCCCTGGGCGCTGGCGGTGGTGCCGGGGCTCGACTGGTGGGCCGCATGACCACCGTGAGCACCCTGTCCGGGGTCGCCGGGGCCCTGGTGGCCAGCTTCCTGCTGCTGCCCGCCCTGGGGCTGTGGGGTGGCTTCGTGGTGTTGGTGGCGCTGGTGGCGGTCACCGGCGTGGTGTTGGCCCGCCGCGGTCCCGCGCTGGGGGTCCTGGGTGTCGGGGTGCTGCTGGCGAGCGCGGGTGCGTTCATGGCCGTGCGCGGTCACGCGGACCAGGCCCTGGCTGCCGATCCCGCCATCGTGCAGCGCTGGGAGGGGGCCTATGGCTGGACCGACCTCGAGCGCGACCCCCAGACCGGCCACGCGGCCATCGTGCAGAACCTCTACTACAGCATGGGATCTTCGAAGCCCATGGCCCGGGAGCTGTGGCAGGGGGACCTGCCCATGCTGCTGCACCCGGCCCCCCGCACGGTGGGCTTCCTTGGCATGGGCACGGGCATCACGGCCTCCTCGGCCCTGGATCACCCGTCTGTCGAACAGATCGTGGTGATGGAGCTGATCCCCGAGGTGGTGGAGGCCGCCCGGCTGCTGGGCCCCGAGAACGGCCACCTGCTGGAGGACCCCCGCACGGTCCTGCTCGTCGATGACGCCCGCCACGCCCTGGCGGATCCCGAGCGCCGCTACGACGTGCTGGTCTCGGATCTGGTGGTGCCCTGGGAGAGCCGCACCGGCTACCTCTTCACCGTCGAGCACTACGAGCGGGTGCGCGCTCGGCTCGCCCCCGGCGGAGTCTTCTGCCTGTGGCTGGCCCTGTACCAGGTGGGGGAGCAGGAGCTGAACAGCATCCTCGACGGCTTCGCCGAGACCTTCCCGACCACCACGGTCTGGTGGGGGGACACCAGCGTGCGCTGGCCCCTGATCTGCGTGATGGGCTCGGAGGCCCCGCTCACCGTGGACCTCGCGGTGCTCGACCAGCGGCAGCAGGCCCTGCTGTCCCGCGCGGCCCCGCGGGCCGCCTCCCGCGCGCTGCCCCTGGCCCAGCTGCTGGGGGACTGGCGGCCGACGGGGACCGCCCCCGCCAACACCGACGAGCACCCTTGGGTGGAGTTCCGGGCCCCCATCACCCACAGCGAGACCCGGCTGATCCAGGACGAGCGCCTGCTGAGCCTCTACGACCGGGTGCTCGCCCGCCTGCCCCGCGAGGGGGTCGTGGCCACCCGCGACGGCGTGAAGGTGCCGCTCCCGGCCCAGCGCGCGCCGTCTAGTCGTTGAAGAACCCGCTCTTGCGGTAGTGCTCGATGAGCGCGCCCAGCAGCACGGACAGGGCCGCGGTGATGGGGATGGCCAGCAGCATGCCCCAGACCCCCAGCAGGCTGCCGCCCACGATCAGGGCGATCATCACCACCAGGGGGGACAGGCCGGTGCTGTCGCCCACGATGTACGGCGTCAGCACGAAGCCCTCGATGAGCTGCACGCCGCCGAACACGGCCCAGACCGCCAGGATGTGCCAGTCGAAGCCGAACTGCAGCACGGCCAGCAGGGAGCCCAGCAGGATGCCGGTGGCGGTGCCCAGGTAGGGCACGATGAACAGCAGGCCCGCCAGCCCGCCCACGACAAACGGCATGTCGATACCGGTGAACAGCCACAGCCCCGCGCTGTACAGCACCGCCAGGATCATGCAGACCGTGATCTGCCCGCGCACGAACCCCGCCAGCCGTCCGTCGATCTGCTCGACCAGGGGGAAGGCCACAGCGTGGTAGCGCTGGGGGATCAGGCCGCCGACCCGGGCCACCATGCGGTCCCAGTCCCGCAGGATGAAGAACACGAAGACCGGCAGCAGGGTCAGGTTGAAGATGGTCAGGACCAGCTGCAGGGAGCTGGACAGCGCCCCGGTGATGATGCGCTTGACCAGGCTGGTGGTGTCCGGGGACAGGTCCTGCAAGGCCGGGGCGATGGCGGCGGTCAGGTCGTCGATGCTGTAGGGCACGACGTAGCCGGTGTTGGCCTCGATCCACTCGAGGTAGGGCTGGGCGCGCACCGTCAGGTCCTTCATGTACCCGCCCAGGTTGCTGGACAGCTCGCTGACCTGGTGGGCCACCGAGGGCACCACCACCAGCAGCAGCACGGTCAGGCCCAGCGCGGCGGCCAGGAAGATGCAGACGATGCCGAACTCCCGGCTGCGGCCGCGCTCCTCGAACTTGTCCACCACGGGATCCAGCAGGTAGGCGAAGGCCGCAGCGGCGAAGAGCATGGAGAACAGGGGCCACAGCAGCCAGATCAGGCCCACCAGGACCACCAGGATCACGGCGGACCAGCCCAGTCGGCTGCGCCACACCGGGGGCGGCGGCGGCTTGGGGTTCAGGCGCGCCCGGCCGGTGGGGGCGCCGCGGTGGCTGGTGCGGATGCGGGGGGGCGTGCGCACGATGGACCTCCGGTTTCGAGGCGGGATCATAGCAGGCGGTGCTCGCGCTGCGGGGCCCGCGGGTGTAGCCTGTACGGACCCTGCCCCCCGGAGTCGCGCGATGTCCCGCAAGCTCGTGATCCCCCTGGTGTTTCTGTCGCTCTCCTGCGCGGCCCCCCTCGAGCCCGAGGCGCCGTATGCGCCGCCCTCTGGCGACCCCGTCCTGCTGAACGACGTGCAGCCGTTCACCACCATCCAGGCGGCCATCGACGCGGCGGTCTCGGGGGACACGGTGACCGTGCCCGCGGGGACCTACACGGAGACCATCGCCATCGCCAAGTCCATCACCGTGGCCGGCGCGGGCCAGGACGAGACCCTGCTCATCGGCTGGGTGGACATCGACGGCATGACCGAGACCACCCTGAGCGGCTTCGGCATCACCTCGCCCACCTTCGTCAGCGACGGCAGCTGGTACACCACCGAGGCCGGGGTCTACATCGACGGCGACGGCGGCATCGTGCACGTGCGGGATGTGTCGGTGAGCTACTTCGAGTACGGGATCTACTGCCTGGGCAGCGCCTACTCGACCATGGGGGAGATCACGGCGGCCTACAACCTCTACGGCATCTACGCCGAGTGGGACTACGGCCACACCATCCAGAACTCGCTGGTGCACTCGAACGCCTACGCCGGGATTCTCAGTGACGACAGCACCGGCACCATCGCCCACAACACGGTCTGGGGCAACGGCTTCGGGGGCTCATCTGCGGCGTCGGGCGGCATCGTGCTCGAGTCGGGCGAGGCCTCGAGCGTGGTCAACAACATCATCGTCAGCAACCTCGACGGGCTCGACTGCGACGGCTGCAGCTCCAGCACCGGCTCCAACCTGGTGTGGGGCAACACCACCGACTACGTCAACGACGCCTCGGCCTCGGCGACCGACCTCTCCGAGGATCCGCTGCTGGTGGCCATGACCGAGGGTGACTACCACCTCTCGTCGGCCTCCCCCTGCATCGACGCGGGCAGCACCACCGCTGTGACCGTGGACGTCGACGGCGACACCCGCCCCGGCGGCGCGGCCCCCGACATCGGCTACGACGAGTTCGTGGACTCCGGCATGTCCATCGTCATCACCGAGGTGCTGGCCAACGCCGCGGTCGAGTCCACCGGCGAGTTCGTGGAGCTGTACAACGCCGGCGGCAGCACGGTGGATCTGGGCGATCTGCTGATCACCGACGGCGACGACGTGGACACCATCACCGGCTACCTGGGCCGCAGCACCGAGCTGGAGGCCGGCGGCTTCGCGGTGGTGCTCGATCCCGAGTACGACGGCGCCTACACCATCGACGCCGACGCGCTGATGGTCATCGTGGGGGACAACACCATCGGCAATGGCCTGACCACCGCCGACACGGTGACCCTCACCGAGTCCGACGGCACCACCATCGTGGCCACCTTCTCCCACCCCAGCGATCCCGGCGACGGGGTCTCCATCGAGCTGGTGGACGTGGACACCGGCGATGTGGCCGGCAACTGGCGCGCCTCGGTCTGCGCCGACGGCATGTCCCCGGGCACGGCCCACTGCTTCCCCGAGAGCGGCGATCCCGCCGATCTGGTGATCACCGAGGTGATGGCCAACGCCTCCGACGAGCGCACCGGCGAGTTCGTGGAGTTGTACAACCCCACCGGCAACGACATCGACGTCGGCGGGCTGATCCTGGACGACGGCGACAGCACGGACGTGCTCGAGGGCTACCACGGGGGCTCCACCCTGCTGGGCGCCGGGGAGCACGGGCTGATTCTGGATCCCGACTTCGCCGAGGACTACGCCCTGCCCGCCGGGCTGGTGCTCATCACCACCCCCGACGCCACCATCGGCAACGGCATCGCCAACAGCAGCGACTCGGTCTCCCTGTTCGACACCGACGGCACCACGCTGATCGACAGCTACACCTGGGCCATGGACCCCGGCGACGGGGTGTCGGTGGAGAAGGTGGACTACGCGGCCGGCGACGTCTCCACCAACTGGGCCGCGGGCAGCGACGGCTGCGGCGAGGGGCACAGCGCGGGCCGGCTCAACGGCAGCACCGGCGGGGTCTGCAGCGGGATCATCATCAGCGAGGTGATGGCCAACGCCATCGACGAAGACACCGGCGAGTTCGTGGAGCTGTACAACGCCGGCGCGGCGGCCGTGGACCTGGCCGGGCTCGTGCTGTCCGATGGTGACACCACGGACACCCTGCAGGCCTTCGACGGCGGCGACACCGTGCTCGATCCCGGGGCCTTCGCCGTCATCCTCGATGCCGAGTACGCCGACGACTACAGCATCGACAGCGCGGCGGTGCTCATGACCACCGGAGACACCACGCTGGGCAACTCCCTGTCCGTCTCCGACCCGGTCACGCTCTACGAGAGCGATGGGCTGCACGTGCTGGACGCCTTCCTCTACCCGACCAACCCGGGCAACGGGGTGAGCACCGAGCGCAGCTACCTGGACATGCTCGATGACAGCACCAACTGGCTGCCCTCCAGCTGCGCGGCGGGAGCCTCACCGGGCACGGCGGGCTGCGACGACGCGGCCAGCTCCGACTACGCCGGGCTGCTGTTGATCAACGAGGTGATGGCCAACCCGGAGACCGAGTCCACCGGCGAGTTCGTGGAGCTGGTCAACGTGGGCCCGGACCCCATCGACCTGGCGGGCATGATCCTCTACGACGGTGACGCCGACGATCCCCTCGAGGGCTACTCGGACCCCACCGACACGGTGCTGGACGCGGGCGGCTACGCGCTGATCCTCGATGCCGGCTACGCCGGGGAGTACACCATCCCCAGTGGCACCCTGCTGCTGACCACCGACGACAACGCCATCTGCTCGGGCCTGGCCACCTCGGACCCCATCGAACTGTATGACAGCGACGGGGTGACCCTCATCGACAGCTTCTCGTTCCCTGGCGATCCGGGCAACGGGGTGAGCATCGACCGGGTGGACACGGGCATCGGCGATGTGGAGTCCAACTGGGCGGCCTCGGACTGCGGCACGGGCTCGTCGCCTGGCGTGGACAACGACACCTGCACCGGCTCCACCACCGACGCCGACGGCGACGGCTACGACGCCATCGCCGACGGCGGCACCGACTGCGACGACACGGACGCCTCGGTGCACCCGGGCGCCGTGGAGGTCTGCGACAACGGCGTGGATGACGACTGCGACGGCACCATGAGCGGCTGTGGGCTCTCTGGCTCGAACGAGCCTACCGACGCCGACATCCTGATCACCGGCGATCCGGGCATGCGCCTGGGCTACGATCTGGCCGTGGCCGACTTCGACGGCGACGGGTCCAACGACCTGATGATCGGCAGCTACTACGGCACCAGCGCCGACGGGGACACCCAGGCGGGCAACGTCTTCCTGACCTACGGTCCCATCGTCGGCGACACCGACGTGAGCGGGAGCCAGGACGGCACCCTGGACGGCGAGCACACCAGCAACTACACCGGCCGCGTGCTGACCTCCGGCGGCGACCTGGATGACGACGGCGTGGACGATCTGGTGGTCACTGCCTACCGCAACGGCAGCTACGAGCCCTGGTCCGGCACGGTGTACCTGTACTACGGCGGCGCCGCCATCACCGGCTATCGCATGGCCGACGCCACCTCCGACGGCATCTGGTACGCGGCCAACAGCAACGACTACCTGGGCACTTCGGCCAAGTTCGTGGGCGATCTGAACGCCGACGGCATCGATGACCTGGTGCTGGGTGGCTACGGCTACGACACGGCGGATCGCAACGCGGCGGGCACCCTGTACTTGATCTGGGGGAGCACCACGCGGACCAGCGGCGCCGACGTCGTCAGCGCGGCCATGGGGACCCAGATCTACGGCAGCAACGGGGGTGATCAGCTCGGCTACTACCGCCATGTCTCGCCCGCCGTGGACGCCGACGGCGACGGCGTGGACGACCTGTGGATCGGCACCAGCTACAGCGACACCGCCACCTCCACCGCCGGCGAAGCCTACCTGTTCTACGGCGACAGCAGTTGGTCCACCCTGATGCCGGCCAGCGCCGCGGACGCCAGCTTCACCGGTGCGGCGGGCAACGACCGGGTCGGTGAGGGCATGGCCTCTCCGGGTGATGTGGATGGCGACGGCTACGCCGACCTGCTGGTGGGCGCCGAGCGGGTGGACAGCAGCACAGACACGGACGCCGGCGCGGCCTACCTGATCCTGGGTGGCGCCAGCCGCTACGCGGGGACCTACGACGCCGGCAGCGAGGCCTATGCTGTCATCTACGGCGCCTCGGGGGACGATCGCCTGGGCAAGGGTGTGGACGGCGGCGACATCGACAGCGACGGCTACGCCGACCTGGTGCTGGGCGCCTGGGGCGTGGACTCCGGCGGCGACACCGACGTCGGCGCGGTCTACGTGTTCAATGGTCCTGTGGTGGGCAGCATGGATGCCACCTCCGCGGACTTCACGCTGATCGGCGACACCGCTGAGAGCGCCATGGGTGAGCGCGTGATGCTGGCCGACATCGACGACGACGGCCAGCTCGATCTGTTCGCTCCGGGGTATGGCAGCGACGAGCTGCTGATCTTCCTGGGTGGGGGGATCTGACGCCCCCCTACGGACTCCGCAGCTCCACCCGGTAGGTCGCCGCCGGGGCGGGGCTGTGCGCCCCGTAGATGATGTAGCTCTCGCGGGGCACCATCAGGCTCTCCCAGGGTGGGTCCCCGCCCACGATGTGGCCGCGCTCGTCGCCGAAGAGCACCCGCAGCTCCACGGTGTGATCGCCGTCGGTGCGGTTGCCCACCTCGACCCGCACGAACAGGATGCCCTCGGGGCTCTGCTTGACGTCCAGGCCCCCCAGGCCCACGGCGTCCCAGGCCTCCTCGTCCAAAACGATCACCTCGTGCTCGAGCTGGGCGTCCCCCAGGGGCTCGGCGGGCATGGGGCCCTGCCAGGCGCAGGCGGAGAGCAGGGCGACGAGGGGGATGAGCGATGCGAGCTTCATGGCGGGTCCGTGGGCGCTATGATCTTCTTCGTCACACTTCGGGGAGGTCCACCGAAGAACCGGATGTGCACATGAGCCGCCCTATCTCGGACGAAGAGCTGATGGTGGGTGTCCAGGCGGGCCGCCGGGACGCCTTCGATCGGATCTACGCCCGCTGGAGCCCGGCGGTGTTCCGCTACCTGATGCGGCGCACGGGTGCGCGCCAGAACGCCGAGGAGGCCCTGAGCGAGACCTTCCTGCGCCTGTACCGCAGCCGGGATCGTTACGATCCCGGGCGGCCCTTCCGCCCGTGGCTGTTCACCCTCGCCAGCCGCTCGGGGGTCGACGCGGTGCGGGCCGACAGCCGCGGCTTCGGCCTCGCCCTCGACGCCCTGGAGCCCGGGGTGCGGGAGCGGGTGCTGGCGGACGAGGGGGATCGGGCGCGCCGCCCCGACCGGGAGGCCGAGCTGCTGGATCTGATGCTGGCGGCCCTGCGGGAGCTGGACGCCACCGACCGCAGGATCTTCCTGCTGTCCCTCGAGGAGTTCAACGCCACCGAGATCGGGGCCATGCTCGACATGAGCTCCGCCGCGGTGCGCAAGCGCCTGAGCCGCCTCCGCGCCGGGCTCGCGAGGACGCTGCATGTCCACTGAGGAACGCGACGCCCGCCGCTTGAGCCAGCTGTTCGCTGCGCTGGAGAACGACGCGCCCCCGGCCGAGGCTCCCGCCTGGCCCGAAGAGGGCCCCGAGGGTGTGGTGGACGCGCTGTTCTCGGCCATCGGCAACGATCCGCCTCCCCCCGACGCCCCCGACCTGCCCGCCGAGATCGTGCCCCTGAGGCCCGCCCGTCGCCCGGGGGTGTGGGTCGCCGTGGCGATGGCGGCCGCCCTGCTGCTGGCGCTGCTGGGCTGGTCGCTGCGGGAGCGGCCGGAGGCCCCGGAGCCCCTGGTCCAGCACCCTGCGCCGGGTGAGCCCGCGCTTCCCGCGCTCCCCGAGCCTTCTGCGGACGATCTGCCGATCCCCGATGAGCCGATGCCGGTGTTGGTCGAGCGACCCGATCGGGTCCAGCCGGTGCCCCCAGCTCCAGCGCCACCCAGCGGCGCCGGCGACGAGCCCGCGGTGGTGGACGCCTGGGAACCGCCTCCCGAGCTCGACGAACCCGGCCTGATCCCCAAGGGGCTGGATGAGGGCGGGGCGAGCGGCGTCCAGGCGGTCCCTGTCGCGGCGTCCTTCCAGCTGATCCTGGTGCCCGATGGTGCGGCGCCGGGGGCCCACGAGCGGCTCCCGCTGGGCTCCGTGCTGCGCTTCCGCCTGCGCTCGTCCTCTCCGGCCGAGCTGACCCTCTGCGTGCAGGGCCCCGAGCTGACCGGGGCCCTGTGGACCGGCGCTGTGCCCGACGGCCAGCGGGATCTGCACGGGGTGCTCTACCTGCTCGAGCAGACCGGCCGCGTCGGCTTCGGCCTGGACACCGACCCCGGCTGCGGCGCGCCCCGGAGCGTGCGGTGGGTCCAGGTGGTGCCCTGATGCTCCCCCTGCTGCTGGCGGTGAGCCTGGCCTGGGCCAGCGAGAAGGGGCCTGTGCGCGAGACCCCCCTCGAGAGCTGCCGGGCCATGGCCGAGCACCGTGAGCGGGTGCTGCCCGCCGCGGCGCCGGGAACCCTCGACCGGGTGGCCGTGGTGGTCGGGGTGGGCTGCTACTGGGAGGCCGAGGCCTTCGGCTCCCTGCTGGCGCCCCCCAACGACGCCGGCGAGGTGGCGGAGCTGCTGGACCGCGCGGGCTTCGAGCTGGCCCTGCTGACCGGCTGGGTCACGGGCGACGAGGTGCGCGAGACCCTCGGCCAGGCCCTCGATCTGGTCTCCGACGACGGCATCCTGCTGCTGTACTGGAGCGGGCACGGGGCCATCGATCGCCCCCAGCGGCTCCCGGAGCGGCACCTGGTCACCTCGGACACCACGCTGCCGTGGATCTCCCTGACCGCCCTGGCCACCGACGAGCTGGAGGGGATCCTGGGGGACGCCCGCGCCGCGCGCAGGGTGCTGGTGGTGGACAGCTGCCACGCGGGCACCCTGGTGAGCAAGGCGGCGCCCGTGACCGAGCACGACGAGGGGACCGGGGAGCCCGCGGGCACCCGGGCCGAGCCCGCGGACCTGCGCCTGTACGCCAGCGACTTCGGGCGCCCGGCCTTCGAGGAGAGCGATCCCGACGACGCCCGCTTCGGCCACAGCCTCTACACCTGGCACCTGGTGCGGGCCTTCGACAGCGCCGAGGCGGATATGGACGGCGACGGGGTCGTGGGGCTGTGGGAGGGCCACGAGCACGCCGCGCGCCAGGTCCGCGACGCCACCGCCGGCGTGCAGAACCCGCGCATGGAGGCCAGCAGCCCGGACAACATCCAGCTGCTGCCGGCCGCGGCGGCGGGGACGCCCAGCAGCGCGGTGGTGGTCCACCTCGGGCAGCTGGGGACCCACGTGGAGCTGCGGCTGGACGGCGAACAGACCTCCTTCGGTGCGGTGCCCCCCGGCCGTCACCGGGTCGAGGTCCACCGACTCGAGCCGGGGGCGGATCCGAGCTCCCCGGTGGCCGCGCGCCTGCTGTGGCGACGGCGCGTGGAGCTCGCGCCCGGTGAGTGGTTGGCGGTGGACCGCCTGGTGGCCGCCCGGGATCGTCGCTGGCTGGCCTCGCTGGGCTTCGCCTGGTCCACCGCCCAGCTCGAGCAGGCCCAGCCCTCCCGCTCGGTGCTGGCCTCGGGTTGGCTGCTGCCTGCCGATCCCTACGGGCTGAGGCCGGCGCTGGGCCTGAACGCCCGTGCCGGCGTGGACACCCTCTATGTGGAGCAGGAGCGTCAGCCCTCGGGGGGGCTGGGCGCCCGGGCGGGCCTGCTGTGGAGCGCGGGGCTCGCGCCCAGCGTCGCCATCGGCCCCACCCTCGACATCAGCTGGCTCGCGCGCATCGAGCGCCACAGCGACGGCGTCGAGGTGAAGGAGCGCCTCCGGAGTGCCCCGGTGGCCGGCGTCGGTCTGCACCTGCACGGCGCCCTCCACGGCTGGCTGCTGGCCGCCGACGGAGGCGTCGGCGTCCTGCCCTACGGGGTCGCCGACGGCGCGGGTGTCGGCTGGGGCCAGCGCGCGGAGGTGGCGGTGGGGATCGGGCGGGCCTGGTGAGCCTTCAGAAGCAAGCCTGCCCCAGCAACAGGTAGACGACCCCGGCCTGCTCCTGGTCGACAGGGCTCCGCCCCGGGGCTCCCACCAGGAGGTCGGCGAGCCCGTCGCCGTCGATGTCTCCGGCTCCCGAGAGGCTGGCGCCGGCCTGGTCGCCGTCGTCCTCGCCCAGCATGCGCAGGTCGGCCTCGGCCAGGTCGTACAGCGCCGAGATGGACACCGCGCCGGTGACCGGGCCGTGGATGAGGTAGGCGGCGCCGGAGCGGGGTCCCTCGTCGAGCCGCAGGTCCTCGGCGCCCACCAGGACATCGTCGAAGCCGTCGCCGTTCACGTCGCCGGGGCCCGCGGTCACCCCCGCCCGGTGGTAGGCCTGCTCCCCCTCGATGCGGGCGGGGGCCTCGTCCAGGTCCAGCTCCTGGTCCTCGCTCGAGCCCAGCATCAGGTAGACCCGCCCAGCCATGTTGATCTGGGTGCGATCCAAGGGGGCCCCGACCAGGAAGTCGGCGTAGCCGTCGGCGTTCACGTCTCCAGCGGCGGCCACGTGGCTGCCCACGCCGCCGCCCTCCTGGCGCTCGAGGCAGGTGCGGGTCTGCAGGTCGTGCCGGGTCTCGAGATCCGGGCCCTCCACCAGCCGGGCGACGCCGCACTCGGCGTCCTCACGGCCGGGCAGGCCGACCAGGATCTCCTCGGTCCCGTCCCCGTTGACGTCCCCCAGCATCGCCGCGGCCCTGGGGCGCAGCTCGAGATCCTCGACCAGATCGACCCCGAGCTCCGGGGACCCACTGCCCTCCAGCTCGCCCCCGTAGACGAGGTACGCGCCGCCGGGGCTGGCGGACTCCGCGTCTCCCGAGGCGATGATGAGCAGCTCGGCCCTGCCGTCACCGTCGATGTCACGGCCACCGGCGAGGGCGCGGCCCAGGTGCGCGCCGTCCTCCGGGCCCTCCCACATCCCGTCGGCCTCGGCCAGGGACAGGTCGCCCTCCAGCGGGCCCCGCAGGAGGTAGGCGGCGCCGCCGCTCCCTGCCCAGGCCCCCGGGGCGCCCACGGCGACATCGCCGATGCCGTCTCCGTCGAAGTCCCCCGCCAGGGCCACGGCGCTGCCCGCCAGGCTGCCGGGGGCGTCGCCGCGCAGGGTGGCGCCGCCCAGGGTCAGGCTGCCCTGGGTCAGGCCGCTGTGGGGCACGAAGTACACCGCGCCTCGCCGAGCCAGAGCTTCGGGGGCGCCCACCAGCAGGTCCGGCTGGCCGTCGCCGTCGAGATCCTCGCCGCCGGCCAGGGCGCCGCCGGCCTTGGCCCCAGCGGCGGGGCCCTTCAGCGTCAGCTCGGCCTCGCCCAGATCGGCGATGCCGCAGCACTCGTCCACCACTCCGTCGCAGTCGTTGTCCAGCCCGTCGCCACAGAGCTCATCGGCGCCCGGGTGGACCGTGGGGTCGCTGTCGTCGCAGTCCGTCTCTGCGGTCGAACCGTCGACATCCCAGTCGTGGCCGGTGTAGCAGCCCGCCGCGAGCAGGGCGGCCAGCGCCAGCCAGGGGTGGGCGGTGGAAGGCATGGGCCGAGGATAGCAGCCGGGACCTCGAGCGACGATCGCCGCCTCGGCTTCGAGGTAGCATGAGCCCATGCGCCCCGGCCTCACCGCGCCCCTGCTGCTGCTGCTCGGCTGCCACCCGTTGTCCATCGCCGTGGACGACACCGCCTGGGTCGAGGGCGACACCGACACGGACGCGGACACCGACGTCGACACGGACACCGACGCTGACGCCGACGCCGACTCGGACACCGACGCCGACAGCGATCCCGACTGGCAGGCGTTCCTCGACGCTCGCGAGGGCTGGCTGGAGGACCTGGCGGACCCCATCGTCTCCTGCGTGCCCCGCCGGGACACCTCCAACCCGGCCTTCCACGGCTGCATCGACTGGCATTCGGCCGTGCACGGCACCTGGGCGCTGCACGCGCTCACGGCCCTGACCGGGGATGACGCCTACCTGGCCGTGGCCGACGAGGTGCTCGACGCGGACAGCGTGCAGGGGGAGCTCGAGCAGTTGCGCAGGGGCAGCCTGGCCTCGGTGGAGGTCCCCTACGGCTACGCCTGGTTCCTGGTCCTGGCCAGGGCCCGCCAGGAGGCGGGCCGGACGGATCTCGAGCCCCTCGCCGAGGTCGCCGCCGTCGACCTGCTGGACCACCTGTGGAGCTTGAGCCCCTCCACCCTCGAGGCCCACCTGCAGGACGACGACTACCAGAACCTGAGCTGGGAGATCCTCAACCTGCACCAGTACGCCGTGGCCACCGGCGACGACGCCCTGGCAGAGGAGCTCGAGGACTGGGCGCGGGACTGGATCCTCTACCGCAGCGATCTGTGCCCCCTCGAGGACAGCCTGGCCAACACGGCGGACTTCTTCCCCCCCTGCCTGCACCTGGCCCTGCTGGTCACCTCGATCCTGCCCCAGGACGAGGTGGACGACTGGCTCGACGAGCACCTGCCCGACGAACTGCCCCTCGAGCCCCTCGACTCCATCGCCTACGCCCACCAGGGCGGGCTGAACTTCAGCCGCTCCTGGGGCCTGTGGGCCCTGTGGCGGGCCACCGGCGATCGCGGCTGGCGCGTCCGCTACCAGGACCACATCGAGACCCACATGGCGATGCCCGAGTACTGGGCCCACGACTACTACAGCTACAGCCACTGGGTGCCCCAGTTCGGGGTCTACGGGATCGCGCTGTCGTACGAGTGACGCAGGGTTTCGCCGGGCCGGCGCGCCGCCTCCCCCGGAGAACCCCTCCAGATTTCGTTCTGGACGACCGATGAGGCTCCTGGCGCCCGTGCGGCCACGCGCGCCGGGCGTCCGATGGAGTCGTGATGAAAAGGAGCATCTTCAGAAACCTGCTGTGGTCCATGCTGGGCTTCGGTGCGGCCGTGGGCTTGGTCTTCCCCGTCTTCGCCTGGGTGGGGTTGGACGCCCCCGATGCGCTCTCTCCCCTGTTCTTCACCATGTGCCTGGGCGCAGGTCTGCTGGTGGGCGCGATCAACTACGGGCTGTTCTCGCTGGTGGTCTCGCGGGCGCTGAGGCGTGTGGTCGCGGCCATGGGCGAGGTCAACACCCACATGGGCGCGGCCGACTGCGCGGGCCTCGACTGCGCTCAGATCCTGCACCTGGACGGATCGAGCCAGGACGGCATCGGCGACACGGCCCGGGCCTTCAACACGATGATCGACGCCATCGCGACCCGCATGGGACGGGACGGGTCGGTGCACGCGCTGCTCGAGCAGTTGGGGGGGCTGTCGGAGCTGGACGATGTGGCCGGAGCCGTGCTCGGGGCGCTGTGCGAGGCCTCGGGCGCAGGCCTCGGGCTGCTGTGGGTCGAGGAGGGCGACGATCTGAAGCTCCGGGCCCGGATCGGTCAGGACGACACGGAGGGCCTGCCCGCGACCCTGGACCGGGGTCAGGGCGCGGTGA
Organism: uncultured Enterobacterales bacterium; assembly: GCA_964481655.1. Lineage (GTDB taxonomy): Bacteria > Myxococcota_A > UBA796 > UBA796 > JAFGLY01 > CALDOK01. The sequence continues at coordinate 43,359 of CAYZVO010000026.1, read as the reverse complement.
GCCGGGTGCTGGCCGGGACCGAGGTCTGCGTGCTGGTCCCCGAACAGGAGGGCCTCGACTGGGTGGCGAGCTCGTCCCCCATCGGCACGCTGCGCCCGCGGGCGGTGGCCTTGGTTCCCCTGGTGTTCCGTCAGCGCACCGTGGGGCTGGCGCTGCTTGCCTGCGAGACGGAGCAGCCCGCGGAGCCGGTGCTGGGGCTGATCGATGAGCTGCGCAGCCACGCGGCCGCCTACCTGCACACCGCGGCGCTGAACCAGCGCATGAAGGAGCTGGCGGCCATCGACGATCTGACCGGGGTGCTCAACCGGCGCTTCGGGATCCGGCGGCTGCGGGAGGAGTTCTCCCGATCGGTGCGCCACGGTGTCCCCATCAGCGCCCTGCTGGTGGACGTGGACCACTTCAAGCGCTTCAACGACACCTGGGGCCACGACGCCGGCGACGAGGTCCTGCGGCGGGTGGCTCGGGCCCTCGCTGACGACATCCGCGCCGGCGACGTGCTCTGCCGCTACGGCGGCGAGGAGTTCCTGGTGGTGGCCCCAGGCACGGGCCTGGCCGACGCCGCCCGCCTCGCCGAGCGCGCCCGCCGCTGCGTGGAGGGGATGCAGGCCAGCTGGGGCGACCAGGCCCTGTCGGTGACCATCAGCATCGGCGTGGCCACCTGGCCCAACGCGCCAGCGAGCCAGCCCGAGGAGCTGGTGAGCTCCGCGGACGCCTGCCTCTATGCGGCCAAGGACGCGGGCCGGAACCGGCTGGCGGTCCACCACGGCGAGCGCCACCTCGGCCTGGCGGAGCTGTTCGAGCTGCTCGGTCTGGACGGCTGAACGCCCACTCTGCAATCCTCTCGTGCGGTCGTATCCCGGACCTGGTGCCGGTCGTAGCGTTAGTAGACCGTTCCGATCAGCAGGCACCCCATGACCACACCACACCGCCCCACCCCCCAGGCGGCTGCGGACAGCGAGGTCCATCCGGACCCCGGTGTCGCGGCCATGGCCTTCGTCAACCGAGCGGCCCTCGCGCTCGCGTCGGTGCCCAGCGCGGACGCCGGCCTCTTCGAGCGCATCGTCGAGCTGCTCCGGGAGCTCTTCCCCGACGGCTTGCTGGTGGTCGCGTCCTTCGATCCGCGGGTCGCGATGTTCCACCCCGAGGCCTACTCGGGTGATCCCGACGCGGTGTCGGAGCTCGAGACTCTGCTCACCGGCAGCGCCTACGGCTACGACATCGCCTGCCGGGACGAGCGCTGGAAGCCCCTGCTCGAGAGCCGGCTGCACGCTGCTCCAGAGGGCATCAGCGAGCTGAGCTCCGGCCAGATCTCCCTCGAAGACGCGGCGCGCTTCCACGAACGACACGGGCTCGGGGCCTTCTACGCCATGGGCCTGGTCCGCGAGCGCCGGCTGCTCGGGGCGCTGGCGCTGCTGACCCCCGTGCGCCTGGGGGAGGCCGAGGTCTCGGCGGTCGAGGCGGTGATCCAGCACGCCTCCATCGCGCTGGCCCGCAAGCAGGTCGAGGACGAGCTGCGCGCGGTGGCCGGCCAGCTCCAGCAGTCGGTGGGCCGCCGCACTCAGGAGCTGAGCGACCGGGTGACCCGGCTGGCCCACAGCGAGTCCCGGCTGCGAGCCCTGCTCGACGCGGTGGACAGCTCGGCTGTGTTGGTGGACCTCGATGGCCGCATCCTCGCCTGCAACCGCCAGGCCGTGGAGCGGCTGGACCTCGAGCCCAAGCAGGTGGTCGGCTGGCACGCGGCCGACATCTTCCCCGAGGACATCGTGGAGCATCGGCGGGAGCGCTCGGCGGAGGTGATCGAGAGCGGCCGCCCGGTGCGGTACACCGAGCGCCTGGGGGGGCGGGTCCGCGACTGCGCCCTGCGGCCCATCATGGGCGACGACGGCCAGATCGCCAGCCTCGCGGGGCTGGCTCGCGACGTGACCCGCCAGGTGCAGCAGCAGCAGCGGCTGCGGGCCGCGGGGGCCTTCCAGCTGGCGTTGTTCCAGAGTGTGTCCGAGGGCATCCTGGTGCTCGACACCCCCGGCCAGGTCCGGGACTGCAACCGGGCGGCCCTGCTGGCGTTCGGCATGGAGCGCGACGAGCTGGTGGGGCGCCCCGGCGTGAGCCTCTGCGCCGAGCTGGCCTCCTGGGAGGCCTGGGATCGGGAGCACCGCCCGAAGCTCGAGTCGGGTGGAGACTCGCGCGACTTCGAGCTGCGCATGCGCCGGGTCGACGGCTCCACCTTCATGGCCAGGGTGGGGGCCTCCCAGGTCCGGGGAAGCGACGGCGAGGTCAGCGTCGTCTGGGTGGTGCGCGACGTGACCGACGAGCTGCTGCGCGTCGAGCAGCTCGAGTACATGGCCACCCACGACGACCTCACCGGGCTGCCCAACCGCCTGCTGTTCCAGGATCGCCTGGGCCGATCCCGGGAGCTCGGGCGCCGCTACGGCAACGCCTTCGCGGTGTTGCTGTTGGACCTCGACGGCTTCAAGGAGGTCAACGACAACCACGGCCACGAGCTGGGTGACCGGCTGCTGTCTGCCCTGGGCACCCGGCTGCGGGGCTGCCTGCGGGCGGCGGACACGGTCTCGAGGCTCGGGGGGGACGAGTTCGCGGTCCTGCTGCCCAACACCACCTCGTCCAGCCGCGCGGTCGAGGTGGGGCGCAAGCTGCTGGGGGCCCTCGAGCGCCCCTTCATGGTGGGCGGCCAGGAGCTGCGCATCAGCGCCAGCATCGGGGTGGCCATCTTCCCGGAGCACGACGGTGAGCGCCACGACATCCTCGCCCGCGCCGACCAGGCCATGTACACGGCCAAGCGGCGCGGGGGATCCCAGGTCGTCCTGGCGGCCGAGGGCCTGCTGGACCGCTCCTAGGCGCTAGTAGCCCTTGGCCTGACCCGTGCGGCGGCTGCCGTAGCTCAGGCTGTTCAGCGTCTTGGCGAAGACGTTCTGGCGGGCGCTCTGCTGCTCGCCCTCGAACTGCTGCTGGACCTGCTGCTCCAGGGCGGCGACCTCCTCGAAGTTGTCCCAGACGGCCTCGTTGTCGATGTGCTCGTTCAGGCTTCGGTTGCGGGCGGTGTAGGCGTCGATCTGCTTCTGGGCCTGATCCAGGTCGCCTTGCTGGACCGCGCGGCTGACCGCGTTGCGCAGCACGTTGTACTCCTCTTCGATGATGGAGCGGCCCCAGGCCTCGGTGTCGATGGCGGCCAGGAAGCGCTGCTGGTCCTCCACCACCTCCACCGAGCTGGGCTCGAGGGTCAGGGAGGCCAGGCCGGCGGCGTCCGGGGTGCGCCAGGAGAGGCTGGGCATGGCCACGGCGCGCTCGCCCTCGGTGTGGGAGGGGACACTCAGGGTGATCCAGAAGCTGCGCTCCTGGCTGGCGTACAGGGTGCCCACGTCGAAGACCACCTGACCGCCGACCACCCGGGTGGGGTAGCCGCTGGCGTCCACCAGCTCCACGCCGTTGCCCAGCTCGAGGCCCACCTGCAGGCCCGTGGCCACGGTCTCCTGGGCGGTGGACAGCTCGTGGCCGAAGACGGCGGCCAGATCCTGGCCCTGGGTGACCCAGTAGAAGTTGCCGGTGCCGGCGTCGGCCAGGTCCACCATCAGCTGCTCGTCGTAGTCGTCGCCGATGCCCACGGTGGTCAGGGGCGTCTCGGCGACCGCGAAGCTGCGAGCCTGTGCCACCAGCCCGTCCTGGGAGTTGGGCAGGCCGTCGGAGATCAGGATGGTGCGTGCGGCCCGGCCCGGCTGGGCCTGGTGCAGCTCGGAGCCGGCGGAGAGCCCCAGCTGCATCTCGGTGCCGCCCCCGGCGCGCACGGCGTTGATGGCCCGCTGCATACCGCGGCGGTTCTCGGCGTCGGCGTAGCGCAGGGGCTGGCGCAGCTCGGCGCCGCTGTCGAAGCTCACCAGCGCGAAGCGGTCTTCGTCGCCCAGCTGGTTCAGCAGCTCGTGGGCGGCGGCCCGGGCGTCGGCGATCTTGTCGCCGCTCATGCTGCCGGACTCGTCCAGCACCACGACCAGGTCGGTGGCGCGCCGGGCGCCGGCCTGGGGCTCGTGCTCGCTGGCGATGCGCAGCTCCATGCGCACGATGCCCGATCCGCCCTCCATCACCGCGCTGCGGTCCAGGCTGCTCTCGAAGCGGACGCCATCGGCGGTGGTGGCGTCGGCGTCGGCGGTGGGCACCGGGTCGGCGATGCTGGCGGGGACAGGCACCGCCACAGGGGCCGGGTTGGGAGCCTTCGCCGGGGTCGCGGCGTGCACCGCGGGCTTGACCGTGGCGCTGACGATGGCGTTGCAGGTGGCCGCGCCGATGCTCAGGCAGACGGGGATGCTGGCGGCGGCGATGGCGGGAATCCAGGAGCGGGACTTGGCGGGCATGGGGACCTCCGGGTCGGGTGTGATCCAGGGATACCCGCGGTCGTCGGTGGCGTGGGTAAGCGCTCGGAAACCTCTGGGAGGCCCGCGGTTACACAGCATTTACTTGCCCGGAAACGGCCCCCGGACCCATACTCCACCCATGAAGCCGCGCATCCTGGTTGTGGAAGACGAGCAGGCCATCCTGATGGGTGTCTGCGACGTGTTGGCCTTTCACGGCTACGCCCCCCGGGGTGTGGCCGACGGCGCCGAGGGCCTGGCCCTGGCCCTCGAGCAGGACTGGGAGCTGCTGCTGCTGGACGTGATGCTGCCGGGCGTGGACGGCTTCACCATCTGCCGCCGGGCCCGAGAGGCCAAGCCCCACCAGGCCATCCTGTTGCTCACGGCCCGCGGGTCGGAGCAGGACGTGCTCGAGGGCTTCTCGGCCGGGGCCGACGACTACGTCACCAAGCCCTTCTCGGTCGCTCAGCTCACCGCCCGGGTCAAGGCGCTGCTGCGGAGAGCCGGGGTGCGCCCGGCCACCCGCTTCGAGGCGGGCGGCCTGAGCATCGATGGTGATCGCCTGCAGGCTCAGCGGGGGGAGCGGACGGTGGATCTGACCGTGCGCGACGTGGAGCTGCTGGCCCACCTCGCCTCGGCCGGCGCCCGCGTCGTGGGCCGGCCCGAGCTGCTCAAGGCCGTCTGGGGCTTCGAGCGGGTGGAGAGCGTGGAGACCCGCTGCGTGGACATGCACGTGGCCAAGCTGCGCCGCAAGCTGGCGGGGCTCGGTGACGGCTCCGTGATCGAGACGGTGCGCGGGGCAGGGTACCGGCTGGTGCAGGGGTGAGCTCCGCCCGCCCGATGCTCCGCGTCGGCCTGCTCATCGCGGCCATCGGGGCGCTGCTGGCGGTCGGCGTGGGCGCGCTGCTGGCCCACAGCCTGCGCAGCCTGGCCCTCGAGGAGGAGCTGCGCCACCAGCTGGTCGCCGAGCGGCTCTTCGATGAGCTCGAGCGGGAGCTGACGGATCTGACCATGCGCGAGGAGGCGCGCTCCTTCCTGGAGTATCGCTACTTCTACGTGCCGGAGGCCCAGCTGCCGGGCATCGCGGGCCTGGCCCGCTCGCCCCTGGCCGAGCTCCCGGATGACCCTGCGGTGCTGGGCTGGTTCCAGATCGAGCCCGACGGCACCGCCTACTCACCGTTCCGGCCTCGCCCCTCCGAGAAGCAGCTGGCGGCGGACAACTTCGCCGAGGCCGTGGACCCCCACGTGGCGGCGGTGGAGGGCCAGCTGCTGGCTCTGGTGGAGCCCGTGCGCTGGGACGCACTCCCTCAGGACGGCGCCCAGAAGCTGGCCTCGGCCTGGATGCCCACGGGGAACCAGCGCAAGGCCAGCGAGAGCCTGGGCGCGGTGGAAGAGCTCTACAACACCCTCAACCGCGCGGTCTCGAGCCGCGCCCGGCGCGATCCCCAGCAGTACACGACCCAGCGCCAGAACGTGGAGCCGTTCCAGGTCAACGAGGGCGACATCCAGCAGGTGCTGACCCGCAACCTCGAGGAGCAGCAGGCGGTGCAGCAGGTGCAGCAGGAGGCCCGCGCGGACAACGCCGTCGAGGTCGAGGGAGAGCTCGGCCAGGAGGTCGGCGTGGTCATCTCGCCCCTGGCCGGTCAGCGGCTGGACGGCGGGCACCTGGCCCTGCACCGCACGGTCACCATCGACGGGGAGACCTGGCGCCAGGGCCTGGTGCTGGTGCTGCCCGAGCTCGAGCGTCAGCTGGGGGAGCGGGTGCTGGGGGCCTCGGAGTTGGCGCCCTGGGTGGCCCTGGACTGGGGCCGCACGGCGAGCATGGACCGCCGCTTCGCCTTCGCCCACAGCTTCGCCGAGCCCTTCGCCGACCTGGAGGTGCGCGCCGTGATGGACCGCATCCCGGGCCAGGCCTCGGCCGGTGGCGTCACCGTGGTCGCGGCCTCGGCCTTGCTGCTGCTGCTCTGCGCGGTGGGTGGGCTGGTGCTCTACCGCACGGTGGCGGCCCGGGTGGAGCTGGCTCAGCGCCGCTCGGACTTCGTGTCCGCGGTCTCCCACGAGCTGAAGACCCCGCTCACCTCGATCCGCATGATGGCAGAGATCCTCCGGGACGGCATGGTGCCCTCCGAGGACCGGCGTCAGCAGTACTACGAGACCATCACCGCCGAGTCCGAGCGGCTCTCCCGACTCATCGGCAACGTCCTCGAGCTGGCCCGGTTGGAGCGAGGCGGCGGGCAGGTGGAGCGGGTGGTGGGCCCGGTGGACGATGTGCTCACCCAGGTGGTGGAGATCCTGGGGCCCCACGCCCGGGAGCGGGGCTTCGCCCTCGAGCTGTGCATCGAGGACGGCCTGCCTCCGGCGAGCATGGACCGGGACGCGCTGCTGCAGGTGCTGGTGAACCTGGTGGACAACGCCCTCAAGTTCGCGGCGAACGCCGAGGACAAGCGGGTGGTGCTCGAGGCCCGAGCCGTGGGTGGCGAGGTGGTGCTCGCGGTCCGCGACCACGGCCCCGGGGTGCCCGCGGGTCAGCTGCGCCGCATCTTCCAGCCCTTCTACCGGGGCGAGCGGGAGCTCACCCGCCGCACCAAGGGCACCGGCATCGGCCTGGCTCTGGTCGCCGGGCTGGTGCGCCGCATGGGTGGTAGGGTGGACGCGCGCAACCACCCCGAGGGCGGGCTGGAGGTGCGGGTGGTGCTGGCGGGGGCCTGATCGTCACTCCGTCGAGAACCGGAACGGATACCGGATGGTCATCTCCCCATCCGCCGGCGGGTCGAACTGCAGGTCCTCCATGGCGTCCAGCAGGCAGTCGTCCATGGTCTCCTGCTCGATGGTGGCGTCGGCGATGCCGGCGTCCAGGACGGTGCCCACGCCCGCGGCGGTGTCGCGGGTGCCGATGGTGAAGGACACGGTGATGGAGCCGCCCATGTCGGGGTGCTGCTCGAGGGCTCGCTCGTAGCAGCGCCGGATCTTCGGCAGGGACTCCCCGATGGCGCCCTGGATGCCGTCGGCGCTGGCGGGCCAGACGGTGGGGTCGGCCTCGGCGGGGTCGTCGTGGTCCTGGTCCTCGCCCTCATCGGGGCGGGCACCCCCGGGCATCCCGAGGGGGGACGGCTTGCCGTAGTCGTCGCCCTCCGGGCCGACGGAACCGGGCTCACCTTCCGAAGGAGGCTGGGGCGTCGGCAGGGGCTCCCGGGGGGCGTGGGGGAGCTCCGGTCCGCCCTTGTGGACCACGCGCTCCGGTGCGGACGACGCGGCCGCGGAGGGTGGCGCGGGCGCGGGCTCGGTGGTGGCCAGCAGGACGAACAGCAGCGCACCACCCACCGCGATGAGGCCGGCGAGGGAGATGACGATGAGTTGGCGGTTCATGGAGACTCCAGAGGGTCGACCGAGCGTATCGTCTTCACGGCGCCGGAGCGGTTCCTGTGGGAACGACTACGGAAGGGGGGGCGTGCGCGGTGGGCGCGCCGGGTCGCGGCTACCGTTCATGGGGAACGAGAGGTGAAACCATGCATATGCTCGCCCCCCAGGAAACCGAGGTCGGCCGTGGGCTGGACTCCCTCAAGGAGATGAACCAGGAGCACGAGGACCTCGTGCGCTGGATGAGCTTCCTCGAGGCCGCCCTCGACGAGATGGACCGGGACGACGGCTGGGCGCGCGTGCGCATCGTGGAGCTGTTCCTGTCCGGGTCGCTGCTGCGGCACCTGGCCTTCGAGGAGCGCGCGGTGTTCCCTTCGCTGGCGGCTCAGGAGCTCGATCCTGTCCTCAACCGCCGCCTCGTGGAGCTGGTGGAGGAACACAAGGAGATCCGCCTGGCCGTGGGGCGCTTCTCGCTGCTCACCCAGGACTACGCCGAGCCTCCGCCAGAGAGCCACCGGACCTCGATCCAGCGCCACGGCATGGCCGTGCGCGAGCTGCTGCTGAACCACGCCTCCCGGGAGTCGGCCGTCTTGATGCCGGTCATCCGGCGAGCCGAGCCCCCGCGCATCGATCTGTCGGGCCTGGACCCGCTGCCCTGGTAGTGCCGGGGCCTGCCGCAGGAGTTCCGCGAACTTGGCCCCTCGCTGACATACCCGGAGGGCGCGGTGCCCCCCACCGCGCTACCGAAGGGGCCCATGCTCACTCTCCCCCGACCCCGCGGCCTCGATGGGCCCGGGCTGTGCGCGGGATGGGTCCTCATCGCGGTGGCGGCGCTGGGATGTGAGCCGGGAGCGGGCCTGGACAGCCAGCTGGGCCAGGCGGTGATGGGCTTGACCGTCACCAACCTGCACGCCACCAGCATGGAGCTGTCGTGGCGGAGCCCGGAGCCCGCCCACGCGCGGCTGCGCTACGGCCTGGAGTCGACCGAGGAGCAGAGCCTGCTGGTCGGCACCGAGGCCTCGACCGAACACCTCATCCAGCTGCACCTGCTGCGGCCGGGCACCGAGTACAGCTTCGAGGTCGAACTGCTCGACGGCGACGAGGTGGTGGACAGCGAATCCGGCAGCTTCGTGACGAACGAGGTTCCCGACCTGCTGCCCGAGCTCGAGGTGGAGCTGGACGAGCTGGACGAGCATCGGTTCATCGTCACCAGCCTGCTCGGGGACCCCCACGCCGCCGTGGTGATCCACCAAGATGGCTACTACGCCTGGTGGCACATCGAGGTCGACGACGGGCTCACGCTGGCCCGGGCGCGCATGGGCCCCGGCGGTGAGTCGATCTACTACTCGGCCTACGATCGCGGCGAGTGGGTGGGCCCCGACGCCGTCTACGAGTTCCGGCGGGTGGTCCTGGGCGAGGGCATCGCGGAGAAGCGCGAGGCCCGCTACCACCACCACGACTTCGTGGTCCTGGACGACGGCACCATCGGCTGGATCCGCAGCGACCACCAGGAGGTCGAGGGCGAGACCTACCGGGGCGACGCCATCGTCGAGACCGCCCCCGACGGCGCCGAGCGGGTGGTCTGGAGCAGCTGGGATCACCTCGAGCACGGCCTGAGCCCGGACTGCAACGACAGCACCGGGACCATCTGGACCCACGCCAACGCCCTGCACTACGACCCCGACAGCGACACCTACCACATCTCGGTCCGCGAGATGGACACCGTGGTGGCGGTGGATCGGGCCAGCGGTGAGACGCTGTGGGAGCTGGGCGGCTGCGAGTCGGACTTCGACATGAGCGGCACCCTGGGCTTCGACGGGCAGCACCAGATCCAGCCCGTGGACGGGGGCTTGCTGCTCTACGACAACCGGCCCTCGGAGGCCTACTCGCGGGTGGTGGAGTTCGCCCTCGACCACGACGCGGGCACTGCGACGGAGCGCTGGATCTACAGCGCGGACGACGCCTACCTGACCGACATCCTCGGGGACGTACACCGGCTGCCGTCCGGGGACACCATCGTCACCTGGAGCACCACCGGGCGCATGGAGCAGGTGGACCAACACGGCGAGCTGCGCTGGCAAGCCCGCTTCGGCTTCGGCACCGTGGTCGGCTACGGTGAACCGCTGGAGTGGTGAGTGCGCCGCCCTCGGCTCTCCCGTGGCTCGACCGCTCGTGCTTGGTCGGGAACCGCAGGGTGGTCGTGCGTGGCGGTCCTGGTGGCGGGGTGCGAGGTCGGGCCGGATCCCGATGACAGCGTCCATCCCGCGGGCCTGTTCGGGCTCGAGGTCACATCCCTGGTGGCCACCAGCATGGAGATCCGCTGGCAGAGCGATGAACCCACCGGCTGTCGGCTCCGCTATGGCGTCGAGTCCATCAAGGAGAACACGGCGCTCTGCGACCCCGAGCCGGGCACCGAGCATCGGGTCGAGCTGCACCTGCTGCGACCCGCCACCGAGTACTCCTTCCGGATCGAGCTGCTCGCCGACGGTGCGTTGGTCGCCACCGAGACAGGCACCTTCACCACCGCAGATGTCCCGGACGAGCTGCCGGACTTCACCGTCGAGGTCGACGAGCTGGAGGATCACGACTTCATCGCGCTGACCATGTTGGGTGATGTGACGGCGGTCGTGGTCGTCTCCCAGCGGGGCTACTACGCGTGGTGGCGTCTCGAGGACGACCCGGAGCTCACCCTGGCGCGCGCCCGCTTCGGGGGCGACGGTCAGGGCGTCATCTACTCGGCCTACGACCGCGGAGAGCGCGTGGGCTCCGACGCCGTGTACACCATCCGGCGGAGCGGCTTCGGTGATGTGGACGAAGAGGCGATCGAGGTGCCCAACCATCACCACGACTTCGTGGAGCTGGCCGACGGCACCATCGGCTGGATCCGCAGCGAATATCGCGAGGTGGACGATGAGTCCATCCGCGGCGACGCCATCATGGAGACGGCCCCCGACGGCGCCGTGACGGTGCGCTGGAGCAGCTGGGATCACCTCGAGTTCGACATGAGCGAGGTCTGCAACGACAGCAATGGAGGCTTCTGGACCCACGCCAACGCGCTGCACTACGATGGAGAGAGCGACACCTACCTCGTCTCGATGCGCGAGCTGGACTCCGTCGTCGCGGTAGACCGCGGCAGCGGTGAGACCCTGTGGCAGCTCGGTGGCTGCGCCTCGGACTTCAGCGTCCCCTCGCCGGTGCGCTTCGACGGACAGCACCAGATCGAGCCTGTGGACGGCGGCGTCCTGGTGTACGACAATCAGCTGTCGGGGAGCCACTCACGGGTCGTCGAGCTGGCGCTGGACCACGACGCCGGGCTGGCCGAGGAACGCTGGAGCTACGCCGCAGATGGGGCCTTCTCCACCAACGTGCTGGGAGACGTGCACCGCCTGGATTCCGGCGACACGCTGGTGACCTGGAGCACGGCGGGCACCTTGGAGCAGGTCGACCCCGCGCAGCAGATCCGCTGGAAGGGCAGCTTTGGCTTCGGCACGGTGTTGGGCTACGGCGAGCTGATGCACGGAGAGGCCCATTGAGCGAAGCGCCCTGCGCGTTCACTCTTCTTCGTCGGGCTCCACCTCGCGGACCACGGGGATCACCTGACGCCACAAGGCGGCCTTGTGGAGCTGGCCGCGCAGGTGTTCGGGGAAGACCACGCCCTCGAGGGCCTCCTCCATGCCGACCTGCAGCTCGGGGGTCTCCGGATCGGTGATCACCTTGATCTCGGTGGCGACGCCCTGCTCGTCCACGACCACCGACACCGACGCCGAGCAGCGCTGGGTGAAGATCTTCCGCAGGGTCTCCACGGCCTCGATGCCCCGCAGGAAGGGCTGGAAGTTCGGCGGCGGTGGCGGCTTGTAGAGGTCCCAGGGTGGGGGCGCGGCCTCGCACATGTGGGTGTCGGGAGGGGCGGGCGGTTTATCTTCCGCCTGTTCGGGCGGGGGCGCCTGCTCGCCCTCGTCGTCCTGGGCGTAGGCGTTGTTCGCGCCCACCCAGGCCGAGGCGAGCAGCGCCGCGGCCACGCAGGGGCGCAGGTCGCGGCGCCGTGGTCCGGGGGTGCCGCGGGGCTGGGCCAGGCGCTCGAGGCGCTCGATGAGCCCGGCGGACTCACGGGCGAAGCGGCGGTCGGCGTGGGCGCGGCCTTCCCTCAGCTCCTGGACCGTCGCGGCGAGCTCGTCGGGGCTGCGGACGGCCTCGGCGCGGTCCAGCAGCAGGCCCATGCGGCCGGCGGAGTCCCGGTTCAGCTCCGCCACCAGGGCCTTGCAGCGGCGCCACAGGGGGTCGCTGACCCGGGTGGGGTGGAAGTGGCGCAGCAGGTGGGCGTAGTAGTCCAGGCGCATGGCCTCGTGGGCGGCGCCCTTCTCGCCAAAGTTGCGGGGCGCGAACACGCGCCAGAACAGCTCGTAGGCCCGCTGGGCGGCCGGGTCGGCGATGGTGTAGGTCTGGCCCATCCAGTCACCCTGCAGGCGGCCTTGTTCCCGCAGTCGGGCCTCGATCCCGGTCCCCGCGTAGACCTCGACCCGGCAGAAGTTCAGCGGGAAGAACCGCTGTCTCGCCATGAAGGCCACGTTCTCACGCAGGCTGGCGATGTCGGAGTCGGGGTCGAACATCAGCAGGTTGAAGGCTGTGTGGACCTCGCGCTCGCGGAGGATGGCCAGAGCCCGGTGGTTCTGCTCCCGCTGGATGCCCCGGCCCAGGCGGCGCAGGCCGCTGACCGCGTCGGTCTCCACACCCAGGAAGACGCGGAACAGGCCCATGGACCGCAGCAGGTCGATGACCCGGGGATCGATGCTGTCCGGCCGGGCCTTGACCTGCAGGGCCACCCGTCCGACACCCTCGGCCTCCATGGCGGCCTTCAGGGCTCCCAGGCGCGCCAGGTTGGCGTCGGCCAGGGGCAGGAAGAAGTTGTCGTCCTGGAAGTTGAAGATGCGCACGCCCCGCTCGCGGTACAGCCAGCCCAGCTCCGCGGCGACGGCCTCGGGGGCCCGCTGGCGGAAGCGGCGCCCGCCGCTGAGCTTGTGGCTGGCGTGGATGGAGCAGAAGTGGCAGCGTCCGAAGCAGCCCCGGCCCGACAGCAGGTTGGCGATGGGCTTGCCCAGGTAGCTGTGGAAGCGCTCGGGTCGCGTGGGCCAGGGGCGCTGATCCAGGTCCCGCAGGGTGGGGCGCTGGGCAGCCATGGTGGGCGCGCCGTCGGGGCCGCGGACCGTGAGGCCGGGGATGGACGAGGGGTCGGCCAGCTGCGCGCAGAGCTCCACCATCAGCTCCTCGCCCTCACCCGCGGCGATGGAGTCGAAGGCCGGATGCTGCCGCAGCAGGTGGCCGGCGTGGAACGCGGCGAAGTGGCCACCGGCGGTGAGGTGCCCGGTGAAGCCCAGCTGCCGCAGGCGGGCGGCCAGGTCCACGAACTCGTGGGAGCGCGAGGTGAACAGCATGGACAGCCCGGCGATGGCCGGCCGCCAGGCGGTGACGGCGCGGGCCACAGCGTCCAGCTCGGTGCGGCTCGAGAAGCCGAACAGGCGTGGCTGATGTCCCGCCGCGGCGAGGCTGGCGTGCATGTGGCGGAGGGCGAGGTTCTCTTCGATCTCGGCGCCGATCAGGGCGACCTTCATGGGGGCTCCCGGGTGGGGGTCGCGCTTGGAACGACCGCAGACCCCGGGAGTTTACAGGTCGGGGATCAGAACCCGCCGAGCAGGCGCGCCACGTGGACCTCGAGGACGCGGATGGCGGGGGCCAGGGGCAGGCCGGCGGGCTGGCCGTGGATGGTCACGCGCTCGCACTCGAGGCTGGCGGGGATGCTGCCCACCAGGGCATAGCGGCGGCCGCGGTCGGTTGTCAGGGTCCAGGGTCCCATGCCCGGCAAGGCCCGTCGCAGGGTGCCGATCCAGCTGCGGTTCATCGCTCCCTCCTCGGGGTCTCGACCGCCTCGCTGCGCATGGTCTTGATGGTCATCACGGCCGCCAGGACCAGGGAGATGGTGATGAGCATGGCGCCTCCGTTGTTTCTGGAGGTCCTACGCGCGGGGGGCCGGGAGCATTGCATTCGGCTCGAACGGCGCCCATCGGAGCCGCCCTGTTAGGCCTCCCCCATGGAGCTGCCACCCCCTACCCCCGGGCTGGACACCCCCGACTGGGACATGGATCGCCTGCTCGAGGGCCTGCTGCTGCTCGAGCGTCGGCTGGGGGGTGGGCCGCAGCCTGAGATCGTCGCGCCGTTCACGGTCGACGCCCACGACCCCCTCGACCTGCAGCGGGCGGGCAAGCGCCTGGCCTCCCAGGTGGGGCTGGACCGGCTGGTGTTCGTGATCCAGGTGGCCCACACGGACGACCGGGTGGCGGGCAACGTCGAGCTGCAGCCCGGACAGGACGAGGTCTTCGTCACCATCTCCACCCGCATCCAGGGCCACCCCGACGCGGTGCTGGCCACCTTGGCCCACGAGGTCAGCCACAAGCTGCTGCACGCCGGTGGGGCCCGCATCGACGGCGCCGACCCCGAGGACGAACGGCTGCAGAACGAGCGGCTCACGGACCTCGGCGCGGTCTGGGCCGGCTTCGGCAAGCTGATGCTCAACGGCTGCGCCAGCGAGTGGACGGAGTTCCGCGGACAGGGCACCGTCACCCACCGCTGGGAGGGGGGCTACCTGAGCCGGGAGCAGCTGGCCCAGGCCTACGCCCTGCTCTGCGCCCTGCGTGGCAGCGAACCGGGGGAGGCCCTGGCGGGGCTCAACGAGCCCTCGCAGCAGCTGGTGCAGCGGGCGCGCCGCCGGGTCGCGCGGGCCCTGCGCACCGTGCGCGGTGGGCCCGAACCCCGCGAGCGCGCCGCCGCCAAGGTGGAGCAGGCCCTGCGCCGCCGCCAGCAGACCCTGCTGTCGGTGGATCGGGATCTGCGCTGGCTGCGCACCCAGGTGCTCCCCGGTATCGAGGCGCTGCTGCGGCGGGAGCACCTGCACCTGCGCACCCGGCTGGGGGTGGTCGAGGACGCTCGCGAGCTCGACCAACCCGAGGGTGTGCTGGCCATCGGCAAGGCCCTGCGCCTGGCGTTGCTGTCCCAGGATGCCCGGGCCGACGCGCCGCGGCGGGAGCAGGCCTGGGTGCTCGCTCGGCGCCTGACCCGGGCCTGCCGGCAGCTGACCACCGTGGGCCTGCCCATCCCGCCGGTGGACGCCGAGGACTACCGCATCCTGCGCTGCTGGTGCGATGACCAGAAGCTGCGCCTGCCCCTGAACAAGGACGGCATCCTGGCCCGCTGCCCCCGCTGCGGCTACCGCTTCCCGGCCCGCACCACCCTGCCCGACCACCTGCTACCGGCCCGTCGGGGCCAGCTCGAGCTGCTGCTGGGCTGGCTGCGGCGCTGGCGATGAGGAGACGACCCATGCGCGCGCTGTTCTTCCTGGCCCCCGTCCTGGGCCTGCTCGGCTGCGGCCTCGACTGCAACTTGATGTGGGCGCCGGACAACCTGAGCATCGAGTTCGATCCCGAGGTCTCGACCCCGGGGGTCTGGACGTTCGAGCTCTCGGGTGATCACGAGGCCAGCTGCGAGGTGGAGCTGCCCGTGCCTGACCCGTCGGACATGGCCTACACCCCGTGTGATGCGGACACGCTCTCCCTGCAGTTGAGCGGTGACGGCGCCGACGTTGGGGGGTTGTACCTGGACAATGTCGCGCCCAGCATGCTGACCCTGGCCGTCTACTACAACGCCACGCTGGTCTACGAGGATGTCCTCGAGCCCAGCTACGTGGTCGATGAGCCCAATGGCCAGGGCTGCGGCGAGCGCTACAGCGGCCAGGTCACGGTGTCGGTGCCGGAGCCGTAGGCGCGAACACCAGGGTGTACTCGAGGGGCACCGGGAGTTTGTCGCTGAAGTAGACGATGTGCTCCTGCACGTTGCCGTCGGGCTGCAGGGCGAAGGTCTGGGTGCGGCCGCCCAGGTCGTTGGCGAAGGACATGGACAGGGTGCGCTCGTCCTTCAGGGTCAGCGTGACCGTGGGGGTCTCGTCGTCCCCAGGGACCTGCCAGACGAAGGGCACGCCGTCGGGCACCCGACGGAACAGCTCCTTGTCGCCGCAGGCGTAGATCAGCGTGGGGCCATCCCAGCCGATGTGGGGGGTGGAGCAGTGTCGCGTGACGCCGGCCAGGTAGTGGCGGACCAGGGGGCGAATCAGGGAGGGGAACTCCACGACCACCCGCTCGATCCCCTGCTCCACGGCGCGCTGGCCGGCGGCGGGGTCGCGCTCGACGAAGCGCCCGGCCAGGGCTGGCTCGGCCTGGACCTCGGGGGGCAGCGACAGCGTGGCGAGCAGGAACAGCGAGGCGAGCATGACGGGAGTGTAGCGCGCCGGGCGCCAACGGTCTGGGGAACGGTGATAGACTCCGCGGAAACCCGGCGGGAGGACTCCGCTTCCGCCGGCTCGCCCAGGAGATCCCGTGAACAGCCTGATCCTCACCCTGGCCCTCGCCCTCCCCCTCCCCGCCCAGGAGGCCGACAGCGCCGACGCGCCGGCCCCCGCCGAAGAGGCGCCCGCCGAAGAGGCGCCCGCCGAAGAGGCGCCTGCCGAAGAGGCGCCCGCCGAAGAGGCGCCCGCCGAGGACGCCCCGGTGGAGGATGCCGCCGCCGAAGAGGCGCCCGCCGAGGACGCCGAAGAGGCGCCCGCCGAAGAGGCCGAAGAGCCCCCCGCCGAGCCCGTCGCCACCGTGGAGACCCCTGCCGAGCAGACCGAGGAGGTCGAGCTCGAGACCTGGCAGAAGACCAAGTGGGGCTGGGGCGGCATCCCCGCGGTCAACTACAACAGCGACGAGGGCTTCGGCTTCGGCGTCATCGGCTCGGTCTACAAGTACAACGGCGAGTCCAAGCCCTACAAGACCCGCATCGGCGGGCTCGTGTTCTTCACGACCAAGGGCGTGCAGTACCACTACATCGACGTGGACGCGTTGGATCTGGCCGGCGGCAAGCTGCGCCTGACCACCCGCGTGCTCTACGACTACCGCTTCACCTCGAACTACTGCGGCATGGGCGGCGAGGTGGTGTGCGACGATCCGGGCCTGGCCCAGCAGCAGATGGACTTCCACGACGTCCCCTACGACAACCTGAGCGAGGAGGACTTCGATCTGGCCATGGCCCGTTGGTACAAGGCCGCCTTCCGCATGCCCTACGGCCTGGCCGTGGCCCGCTACCGCTTGAGCGACATGCCCCACAAGGTCGAGGCCGTCGCCAGCTACCGGCTGTCCTACTTCGCGCCCTTCCACAAGGAGTTCGACGACGGGCTCGACTACACCTACTACCAGCACGAGGTGGACCTGGACGCCGAGACCGGCTTCACCTCGGTGCTGCAGGGCGGCGTCATGGTGGACAACCGCGACAACGAGCCCGCCCCCAAGCGCGGCTACTGGGTCGAGGGCACCGTGCGCGGCGCCAGCAAGTACTGGGGCTCGAAGTTCAACTGGTTCGGCTTCAACGCTACCATGCGCGGCTACCTGCCGATCCTGAAGGACGGCAAGCTCACCCTGGCCGATCGCCTCGCGGTGGACGGCATCGTGGGCGAGACCAACTACAAGGAGCTGGACTGGATGGGCGGCACCCAGTTCTACACCGCCGCTGGCGGCGCCCGCTCCCTGCGCGGCATCCGGTCGGAGCGCTTCCGCGGCAAGGTCAAGATGCTCAACCAGGCCGAGCTGCGCTGGAAGACCGTGACCTTCACCCCGGGCTCCACCACCGTGGACATCTACCTGCAGGCCTTCCTGGACGCGGCCCACGTGGCGGCGGAGTGGGAGGACGTGGGCGGCTCCCCCATCCACCTGGGCGAAGGCGGCGGCCTGCGCATCGCCATCAACCAGAACTTCATCCTGCGCGGCGACTTCGCCACCAGCTTCGACGAGGGCTGGGGGCTCACCGGCATCTACCTGGACGTGGACAACCTCTGGTAGGCACCGCCCCTCAACGCATCGAGGTCGTGGGTGTGCCCCGCGCCTGGCTGAGTTCGTCGGCCAGGGCGATGAGCTCCCGCAGCTCGCCGTCCTCGGGCAGGCCACGGTCGTGGGCCGCGGCCAGGGTGTGCAGGGTGCCGTAGTCCAGGTCCTCGACCCAGGGGCTCCCGCGCAGCAGCTCGGCGAAGGACGCCGCGGCGAAGGCCGCGTGCAGGTCGGA
Source organism: uncultured Enterobacterales bacterium (assembly GCA_964481655.1). Taxonomy (GTDB): domain Bacteria; phylum Myxococcota_A; class UBA796; order UBA796; family JAFGLY01; genus CALDOK01. The sequence continues at coordinate 25,510 of CAYZVO010000026.1, read as the reverse complement.
GGACGCCTCGGCGAAGCTGGGCGCCATGGTGTCGCCGGCGAGCGCGGTGACCCACTCATCGGCCGGCGCGTCCCCGTCCGGGGCCTTCGCGCGGACGCGCACCACGGCCAGTGGGCGCTCGCTGGGCGTAGGGGCCAGGGCGAGCTGGTACAGCGCCGTGACCTCGTGGCCCGGGCCGATCTCCCCGCCGTCGGCGCTGTCGTCGCGGAAGTCTTCCTCGTCCATCACCCGGTTCTCGTAGCCCACCAGGCGCCAGGCGAGGACCACGGTGGGATCGAGCTCGAGCTGGACCTTGACGTCGCGGGCGATGGTCGAGAGGTTGGCGGTGAGCTGGGCTCCGAACACCCGCCGCGCCTCTTCGGGGCCGTCGATGTAGAACGCGTTGCCGTCGGCCTGGTCGGCCAGCCGCTCCATCATGTCGTCGCGGTAGGTCCCCATGCCGAAGCCGACGGTGGTCAGCTTGGTGTGCCGCCGCAGCTCGCCCAGGCCTTCCAGGATGTCCTGGTGCTCCGACAGGCCGATGTTGGCACCCCCATCCGAGAGCAGGATCACCCGGTTCTCACAGCCGGCTCGGTGGCCCTCCCGCGCCAGGGTGTAGGCGGTCTGCAGGCCATCATCCATGGCCGTGCCCCCCCCTGAACGCAGGCGGTCGATGGCCCGATGGATGCGGCCCTGGTGGCGGGCCTCGGTGGGGGGCAGGATCAGCTCGGTGCCGTTGGCGAAGGTGACCAGGGAGATCGTGTCCTCGGGGTTCAGCCCGCTCACCAGCTCGTGGAGGGTCTCCTGAGCCAGGGGCAGGCGGTCCGGGCTGGACATGGAGCCCGAGACGTCCACCAGGAAGACCAGGTTCATGGGCGGTCGGACGCTCTCCCAGACGCGCCCCTTCAGGCCCACCGCCAGCAGGTGTCGATCGGGCAGCCAGGGGTCGGGGGCGGCCTCCAGGTACACCGTGAAGGGCGCCGGCCCCGCCGCGGGCGCGTAGCTGTAGGGCATGGCGTTGACGAACTCCTCCACCCGCACGGCCGCGGGCTCGGGGAGCCAGCCCTCCCGGAGCTGCCGGCGCACGATGGCGTAGGACGCCGTGTCCACGTCGATGGCGAAGGTGGAGAGGGGGTGCTGCGCGGTGAGCTTCATGCCCCCGATGCCGTGGTTCTCGTGGTGGCTGGGGGCCGCCAAGTGCCAGTGGGGGCGGTGGGGCAGGTCGAAGCCCAGGATCATGGACTCCTTGGTCTCGCTCGAGGCGCGGGCCACCGCCTCGAAGCTCAATACGAAGCCCTCCACGGTGCCCAGCACGCCGCAGAGGATGGCCACGGTGGCCACGATGGGCAGGCCTCGGCCGCCGCGGGTCAGGCGGCGCTTGGTGGCCACCGCGGCCTCCTGCACAGCGGCCTCGAGGGAGCGGGGATGGCCGCGCACGGGGATGATCCCCGCCCCGACCACGCCCTCGAGGGCGCCCTTGGGACGCGCGACGCACAGCGCGCGGGCCTCGCCCATCGCGCCCCGCTCCAGGGCGTCCCCCAGCCGGCGGGCCGCGTCGCGCCGGGTTCGCAGCCGCAGCAGGCGGACGGTGTCGCGCAGGCCGAAGATCACGGCCAGGGCCGCGCAGATCACGATGGGCCACATCATGGGCCCCCCGCGGTGCATGGCGTGGATGAACCAGCTGACGATGTCGTGGAACACGGGGACCTCCGGCTGTAGGGTCAGCCTTCGCGCCCCTGGCGTTGGTTCCATCGTCGCAGCCGGTGCACCCGCGCGGGCTGGTGGGCCCCGAGCAGGTGGTGCAGCGCCATGGAGGACAGCACCGCGGTGCTGGCGACCAGGAGCAGGACCAAGAGGATGATGTGCCAGGATTCCACGGGACCCTCCGGTGGAGACGCGCTGCTTCGGACAGCGTCGGAGCGCTGGGGTTCCCGGTCCCACTCGCTGTCCTGCTCCTCCCGGTAGAGCAGGGGCCCTGCGCTACCAGGAGTTCATGCTGACCGCCGTGTGTAGAGGTCATGGTGTTGGTTTCGAGCTGGAGGCGCCTCGGGACTACTCGGCGGTGCTGTCGCCCGTCTCGCCGTCTGCGCCGCTGTCGTCGTCCTTGTCTGGGCAGTACATCATGGTGTAGGACTCACCGAAGAGGCCGCAGGAGCAGGTGTTGCAGTCGTCGGCGCAGGTGTAGGACTCGCCCACGTGACGGCGGTTGCCGTCGGCGTCGACGCAGCAGCCGGTGAGCAGGGCGGACAGGGCTAGGCCTGCCAGCAGGGTTCGAAGGGTGCTCATGGTCTCTCTCCCGTCGCGCGCCTCTGTCCTGTCCGTGCGCGCGGGAGCCGAGAGCGATCACTCCGCGCGCTGCGTTACCCTCGATGGTGCGACGCCCCGGGAGCCACCATGCGATTCCTCGTCCCCGCCTCGTTCCTCCTGCTCACCATCGCCTGCACCCCCGTGGGACACCTGGGCATCACCCCCGAAGACAGCGCCACCCCCGAGGGTGACACGGACACGGACACGGACGCGGACGGTGACACCGACGCGGACGCCGACGCGGACACCGACGCCGACTCGGACATCGACTACTTCCGCCCCGACTACCTGTCCGTCCGCGGCTACGTCGGGGTGGCCGGCACCGAGATCGTCGACTGGAGCTACGACGGCAGCACCACCATGTCCTACATCGGGGTGGAGCTGGCCCCCCTCGAATACTTCCACACCGGCGACACCTCGCTGAACTGCTACCTCTACTTCGAGCCTCTCGGCACGGCGGTCTCCGCCGGTGATCACCTGCTGGCCTGGGAGGTGGAGTGGCTGCCGCTGATGGCCACCGACCTCTGCTACCAGCTGGATCCGGACTACTACGGCGCCTACCCCATCGAGGACATCGGGGTCTCCATGGGCAGCATGGCCATCGCGCCCATGAACGAGTTCACCGAAGAGCTGCTCGAGGAGTCCTGGGACACCGACTACTTCGACGACAATGCCCTGGGCCTCACCCTCGAGCTGGGGGACCTGGACGCCACCATCGAGAGCTTCTGGGACTACTACCCGGACCTGCAGCTGTACTACGGCTGGGCCTACGGGGCGGACGCCGACATGGCGGTCGACCTCGAGGAGCTGGTGCCTCCCGCCCGCCTGGGCGGCGACACCCACGCCTTCCTGATGTTCAGCTCGCTGCACTACGAGACCCCCGACCACCTGCTGGACTAGGGGGCACCGTTGGTCCGTCTCGCGATCCTCGCGCTGCTGCTGCTCGGCTGCGGCGTGGAGCCCGAGCCGGCGGACTCGACGCCGCCCGAGGGCGACGCGGACACAGACGCCGACAGTGACAGCGACGCGGACACAGACGCCGACAGCGACAGCGACGCCGACAGCGACGCCGACAGCGACGCGGATAGCGACGCCGACAGCGACGCCGACACGGATCCCCTGGACGGCGACTTTGCGGGCAGCAGCGCCGTCACGGCCAGCGCCGTGTACGAGGGCCAACCCTACACCTACGAGCTGGACTGCCCCACCTCCCTGACCCGGGGCGAAGGCGCGGTGGCCTTCCTGGTGGAGTGTGCCCCGGACCTGAACCGACCCAGCGCCGACATCCTGTTGGGGGCCTGGGTGAACATCGAGATCCACCCCAGCGACGCCGCGGTGTCGGGGGACAGCTGGAGCGGGCGCACGCTGGTCAGCTCGGCCAACGGCTGGGAGAGTCGAGGGGAGGCCTGGCTGAGCTGGAGCGACGCGGACACGGTGGGGCTCATCGCCGTGCTGGACTCCTACAGCCTCGACCTGGCGGGCGAGGGCTCGCTGGCGCGGTAGCCCTGAGGGGGCTCAACCCCCGGCGGCGGTGAGCCTGCCTCGGTACTCGGCGAAGGCCTCGTCGTCACCCTGCAGCCCTGTGAGCTGCACCAGCTGGCGGAGCACCTCTGTGTGGCTGGGGTCGATGGCGTGGGCGGCCTCCATGGCCGCGCGGGCCAGGCCGACCAGCTCGTCCGCCCGAGCCTGGAGGACCGGGTCTGGATCGAGGGTGGAGAGCAGGGCCTGCTGGACCGGCACCAGGGCGTTGACGTAGACCGCCGCGATGGCGAAGGCGGGCTCGAAGGCGTCGGGGTGGGCCTGGCGGGCTCGTTGGTAGGTGGCCAGGGCCGCGTCCGGGTCCTCGGCCTGCTGCAGCCCGCCGTAGTTGATCAGCAGCGCCAGGCTGTGGGGGTCCTGCTCGAGCTGCGCCTCGAAGCGAGCCATGGCCTGTTCGCGCAGGCTGGGGGCGCTGGCCAGCAGGGTCAGCTCTGTGGAGGTCAGGGCGTCGCGGTAGGTGCCCACGTCGGCCTGCTCCGCGGCGTCCAGGTTGGTGCCCATGGCGTCGAGCATGCGCTGCCCGCGAGCCACGAAGGCCAGGGCGGCTACGGGGTCGGCGGGGTCGGCCTCGAAGCCCACCGCCAGGGCGCCGCGCTGGGCCACCCACACCATGTCGAGCAGCGGCGGGCTGTGGGGATCGGCCTCGTACATGTCGAGGGTGCGGGTGCAGTCCGCGGCCGCGTCGTCGCTGGCGTCGAGCTGGAGCCGCAGCAGCGGGACCCGCCAGGAGTCCGGGAAGGCCTGGTCCAGGGCCGTGAGGGCCTGGGCGCCCTGGGCGCGGACGGCGGGGTCCTCGCTGGCGCGGTTGTTGACGGCGGTGAGCATCAGCGCGCTCATCAGCTGCGGTCGGGCCCGCTCGATGTCGCGCTCGTACCGGCCCTCGGTGTCGGTCTCCACGGCGAGGCGCAGGGCCTCGGCTGCGCGGAGCACGGCGCCCTCGGGGGCGCGCTCCTGGGTGTGCAGACCCAGCAGGGTCCGGGCCAGGGTGAGGTAGGCCTTGGGCCAGTCCTTGTCGCGGAAGTCCTCGGAGTCGGCGAGGGCCTCCTCGATCTTCATCAGTGCCCGGTCCAGATCGCCGGTGTCGATGGCCACCACGGCGGTGGTCAGGTCCGCCCGGGACGCTTGGGCGGTGACGGGAGCGGCGAGGGACAGGGCGAGCAGGGCGGCGATGGGCAGGCGCACGGCGACCTCCTGGGCTGCCGCAGAGGCTAGGGCCCACGGCGGCATCGTCGCCCCCGAAGCCGGGATTCGGTAGCGCTGCTCGCGCTACTTCGTCGCCTGCCGCCGCGCGTGGAAGCCCTTGACCTGGTGGGCGAAGGCCTCGAGCCGGGCCGAGCCGTCGCTGCCGCCGCTGCCGCCGTAGTTGATGGTGGCCATGGGGATGCCGCCGTTGTCGTCGCGCATCTTCTGCAGCAGGGCCGCGGAGATGCCGCCGACCATGCAGCCGAAGCAGATGGCGTTGACCACGCCGTCGGCGCCGCGCTTGGCGAAGTCGGCCATCTTGGCCACGTTGAGGGTCACCAGGCTCGAGGACTCGGGGCCCACGTAGGGCGCCGCGAGCTCCCGGACTTCCTTGATGCTCGGCTCACTGAAGCGCTCGTCGAGGTCCCAGTGCAGGCCCTGCCACCACTCCTCCATTTCGCGGACCGTGGTGAGGAAGGCGGTGTGGAACATGGGCTTGAGGTCCCAGCGGCGGGCGGCCTTCATGGCGAAGCGGGGCTGGTTGAAGGCGAAGAGGTCCACTGAGAACGGAGCGGGCCAGACCTCGCAGCCCAGGGCCTCGAGGCGGTGGAACAGATCGCCGTTGGCGAAGCCGTTGACCCGGGTGTAGATGTCGCCGGCCACGCCCACAAGGGGTTTGCGGGGCATGTCGTGGGTGGGCACCTTGCGCAGGCGCTCGACGGCGGCGGGCAGGAAGTCCATCACCTCGAAGCGCTCCACCGCTACCGACAGCTCGTTCAGGATGTCTTCGTAGGTGGCGTCGGTGCTGCCGGGGACCCGCTCGTAGGGGCGGGTGCGGCAGGCCTGGCGCAGCAGGATCTCCACCGCCATCATGCCGCGGTACAGGGTGATGCCACCCTTGACGCCGATGGCGGCCTGCAGCTCCTCGGGCTTCGGGGAGTCCACCCGCAGGTCGGCCCCCAGGCGGCGCTTCACGTGGCGCAGCCCGTCGTCGTACTGGGAGAACAGGCAGGCGTTGACCCCGCCCTGGAACAGGAAGGAGTCGCCCGGGCGGTAGTCGTGCTCCTTGACCACCCGGACCAGATCGCCGGCCAGCAGGGTGAAGGGGTGGCACTCACGGCCACTACCCAGCTCCTCGCCCATGCGGCGGGTCTCCTCGTCGGGGGGAGGGAGCAGGTGCACGTCGTAGCCGGCCATGCGCATCACCCCGGCGTGGGCCTGGGCGTGATCGGCGAAGTAGGGCATGAACACGCGCCCGCGGGGCACACCGCTGCTGTCGGTCTCGCCGTCGATGGTGGGCTCGGCGCTGGGGTCCTCACCCCGGCGCAGGTGGGCGTCGATCTCGTCGGCGAAGGCCTCGAGGCGGGTGACGAAGCCGGCCTCGGCGCGGTGCTCATCGAGCTCGAGCATCAGCCGCGGTCGGCCCTCGAGCAGCTCCTCGAGGTGCTTGTTCGCGAAGCCGTCGGGGCCGCAGCCGAAGCTGGACAGCACCACCGGGAAGAGCTTGGGGTCCCTGCGGATCAGGGTGGCGGCCCGCAGATAGTCGCGGTTGCCCGCCCAGACCAGCTCGTCGTAGCGGGGCGGCAGCTCGACCTCGCTCAGGGGCAGGCAGTCCATGGGCAGCACGGGCATGCCCAGCCGGGTGAGCTGACGGCCCAGGTCCATGTTCAGGTAGGGGTCGGACAGGTTGTAGGGCTTGCCCAGGATCACCAGGATGCGATCGTGGCTGCTGGCGAGCAGCTCCCGGCCCATGCTGCGCAGCTCGGCCTCGTGGTCGACCATGGCTGCGCGGCCCTTCTTCAGGGCGGCGATCAGGGAGTCCTCCGACGCGTCGAGTTGCTCGGCCAGCTGACGCAGCGCGTCGATCTCCTTGCCGGGTGCTTCCTCCAGCTCCACCTCGGGCACGATGAAGTTCGCGTCCAGCGCGGTGCCCAGCATGTAGGGCAGGTGACGGGTGAACTCGCAGGTGTAGGGGCCGCGCTCGCCAGCTTGACGCTGAGGGGTGGAGTTGACGCTGGGCATCAGGATGTTGTGGATGCCGCGATCGAGCAGGGCCTGGACGTGTCCGTAGGTGATCTTGACCGGCAGACAGGTGTCGGCCTGCAGCTTGCGCTGACCCTGGGCGAGGATGGTGGAGCTCGACGGAGGCGAGAGGACCGGCTCGAGCCCCGCAGCGCGGATGAGCCGCGTCCACAGGGGCAGGTACTGCAGGCCCACCGAGGCGCGGGGGATGCCCACGGTGCCGGCCGGATCGGCGGGCGCGGGGGCGTCGTCCTCGATCGCCGCGGCCTCGAGCAGCATCCGCCAGCGGCGGGCCAGCAGGTGGTCTTTGCTGTTCGCGCCGGTGCGGCTGTCGTCCCGTTCGCTGTAGCGCTCGCAGATGTCGCCGAAGAAGCGCACCCGGTCGCCGGCGCGGAAGCGGGTGACCTGGCAGCGGTTGGAGCAGGCGCGGCACTCGAAGCTGCGCTCCACCTCGCCCTGGCAGGCTTCGAGGCCCCCGAAGCGGGTGGTGGCGGGCAATTCGCCGGCGGCCCGGGCGTCCAGCAGCAGCTGGGCGGCCCCGATGGCGCCGCTGACGCGGTTGTGGGGGTGGACGGTGACCGGGCGGCCCAGCAGCTCGCGGAAGGCGGCGACCACGGCGCGGTTCGAGGCGGTGCCGCCCTGGAACAGCACCTTGTCTCCGATGGGGCGGCCGGCCACGACCTTCTCGAGGTAGTTGCGGGCCACGCTCATGGCCAGCCCGGCGGAGAGGTCCTCGGTGCTCGCCCCTTGGCGCATGGCGTGCACCAGCTCGGAGTCCATGAAGACCGTGCAGCGGGAGCCCAGGTCCACGGCGCTGTCGGCCGCCAGGGCCTTCTCGGCGAACTCGCCGATGATGTCCAGGCCCATGCGGGTGGCCTGCTCCTCGAGGAAGGAGCCGGTGCCCGCGGCGCAGACCTTGTTCATCGTGAAGTCTTGGATGTGCCCGTCACGAGCGGAGATGAACTTCGAGTCCTGGCCGCCGATCTCGAGCACCGTGTCCACGTCGGGCAGGGCCTCGAAGGCGCCGCGCAGCTGGGCGGTGATCTCGTTGCGCACCAGGTCGGCCCGCAGGAACTCCGCGGCCAGGTGTCGGCCCGAGCCGGTCGTGGCCACACCCGTGATGTTCAGCCCGTCGCCGTGGCGCTCCTGCAGTGCGGTGAGGCCTTCTTCGAGGACGTCCAAGGGCCGTCCGCGGGTGGCCAGGTACAGGGCGTCGAACAGCTCTCCCGCGGGGGTGACCAGGGCCAGGTTGGTGGAGACCGAGCCCACGTCCACGCCCAGGATGAAGGGCTGTTCGCCGGCGTCGCCCAGGCAGTGCTCGAGGCCGGGCTCGGGGCAGCCGGGGTCCGGCAGGGCGTTGAGCCGCACCAGGCCGCGCTCGGCGGTGCGCTCGCCCGCCAGGGCCTTGCGCAGCTTGGCGATGGACACAGGCTGGTCACCCTCGGCCAACAGCGCGGCCCCGGTGGCGCCCGCCAGGCGGCCGTCGTCCACCACCAGCAGCTCGTCATCGCCCAGCTCGAGCACCTCGCGGAAGGCGCGCACCAGGCCTGGGTTCAGCGCGCCGCCGCCCACCAGCACCGCGGGGCGGGCCAGCTCGCGGCCGCGCATCACCGAGGCCTGGAAGTTGCGGGCCAGGGCCAGGCACAGCCCGTAGGCGATCTCTGCGACGGGGGTGCCCTTCTGCTGCAGGTGGATCATGTCGGACTTGGCGAAGACCGTGCAGCGGCCAGCCACCGTGGCCCCGCGCTCGGCCTCGCCCGCCAGCTTGGCCAGCCCGGCAACGTCCAGCTTCAGACGACCGGCCTGCTGCTCGAGGAACACGCCGGCGCCCGCGGCGCACAGCTCCGAGAGGGAGAAGTCCAGCAGCTCGCCGGAGCCCCCGGGCTCCACGCCCATCCAGCGGGACAGGTGGCCGCCCACCTCGATGATCGAGGCGGCCTCAGGGCACAGGCGGGAGGCGCCCATGGTGGTGGCCACCACGTCGTTGGCCAGCTGCGGGCCGTCTGTGCGGGCCTTCAGCAGTCCCCCAGCGGAGCCGGTGAGGCCCACGGGCAGGTCCAGGTCTCCCCAGTCGGCCTCGAGCTCGGCCAGCAGCATGTCCAGGGCGGCCAGGGGGCGACCCGCGCTGGGGCGTGAGCGACCACCGAGCAGCTGGCCGTTCTTGTCGATCATCGCGGCATGGACAGCGACGGAGCCCAGGTCGAGGCCGATGCGGGTGGGGGTTGTGCTCATGGTGAATCTCCGATCCTGTTCACGGCTGACCTGACACGTCAGTCCAGTGCGGTCCGCTGACTAACCTGACATGTCAGTCCAGTCGCGCCAGATGTGTTAGCTTGCGCGAGATCGCAGCTCGTGACCGCGATCCGGAGCCCCGAATGCGCGCAGACGATCGTCGAACTCAGCTCATGGATGCCGCCTTGGAAGCCTTCTCTCGCGGGGGTTACCACGGCACCCACGTCAGCCATATCGTCAAGGAAGCCGGCGTCGCCCGAGGCACCTTCTACCTGTACTTCGAGGGCAAGCGCGAGGTCTTCCAGGCGCTCATCGACGAGATGTTCGCCTCCCTGGACGGGGTGCTCGAGGTCATCGATCTCACCGCCTCGGCTTCGCCGCTGGACCAGATGCGCACCAACTTCGAGCGCTTCGTGGGCGTGATGCAGGCCCGTCCGCAGCTCACGACCCTGCTCATCGAGCAGGGCGCTCCCCTCGAGCCCGATGTGCGCGAGCGCTTGCGGAGCTTCTACGCGGAGCTCACGGAGAAGGTCGAGCAGACCTTGGTGCTCGGTGAAGAGCTCGGCCTGTTCCAGTCCATCGACCGCGAGGTCGTGGCCCGGGCCATCGTGGGTGCGGTCAAGGAGGTCTTCTACGACTGGGACCACCAGCGCGAAGCCTTCGACCCTCGCCGCGTGGCGGAGGCGCTGATCCACCTCACCCTGAACGGGTTGCTGGTGACGCAGGGGGCCTGATCCCTACAGGCCCCTGGATCGCCGCGCCCGCAGGGAGAAGCTCAAGGGGATGCTGGGCTCGCCAAGAGGCAATCGCCACAGGCCATCGTCCCCCATGACCAACTCGGGCAGGATCTGGGACTCGGCGACCTCGTGCTCCCGCAGCCACTCGAGCTGCAGGCCGGCCTGGACCAGCGCGGTGACCACGGCGCCCAGCTCGTAGCTCCAGTAGTGCTGGACCTCGTGCTCGAGCTGCACGTGGGGGGCCGCGTAGGACCCGCCTCCCTCGACGGTCCGGGCTCGCCCACCAGCGAAGTAGGCGTGGGTGCGCTCGAGGCCGCGGCGCTCATCGTCTCCCTCGGCGTCGAAGAGCCAGGCCACCGGGTGCACCTCGGCCAGGTAGAAGACCCCGCCGGGCGCGAGCAGGGCATGGATCTGCCGGGCCCAGGCGTCCAGATCGTGGATCCAGGTGAGCACGCCCCAGGAGCTGTAGATCCGGTCGAAGTGCTGGCCCGCCAAGGCTGCGGCGGCCTGGGTGACCTCCGCCTGCACGAAGCGGGCGTCGAGCTCCAGGCGCTCGGCCAGCATCCGGGCCACGCGCACGGCTTCACCTGAAAAATCGAGCCCGGTGACACGGGCGCCCCGGCGGGCCCAGGACAGGCTGTCCTGGCCCATGTGGCACATCAGGTGCAGCAGGCTCAGCCCGCTGACATCGCCCAGCTCATCGAGCTCGAAGGCCCGCAGGGTGCAGGCGCCCTCGAGGAAGCCGCGCATGTCGTAGAACGCGGAGCGCACGTGGTGGGGGACCGCGTCGTCCCAGCGCAGCCGGTTGGCCTCCAGGCGCTCCTGGTCGTTCATCGGCGGATGCGGATGCGACGGTGGGCTGTGCGGGTGCTGCCGCCGCTGCCGCTGGCCAGGGACTCGATGAAGACGTCGATCTCATCGGGGCCGGTGCCGTCGTCGTAGGCCTTGCCCGGCTCGGCGCTGGCGTGGATCTCGTCCAGGACCTCGCCATCGGCGTCGGTCAGCACCAGGCTGAGCTCAGCGTCGGCGCCCTCGGTCAGCGCGCCCGCGCCCTTCTGGACCCACTTGCGCCACTCCTCGTCCATGAACAGCTCCGCGCTGCTGTCCTTGGGGAGCGGGCCGTCGGAGGCGGCGGAGAGCACGAGCTTCGCGCCGCCGATCTTGGAGACGTCCTCGCCGCTGTACTGCACGTGGGCGGTCCAGGTGTTCTCGGCGCTGGGCACGATGGCGATGAGGCCGTCGTCCTCTGCGAAGAGGGTGCCGGTGACCTCGGTGTCGTCCTCGGTCAGCTTGGGCACGGAGAGCTTGGTCTCGTACTTGGCCAGCTCGCCGCCGGTGGTGTCCAGCAGGGTGATGAGGGCGCCGTAGTCGTACCCGGTGGGGTCCTTCTCGAAGAGGTAGTCGCCGGAGAAGTTGCGCAGCACCTCCACCGGGCTGTCGTCCACGGTGATGATGAGGTCCTCGCCGGTGAGGCTGTCGGTGAGGGCGGACTCCAGGGTGGCACCCTCGGCGCCAGCGCTCCAGGTCCAGGTGACCAGCTTGGCCACGCCCTTCTTGGTCTCACCGAGGCGGATGGTGCTGATGCCCGGGTCCACGGCGTCGTCGTCCACCACGATGCTGTCCTGCAGGCTGTCCAGCACGGTGCCGTCGGCGTCCACCAGGGCCAGGTCTGTCTGGTAGGCGAAGCCGGTGGGGTCCTTCTCGCCGGCGTCCACGTCGAAGACCCAGACGTGCCGGGTCTGCTCGTAGGCCAGCGCGGTGCTGGTGGTGCTGCCGTCGTCGGCCACTGAGCTGATGGTGACGCCGGTGAGCGCCGAGGGGTCCCAGGCCCGGTCCTCGTTCATGACCACCACGGTCAGATCGCCGGCCTCGCTCTGGCGCAGGCGGGCCTTGAGGCCGGTGTCGTGCACCACCTCGACCCAGCCGCCGCCCGGGGTCAGGTCCGGGAAGAACTCCTCCTTCTCCATCACGACCTTCTCGGGGATCTGGAACTCGAGCTGTGCGCTCTTGGCGCCCATGCTGTACTCCTCGGCCTTCACGCCGAAGCGCACCTGGGCCCGCTGGGGGCCACGCCGCAGGGCGACCTCCACCTCGGGGCCGTCGCCGGTGGGGGTCAGCTCGGCCTGTACGGCGGCGGCCTCGGTCGCGATGCCCGCTTCGTCGTCGCTCACGGTGATCACCCGCAGCCGGTAGTCGTCGCTCTTGCGACGGACCTTGACCGTGTAGCGGCGGATCTCTCCGTCGTAGCTGCTGTCGGCGACGGCGGCGGCGGCGCTGGGGATCAGGGCCGCGCCGGTCAGCTCGGTGCCGAGCTGGAGGGCGCCGGTGGTGAGGACGAGGAAGAGGACGTGGCTGCGGCTCATGGAGGCTCCGGGCATGGGGGGCCGCAGAGGTAGCGCGCGGTCTTCGGAGGGCCGTGTTGGCCTCTGGCAGTTTGTGAGAACAGTGACAGCTTCGCGGATGGAGGGTCGCGCGGCGAGAGCTGGTGTCGAGGCGCCGTCGTCCCGTCTGGGCCGTGCTATTCTCGCCGGATGGCCGCTGTACCACCTCACCGCCCCGCGTCTGGATCGTCCTCGCAAGGCACGCTGTCGCCGTCCCTCGAGGACATCGACGCGCTGTTCCTGGACCTCGACGGCACGCTGGTGCTGGGCGGGGCCGTCATTCCGGGCGCCCTGGCGTTCATCGAGCGAGCGCGGGCCGCGGGGATCCACTGTGTCTTCGCCTCCAACAACTCGAGCCGCTCGGCACGGCAGTACCTGGACAGGCTCCGGGGGCTCGGCATCGCCGCGGAGCTGGACGATGTGCTGCTGTCCACCCACGACCTGCTGGCCTGGCTCGCCTCTCAGGGCATCCGCGAGACCTTCCTGGTCGGCACCGCGGGCATGGGGACGATGCTGGCAGACGTGGGGATCGCCACCGACGCGGCCGATCCCGCCTGTGTGGTGCTCGGCTACGACACCGAGCTGACCTACGACAAGCTCGCGACCGCCTGCGCCCACCTGCACCGGGGGGTGCCCCTGGTGGCCAGCCACCCCGACGTCGTGTGTCCGTCGCCCGTCGGCGGATTGCCAGACGTCGGCGCCATGCTGGCGCTGCTCGAGGCCAGCACGGGTGTGGGCCCGACCCACGTCTGTGGCAAGCCGAACCCCAGCATGATCCTGCACAAGCTCGGCGCGATGGGGCTCGAGCCCGCGCGCTGCGCCATGGTGGGGGATCGGCTCTACACCGACATGGAGTTGGCGCAGTGCGCTGGCGTCCATGGCATCCTGGTCTTGAGCGGCGAGGCGACCCTCGAGGATCTCGCCGCGGCTCCCCAGCGGCCGTCCCTGGTGGTCGGCTCCGTGGCGGAGCTGCTCCCCTGACCGTTCGCTCCTCCAGCCCCGGCTCCCCGATGTCCAGCTCCCGGTTCTGTCGCCTGCTCTCGTCCTGGTCGCCGCGGGCTGCTTTGTCGGCCACGTGGACGACGATCCGGAGAAGCAGGACAGCGATCCCCCTCCCGACACCGAGGACACGGGCGACACCGACACCGACTGGTGGGAGGACCCCAGCGAGGACCTCGACGAGGACGGCTGGAGCGTCGAAGACGGCGACTGTGACGACGGGGACGCCTCCATCAACCCCGGCGTGGCCCGCGACGGCTGCGACGGGCTGGACAACGACTGCGACGGAGAGACCGACGAGGACTTCGCGGGTGACGAGTACGAGCCCGATGACGACGACGGCACCTACCTGGGTCAGCTCGAGGACGAGGACGAGGAGCTGGTCTTCGCCTACCTGCACCCCGAGACCGACCAGGACCGCTTCGAGTTCGAGGTCGTGGACTCGGCGTGGAGCTGGTTCAGCATCGAGGTGTGGCTCTATGCGGTCCCCGACGATGCCGACTACGCCATCGAGCTCATCTGGCTCGAGGACCTGGACGGGGAGTACCGCGGCACCGTGGGCTACGCGGACGACGCCGGGCTCGGCGGGGTCGAGGTGATCGACTGGGGCGGCGACGCCTTCTACGAGGACGGCGGCCTGTACGAGGTCGTGGTGACCTCGAGCGAGGGCTCGTCCTGCAGCGTGCCCTACCAGCTGCAGATCCTGGCGGGGGGGTGGTGATGTTCCGGCTCCCTTCCACCGCGCTGCTGTCCCTGGTGGCGGCCTGCTCCGGCCCCTGCTTCGTGGGCCCCCCCGACAAGGTCGATGAGGGCCCTTCACCCTGGGAGGACACCGAGGTCGATACGGTCGAGGTGTGCTCGAAGATCGCCAACCTCGAGCTGGCGCCCCTGGACATCTGGGGCCAGGATCTCGAGGGCGTGACCATCGGCCTCAACTACGATCCGCCCCTGGTGGAAGACCCGGACGCGGGGCCGGGGGTCGAGATGTACCCCCTGGGTGAGGACGCCTTCGAGCTGCGGGTGACGCTGTCGGCCGAGGATCACGACGACGCCGAATTCACCGTCGCCTACGCCGGCACGGGCGGCGCCGACGCCTTCACCGTCAGCGACCCCGACGACGGCCGCGTGGTGACCTCGTGGGCGCGGCGGACCATCGACGGCACCGAGTGCGCGATCTTCACCGTCTACGCCGGCCTCGACCACAGCTGGTTCGCCGGCCGCTCCCCGGCTCCCACCCTCAACGCGGTGGAGCTGTACATCGCACACGATGAGTTCTGGGAGGACGTCGCGAACGACCTGGGCAACAGCCGCGAACGGGTCGACTGGGCCACCTGGTACTGGCAGTCCGACTTCGAGCTCATCCGGCCGGAGGGCACCCACATCAACATGAGCGACGCGGCCCGCGAGGCCAACACCGTGATGAGCCGGATGGAGGCGCTCAACGGGGTCGACCGCCGGGTGCTCGTCAACCGCTTCTGGGACGAGAACACCGACTACAACGAGTACCTGAACACCGACAGCGCCCTGCGGTCCTACGCCTCCACCAGCAACGACGACTTCGAGGTGGTGCTGCAGGGCAACGACACCGATGTGTCCGCCTCCGGGGTGTGGGACGGCGAGGCCAGCGACTTCGACTTCGGCGAGCGCGTCTCCGCCAACCCCCGCTATGGCGACCGCACGCTGATGGAGACCGGCGGGTTCGATCCGCAGCCCTGCGGGCTCGACTTCCAGGTGGCCTCTTGGCACCAGAAGTTCATGGTGTTCGACGGCGAGGTCGCCTACGTCTCGGGCATGAACACCAAGGGGATCGACTGGGACACCCCCGAGCACCTGGTCTTCGAGCCCCGCCGCATGGACCTGGACGCCGACAACGACGATCGGCAGGACGTCGCCGACGGGCTGCTGTTGCCCGACTACATCCCGCGCCGGGACTACGCCATGCGCGTCGAAGGCCCCGCCGCCTACGACGTGGAAGAGGTCTTCCGGAGCCGCTGGCAGCAGGCCATCTACGATGGGGACATGTACGCTGACCGCGCCACCTCCTTCGCCCTGGGCGAGCGGCCCGCGGCGGTGCCCCCCGGTAGCGGCGGCGTGTCCACCCAGGTGAACCTGACCATGCCCGCCCCCTGGAGCGAGCAGTCCTTGTGGGAGACCCACGGCAAGGCCTTCGCCCAGGCCAGCGACTACATCCTCATCGAGGATCAGTACTTCCGGGCGCCGATCATGAACGACATCATCGTGGCCCGGATGCTCGCGGTGCCCGAGCTGGTGCTCATCGTGGTCACCTACAACGTCTCCGACTGGGACGGCGGGGCCATGTACACCTACCTGTCGGACTCCACCTTCCGGGACATGTTCCCCGATCGCTACCTGCTGCTCGAGCTCGAGACCACCGCCCTCACCACCGAGGAGGGCTACATCTGGGACGACGTCTACTTCTACGCGCAGAACGTCAACACCCACTCCAAGTTGCGCCTGGTGGATGACCGCTACCTGAGCGTGGGCTCCTGCAACATGAACAACCGGGGCTACAAGTACGAGGGCGAGATGAACATCTCCGTGCTCGATGACGACGTGGCCACCGCCGCCCGGAACGACATCCTCGAGCAGTGGGTGGGCCCGGACTACTCCCATCGGATCAGCGACGACATGCGCGACAACCTGGACCTGCTGCGGGAGGTCGCCAAGTCCAACGAAGACATCGTGGAGTGGTGGGAGGACAACGCCGACGATCTGGACGCCGACGAGGCCGAGGCCGAGTGGCGCAGCTATCAGCCGTCGGGCTTCGTCTACCCCCTCGAGATCAGCGGCGACTACGAGTGGGACGTGGGGCCCGACCTGTTCTGAGAGCCGGGGCTGGCCCCGCGCCGGCGTGACCTGGCTGACAACCACGAGAATCCCCCGGTGCACTCGCTGGACAGGCTCCGGGGTGCGTGCCAGGAAACCACAGGATTGCGCGCCCCGAACGCGCGCCCCGGAGGGTCTCATGGTCGTCTTGGTACGTGGTGGAACAGTGGTCAACGCAGGCGGCGAGCAGCGCGCCGATGTGCTCTGTGAGGATGGGATCATCACGGCCGTGGGGCCCGGGCTCGAGGCGCCGGCCGGCGCGCAGATCGTGGACGCCGGGGGCGCCTACGTCATGCCCGGCGGCATCGATCCCCACACCCACATGGAGCTGCCCTTCATGGGCACGGTCGCCTCGGATGACTTCTACACCGGCACGGCCGCGGGGCTCGCCGGGGGCACCACCTCCATCATCGACTTCGTGATCCCCAGCCCGGGGACCTCACTGCTCGAGGGCTTCGACACCTGGCGTGGTTGGGCCGAGAAGGCCGCCGCCGACTACTCCTTCCACGTGGCCATCACCTGGTGGAGTGAGCAGGTCCGCGAGGAGATGGGGGTGCTCGCCCGCGAGCGGGGCGTGAACAGCTTCAAGCACTTCATGGCCTACAAGAACATGATGATGTGCGACGACGAGGTGCTCGTCGCCAGCTTCTCCCGGGCCAAGGAGCTGGGGGCGCTGTGCACCGTGCACGCCGAGAACGGCGACCTGGTGCACCGCCTGCAGCAAGACCTGTTCGAGCGCGGCATCACCGGCCCCGAGGGCCACCCCCAGAGCCGTCCCCCCGAGGTCGAGGGCGAGGCCGCCAACCGGGCTATCCGCATCGCCGAGGTGCTCGGCGTGCCCCTGTACGTGGTGCACACCTCCTGCATCGACGCCCTCGAGGCCATCACCCGCGCCCGCCTCGAGGGGCAGCGGGTCTTCGGCGAGGTGCTCGCCGGTCACCTGCTGGTGGACGACTCGGTCTACTACGACCCCGACTGGCGCCGGGCGGCCCACCACGTGATGAGCCCGCCCTTCCGGCCCAAGGAGCACCAGGCGGCCCTGTGGCGCGGCCTGCAGGCCGGGATGCTGCACACCACCGCCACAGACCACTGCGCGTTCTGTACCGATCAGAAGGCCATGGGCGCGGACGACTTCCGCGGCATCCCCAACGGCACCGCCGGGGTCGAGGACCGCATGAGCGTCCTGTGGGAGCACGGCGTGAACAGCGGCCGGCTGACCCGCGCCGAGTTCGTGGCCGTCACCTCGGCCAACGCCGCCCGCATCTTCAACATTCACCCCCGCAAGGGCGCCGTGCGGGTGGGGTCCGACGCCGACCTCGTGGTCTGGGACCCCGACGCCACCCGGACCATCTCCGCGGCCACCCATCGCCAGAACATCGACTTCAACATCTTCGAGGGCATGGAGGTCCGGGGCTCCGCCGCCGTGACCATCAGCCAGGGGCGCGTGGTGTTCGACCGCGGCGACCTGCGCGCCGTGCGGGGCGCTGGCCGCTACATCGACCGCCCCTGCTTCGCGCCGTACTGGGACGCCCAGCAGCGTCGGAACGCCGTCAACGAGCCCACCAAGGTGGAGCGGGGCTAGTACCCTTCCTCATGGATTCTGACCGGTAGTCGGTCTCAGTCGAGTATTGGCAGCTCGTCTGCAGGCACCATCAGGCGGATACTGCGCGCTGCGCCTGGGGTCTTCTCGATGAGGCCCAGCTTGGCCAACTGCATGACCATTCTCTGGGCGGAAGGCGGGGTGACCTCGAAGTAGCGGGCGAAGTCCGCGACGGCCGGTGGCTGCCTCATGATCTTGGTGTAGGCGTGGATGAACGCCAGATATTGACCTTGCTTTTCAGTGAATGGGCGAGCGGACATCAGGACCTAGACATTCGAGGGTCAACCGGTGAAGTGCCTCCACAAGGAGGCAGTATGAAAGCACATTACCTCGTGGAGCTGACCGAGTCCGAGCGCGCGCACCTGCTGGAGCTGACTCGGAAGGGAAAGCCTGGTGCCAGGCGTGGAACCCGGGCCAGGATTCTCTTGCTGGCGGACCAGGGGAAGCCCTCGGAGGGCATCGTGGAGGCGCTGGGGTCGAGCCACTCCACCGTGTACCGAACTCGACGCCGGTTCGTGGAAGGCGGGCTCGACTACGCGCTGAACGACGCCAGGCGCCCTGGCGGAAGCCGGAAGTTGAACGCGAAGGACCACGCGACGCTGGTGGCCTTGGCCTGTTCCAAGCCACCGGAGGGCCGAGGACGGTGGACGTTGAAGCTCCTGTCGGACGGGCTGGTCGCGCTCACCGACCACGACGCCATTTCATCCGAGACCATCCGACGGCGGCTGCACGAACTGGACCTCAAACCCTGGCAGAAGAGGATGTGGTGCATCGCCAAGGTGACGCCCCAGTTCATCGCCCAGATGGAGCGCATCCTCGACCTGTACGCAGCACCACCCGACCCCAAGCGTCCACTGGTGTGCTTCGATGAGACGCTGAAGCAGTTGGTCGGCAGGGTCGTCGCCCCCCTGCCGGCCGAGCCCGGCAAGTCGCTTCGCGAAGACCACCACTACCGCCGAAATGGCATCACCCATCTGGCCATGTTCTTCGCACCCCACCTCGGCTGGCGCGAAGTGCGAGTGCTCGAGAAGCGCGACTACGGCGCCTTTGCCCACCTGATGAAGGAGCTGGTGGACGTCCACTTCCCCGAGGCCGATGTGGTCCAGGTCGTCATGGACAACCTCAACGTCCACTGCGAGGGGGCGCTCTACAGAACCTTCCCACCCGAGGAGGCCCGGAGAATCCTCCGGCGCCTCGAGTTCAACTTCACCCCGGTCCATGCGAGCTGGCTCAACATGGTCGAGATCGAGATCGGAGTTTTGGTCAGGCAGTGCCTCGACCAGCGCATCGGAGACCGGCCGACCCTGGCGAAGGAGGTCGCCGCCTGGAACGCAGCCCGCAACGCCGATGGGGCCACCATCAAGTGGTTGTTCACCGTGGAAGATGCGCGCAGGAAGCTGGCCAGGCACTACCCGGAGCCGCTTCTGGACAACCCGATCGTCCAATGACGTTCAGGCACACCAGGATCGGTCAGAATCCCTGGGTCCAGGTACTAGCCCTTCAGCTTCCTCGCCAGGGTGTTCCGCCCGATCCCCAGCCGCCGCGCGGCCTCTGAGCGGTTGCCGCCGCACAGCTCGAGCACGTGGCGGCAGTAGGCGGACTCCACCTGCCGCAGGGGGCGGATGCCGCTGACGAAGCGCTCGGGACCGGCCAGGCCTGGACCTGCCGGCGGCAGCAGGGCCTGGGGCAGCAGCTCGCGGCCGATGCTCGTCCCCGGCGCCAGCACCACGGCCGACTCGATGGCGTGCTCCAGCTCCCGCACGTTGCCGGGCCAGGCGTGGCCGTGCAGGGCGGCGCGGGCGGCGGGCTCGAGCACCAGGCCCGGGCGGCGGTGGCGCTGGCGGAAGCTGTGCAGGAAGTGGTCCACCAGGCGGTCCAGGTCGGCGTGGCCGCGCTCCCGCAGCGGCGGGATGTGGATCTCCACCACCCGGATGCGGAAGTAGAGATCCTGGCGGAAGCCGCCGCTGGCCACGGCTTGTTCCAGGTCCCTGTGGGTGGCGAAGAGGAAGCGCACGTCGGCCTGCTGGGGCTCGCTGCCGCCCACCCGGAAGTAGCGCTGCTCCTGCACCAGGCGCAGCAGCTTGGCCTGCAGCGGCGGGCTCAGCTCCCCCACCTCGTCCAGGAACAGGGTGCCGCCCTTCGCCGCCGCGACCTTGCCCTCGGTGCGGCGCTCGGCCCCGGTGAAGGCGCCCTTCTCGTGCCCGAACAGCTCGTTCTCGAAGAGGTTCTCGGGCAGGGCGGCGCAGTCCACCTTCACCAGGGGACCCCCGGCGCGGGCGGAGTTGAAGTGCACGGCCCGGGCCACCAGGTCCTTGCCGGTGCCGGTCTCGCCCCGCAGCAGCACGGTGGCGTCGGTGGCGGCGGCGCGGGTGACCCGGCCGTAGACGGCGCGCATCGAGGGCGAGGCTCCCACGATGCGGTTGAAGTGGAAGGCCAGGGGCTGCTGCTGCTGGGGCACCAGCTGGGCCTCGAGGCTCGAGGCCTGCAGCAGACGGCCCACCTGGGTGGCCAGCTCCTGCAAGGCGGCGGTGTCGCCGGCGTCGAACTCCCCCTCGGCCCGGTTGAGCACCTGCAGCACGCCGATGACGGCGCCGTCGGGGTGGGGGATGGGCACCGCCAGTTGGTGCTCGGTGCGGTAGCCGGTGGCGGCGTCGAAGCGGGCGGCGAAGCGGGCGTCCACCTGACCCCTGGGCACGTGCACGGGCTGGCCGCTGCGGGCCACCCAGCCCGCCACGCCTTCGCCCAGGCGCAGGCGGATCTCGGTGATCTCGTGCAGGATGCTGACCCGGCTGACCAGCTGCTGGCGGGCGTGGTCCACCAGGTACAGGGTGGCGCGATCGGCGCCCAGCTGCCGGGCGGTCTCCTCGATCACCCGCTGCAGCACGCGGTCGAGATCGATCTCCTGCTCGCCCAGCTGCTGGACCAGGCGCTCGAGGGCTGGGGATGGGGCCATGGGGACCTCGGGGTGATCCGAAATGGAGCAATGATCCATTCCGTAGCGTCACAATAGCGCAGTCTGCTCCAGATCGGGCGTTCCACGGTCGCGGCACGCTTCCTGCGAACGCTGGGGGTGCACCGCGAAGCCCAAGGAGCCTCCATGAAGCGCAGCACCCCCCGCTGGGGCCGAGTCACCGCCGCCCCCCACGAGCACCTTCTCCTCATCCGCGCCGGCCGCGTGGTCCGCTCCCAGCAGGGCGGCTCCTGCTTCCGCTGGCCCTCGGACGTGGTCGCCCTGGTGGACACCAGCGTGCACCGGCTGCAGTTCTCGGCCGATCAGGTCACCCAGGAGAAGACCGGCGTGCGGGTCACGGGCCTGGCGGTGTTCCGGGTGGTCCAGCCCGAGCTGGCCTACCGGATGCTGAACCTCGAGCAGCCCAGCGAGTACTGCGACATCCTGCGAGAGATGTTCACCGGCGCCACCCGACGGCTGGTGGCCAACCTGACCCTCGAGGACTGCCTCACCCGCCGCAAGGACGCGCTGGCGGCCGAGCTGATGGCCGAGGTGGCCCCGGTGGTCCAGGGCCGCGGCGGTGATGGGGACGACACCGACCGGGGCTGGGGCGTGGTGATCGACACCATCGAGGTCCAGGACGTGCGCATCCTCTCCGAGGAGGTCTTCTCCCGGCTGCAGGCCCCCTACCGTGAGGGCCTGGCCCTCGAGGCCGTGCGCGCCGAGGCCGAGGTGGAGCGGGAGCGGGCGGTCATCGAGGCCCAGCAGGCCCGGGCTCGCGAGGAGCAGCGCCGTGAGCTGATGGCCCTCGAAGAGGCCCGCCTCGAGGCCGAGCGCGAGCGCGCCCGGCAGCAGCTGGCCCACGATCAGGAGCTGGCCAGCATCACCCAGCAGAGCGAGGCGGCGCTGGAGGAGGCAGCCCAGGCCGCCAGCATCGCGGCCGAGCACCGCAAGGCCGCGGCCCACGCCGACCGGGAGCGCTTGATGGCCCAGGCGGCAGCCGAGCGCGCCGCCATGAAGGCCAAGGCCGACGCCGAGCGATCCCGCCTGCAGGTCGAGGCGGCGGCCGAGCGCGACGCCCTGGTGGCCCGCGCCGACGTGGGGCGGGAGCGCCTGGTCGCCGAGGCGGCCTCGGATCGGGCACTGCTCGAGACCAAGGCCGACGCCGAGCGCACCGCCCTCGAGGCCCGGGCCGAGGCGGACCGGGAGCGCATCCTGGCCGAAGCGGAGACCGAGACCGCCCGCCTGCGCGCCGAGGCCCTGCGGGAGCAGGGGGCCGCCGCCGCCGAGGTCACGCGCCTGGAGCGCGCGGCCAAGGACGCCATCTCCGAGGCCCGCCTGCGGGAGATCGCCCTGACCGAGTCCCTGCCCCGCGTGGCCGAGGCCTTCGCCGACAGCTTCGGCGAGGTCACCGTGGTCAGCGGCGACATGTCGTTTTTGGGCACAGGCATGGCCCAGGCCATGGCCAGCATGAAGGCCGTGGGCTTCGACCTGGCCCGGGTGCTGGGGCCGCGGGAGGCGTAGGCGAGGGCGCCACCTGCTCGCTGGCTCACGACCCGCGGTCGATGGCCGCGGGTTGTTTTCTGTGCCGCTGCCGACGCTGGGTCCCCACGTGTCTCAAGGGGAAACAGGGAGCGACCATGAGAACCAGCCTGCTGCTCACCACCCTCCTCCTTGGCGCCTGCGACAGCGACGCCATCAGCGAATGCGACGTGCTGCTCTACGCCGAGGGCTGGAGCATGGAGACCCACAGGAAGGGCGTCGACGGGGACTACGACCTGCTCTTCGGGGACGAGACCGTGCACCGCATCGACATCACGATCTGCCCCGGCGACTATGACGCCATGCAGGACGACCTGGCCGATCTGTACGGTGATGTCGGCGAGCTGGGGCCGCCCGAGGGCAGCGGGCCCGGAGGCGACGCCGGCGGCGGGCCGCCCCCCGAGGGTGGGCCCGAGGACTCAGCGGTGGACCCCATGTACGTGCCGGTCACCGTGGCCTTCGACGGCCAGAGCTGGCCAGCGGTGGGGATGCGCTACAAGGGCAACTCGAGCCTGATGCAGGCCTACCAGCAGGGGGTGACCAAGCTGCCCTTCCGGCTGAACTTCGACTACTACGACGACGTCTACCCGGAGCTGGACGACCAGCGCTTCCACGGCTTCGAGGAGCTCAAGTTCAGCAGCGGCTTCGGCGACGACTCACTGGTGCGCGACAAGGTCTCCGCCGACCTGTTCCGGGAGGCGGGGGTCCCTGCCGCCAGGGGTGCGCTGGTGGAGATCCACGTCGATGTGGGCGACGGTCCGGTCTACTGGGGCGCCTACACCATGTTCGAGGATCCCTGCGGCGAGCTGCTGGACTCCTGGTTCGATGACGACGACGGCAGCTGCTACAAGGCCGACGGGACCGGGGCCATGCTGGCCAGCTTCGACGCGGGCAGCTTCGAGGACAAGACCAACGACAACGCTGCGGCCCCAGAGGTCGAGGCGCTGGTGGACGCCTTGAACGACGACCAGCTCGCCGCTGCCGACTGGCGGGCTGGGCTCGAGGCCCAACTCGACGTCGAAGGCTTCCTGCGCTCCATGGCCGTGAGCAACCTCATCGGCAGCTGGGACGGCTACGGCAACATGACCCACAACTACTACCTGTACGCCGACCCGAACCAGGGCGGCCGGCTGGTGTGGGTGCCCTGGGACTTCAACCTCACCTACGACGCCAGCCACATCGGCGATCCCCTGTCCATCTCCATGGACGAGGTGGGCTCGGACTGGCCGCTCATCCACCTGCTGATGGACGATCCGGTGTACGCCGAGGCCTACGACGCCATGGTGGCCGAGCTGCTGCAGGGACCCCTGAGCGTTGAGGCTCAGCGGGATCGTTTCGAGGCAGCCCACGCGCTTGTGGCCACCTCGGCCGAGGCCGAGTCTGGCACCTTCTCGAACATCACCGAGAGCTTCGAGGGCGCCCTCGAGGACAACAGCGACGCGGTCTTCGACTGGATCGACGCCAGCGTGGCCGACGCCGCGGCGCTCTGATCCCCCGGCGGTCCAGGGCTAGCCCCCGTGGATCGGCGGGCCCTCGTGGTGTTGAGGCTCGTGGTGCTGAGGCTCGTGGTGCTGGTGCTGCTTGTCCCGGTCCCGGGGGCCCAGGGGGCCGTTCTCGAGATCGAACAGCCCATCGCCGGGCTCGCCCATGTCGGTCGCGGCGGTCCGCAGGCGCTCGTTCAGGGTCCACAGCTCGTCGAGGGCGTCCTGGGCCGTGCGGGCGGCCATCGTGGTGGCGTTGGGCTGGTAGGCCACGTCCTCGGCCTGCACGGTGCCGACCCCCGCGGCCTGCATCTGTTCGATGGTGAGCTTGAGCTGGGCCAGCTCCAGCTCGAGGTCCTCGATCCGGGCCAGGGTCGCCGGGTCCGGCTCGCCCGCCTCGGCCACCGGGGCCGCCGCCGCCGCGGGCACGGCCACCGCTGCAGGCTGCGGAGCCGAGCTCGGCTGCGGCTGCGGATTGGAGCAGGCCAGCAGGCCGAGGGTCAGGGACAGGGTCGCGATGGCGGCGTGGGACGACACGGGGCACCTCCGGTGGCCACCATAGCAGCTGACGGAGGCCAGCAGAGCGCGCCCTAGCAGCTCGCGCAGTCGCCCCCGGAGCAGCCCGAGCACTTCGAGCCGCCGCCGCGCGCGGCCATGGCCTGCGGGGGCAGCGATCCGAGGGTGTGCGATGTGGTGTGGGCGGCGAAGGTGGACATCTTGCGCTTGACGTTCTCGGAGTCGCAGTCCTCGCACTCGATCAGCTCGTCCTCGGAGCGCACCAGCTCCTCGAACTCGACGCCGCAGTCCAGGCAGCGGTACTCGTACATGGGCATGGGACGACCTCCGGAGAGGGGCCCTGTTAGCCCAGCTTGGAGCGCCTGTGTAGGCCGGGGGTGGCGGGCTCGTCGCCGGAGCTGGGGGTGGGCTGGTCGGGATCGGCGATCAGGCGCACGGT
>CAYZVO010000026.1:0-747 GCA_964481655.1 uncultured Enterobacterales bacterium | reverse complement strand
GGGGGCGGTTTAGCCCGGGGTGGGCGGGGGGGGGTGGGGGGGGGGGGGGGGCGGGGCCCCGGGGGGGGGGGGGGGGGGGGGGGGCATCGGCGATCAGGCGCACGGTGCCCGCGATGCGAGCGGACTGCAGCAGGCGAACCTCGATGAGCTCGCCGGTGATACGGCGGTGGGTGGGCGGGGTGCCCGGGGCGTCCGCCACCGCGCGGATGGAGGCGGCCAGGTCGGGGTCGTGCAGCACGCCTTCGCACCAGCTCGCCAGGGAGCCGAGGTCGAGGCGTGGGTCCGGCAGCTGCAGCAGCGCCAGGACGTCGACCAGGCTCAGCAGGTCCACCTGCTCGGCGCCGCGCCGGAAGTCGATGCGGTAGCCCACCAGGCGGTCCTGGGCGGCCACGGGCTGCAGCAGCCGGTGCGCCAGGGCGGGGGTGGGTGTCGGAAGAGCACGGTTCATCGGGGACCTTCGCAGGTCCCTTATATCATGCGCTCCCCGATAGGTGCGCGGACGAGATCAGGCTCTACGGCGACGCAGGGCCAGGCCGAGCAGGGCCAGGGCCCACAGCCCGCCGGTGGGGGCCTGCCCGCTGGAGCAGCCCTTGCAACGGAAGTCGGGGGGCGTGTCGTCGCTGTCACCGGGCCCGGTGTCGTCCAGGGGCGCGGTGTCGGTGTCGGCGTCGGTGTCGGTGTCGGTGTCGGTGTCGGCGTCGGTGTCGGTGTCGGTGTCCCCAGCGCTCGGATTGCAGCTCCCGGCGA
>CAYZVO010000025.1:0-59311 GCA_964481655.1 uncultured Enterobacterales bacterium | reverse complement strand
GGCCCGGCCCGCTTGACCCCGGCCCCCGGGGTCTTTGTCGCGCGCCCGACCCGGGTGCACGCTACAAACCAGCCCCCCCGCGCGCCCACGCCCCCCCAGCCCGGCCTGCCCGGCCTGAGCATCACCGACATCGCCACCCACCCCCTGGGCATCATCGTGCTGGACGCGAACCTGCGCGAGCGGATCGTCGAGCTGATCCCCGAGGCCTCGCCGCTGCCCACCGAGAAGCGCGGCCGCTTCGCGTACGCCTACGACAACATGACCGCGGTCCGCGTGCAGATCACCGAAGGCCACGGGCGCACCCGCGACGAGGTGATGGTGATCGGCGACGTCATCCTCGACCCCCTCCCCCCCCGGCCCCGGGGCACGCCGATCGACGTCATCTACCGCTACAACACGGACCATATCCTCGAGGTGGACATCATCGACATCGAGACCGGCGCGCAGCGCTCGGCCACCATCTCCATCAAGGGCTCCCTGTCGAGGGAGCGCATCGAGCGGGCCCGTCAGAGCATCGACCGCGCCCGCATTCGCTGATCTTCCGCCTTGTCCCTCCCCCGCCACCTACACGTCTCTTTCTCGTCGTTGACGGCCCCTCCTCGGGGGGCTAGTTCGAGACTTCCCCACCGCGAGTAGCAGCATGGACGCGCGGGACCTCCAGCAGATCGACGCCTTCCTCTCGGACCTTGGCCAGGCTTCGCTGCTCGAGTACTACGGCATCACCGCCGACGCGACGCCGGACGACGTCAAGGCGCGGATCAAGGCCAAGCGGTCATGGGCCCAGGCCCAGCAGGCCAACCCCAAGTTCCGCTACCAGGCGCTGTGGCTGATCAAGAACAACAGCCTGGTGCAGCGGGTGCTGACCACCGAGATGCGCGCCTACGTCGAGGCCGTCTCGGCCCGCGAGCGCGACCGCAAGCTGCAGATGCTCGATCTGTTCGTGCAGGGCAGCCTGGTGAGCGGCAAGCTGTCGTCGGAGTCCGAGGCCGCCATCCGCCGGCAGGCCAGCGAGATGGGCCTCACCGAGGCCGAGACCACCCGCTACCTCGAAGAAAAGGTCGGCTCCGACGACCAGGAGTCCCTGTTCGACACCGCCACCGAAGAGGTGGAGCGCGAAGCCGACGACTTCATCGACTACTACGAGCTGCTCCAGATCTCGCCCCAGGCCACCGCCGAAGAGGTCGAGGAGGCCTACCGGGAGCGCTACCGCTGGGCCCGGACCCTCAAGGACCTGCAGCGGGCCAACGACATCTACCGCCAGCTCGAGCAAGCCTGGCGCATCCTCTCGGACATGACCCGGCGGCGGGACTACGACGACCAGCGCCGCAAGCGCGAGCGCGTCGCCTCGGCCCCCAAGGGCGCCCCGGAGGTCCCCGCCATCCTGCGGGCGAACCCGGAGGCCCAGAGCGAGTCGGTGTCCTCGCTGCCCTCCTCCTCGGTGCCCAAGCTCGAGCGGGAGCCGCCCTCCGAGATCCGCCTGGGGCGCCCCACCTGGGCCCAGGACGATCAGGACCGGGAGCCGAGCCAGCCCGACCCCCTGCGGCTGGCCAAGCCCAGCCCGGCCCCGACGCCGCCCAAGCCACCGGCCCCCAAGCCCACGCCCAAGCCCGAGCCGCCCCGCAGCGAGCAGGCCGAGCCCTCGGCCCCGACGCCCTCCCCTCCCCTCGACTTCCGCAGCCGCACCTTCCAACCCGGCACCCCCGACGCGCCGGCCAAGCCGCGCCACACCCCGCGGCTGTCCGTGGAAGGTCCGGATCAGATCACCCTGGGCCTGCTGTTCAAGCCCGTCGTGCGCACCATCAAGGTCCGCAACGCGGGCAAGGGCCGGCTGCGGGGCAACGTCGCCAGCTCCCAGCCCTGGCTGCAGGTCAGCCCGCGCACCCTGCACCTCAAGGACGACGCCCAGGTCATCGAGCTGCGCGCCGTCCCCGGCCGCCTGCCGGGGCACAGCGGCCGCGCGCGTGTCACCATCTCCACCACCCACGGGGAACGCTGGGCCACCAACGTGGACGCCTACAAGCGCCGCGTCGGCCGCGTGGCCGGGGGCGCGGCGATCCTGGCGGTGCTGCTGTTCCTGGTGCTCGACAAGACCCTCGCGTGGCACCTCGTGGTCCCGCCGCCGCCTCCCCCCGACGACATCCACACCATCCTGCAGCTCTCCGTCGATCCGGCCCAGGCCACGATCTTGCTCGACGGCAAGGTCGCGGGCAAGGGCCCCGAGAAGTTGCTGATGAACCCGGTGCAGCCGGGAATCCCGCTGATGGTCCGGGTGGAGCACGCCGGCCGCGCCCCCTACGTCGAGAAGATGATCTTCGTGGACGGCCAGCGGAAGCGCCGCGCCGTCACCCTGGTAGACGAGGACATGGCCCCCAGCTACGCGGTCGACAGCGACACCCAGCTCAAGATCGTGAGCAGCATCGCCGCACCGGCCCCGGAGCCGCCCGCACCCGGCGAGCCCGAGGCCCCACCGAGCCCGGACGAGGCCCCGCCCACCGGAGCGTCGGGGCAGCCCGCCGGGGAGCAGGCGGCGCCATGAGCGCGTCCGACGCCCACACGGTGAAGGAGCTGATCGAGCACGCCGAGCTGGCACTGCAGAGCGGCGATCCCGAGGTGGCCCTGGACAGCTGTCAGCAGGTGCTGCTGGAAGATCCACGCCACGAGGACGCGCTGTTCCTGATGGGCGAAGCCTACCGGGATCTCGGCAGCCTGGGCCAGGCCCTGGACAGCTACCGACGCTGCGTGCTGGCGGCGCCCAAGCGCGGTGATGCCTGGGCGGCGCTGGGGACCATGCACCTGTTCGCCCTCGAGCTCGAAGAGGCCCGCCGCTCCTTGAACCGCGCAATCCGTGAGGACCCCGGCAACCCCGAGGCCTGGTACGCCCGCGGCCTGCTGCGTGAGCGGCGGGAGGACTGGGAGGGCGCCGACCGGGATCTGGCCCGCGCCGCGCGCCTGGACCCCGGCACCTACCCCTTCCCGGTGGAGCTGTCCGACGACGATCTCGACGCCGCTGTGGACGAGGTCATGGGGTCCCTGCACCCCGCGCTGCAGGAGTACCTGGTGAACGTGGCCATCCTGGTCGAAGAGGTCCCCAGCGAGGAGATCCTCCGCCAGTACGACCCGCCCCTCTCTCCGGGGGAGCTGCTCGGATATTTCAGCGGACACTCGCTGCTCGAGCGCTCCATGGAGGACCCCTGGTCCCACCTGCCCGCGGCCATCCTGCTGTTCCGTCGGCCGCTGCAGCGCTTCGCCAGGGACCGCAAGCAGCTGCTCGACGAGCTGCGGACCACCATCTACCACGAGGTGGGGCACTTCCTGGGGCTCGAGGAGGAAGACCTCGAGGAGCGGGGCCTGGAATAGAAAAAGAGCCGGCGAAAACGCCGGCTCTTCATCGATGGTGGAGCAGAAGGGACTCGAACCCTCGACCCCAGCGTTGCGAACGCTGTGCTCTCCCAGCTGAGCTACTGCCCCAGGGGCAGCGCCAGATAACAGTGGCCCGCGACGCCGTCAACGGCCTCCGGGCTTCTTGGGAGGCCACGGCTCGACCCGGTACCAGATCCAGCCGTAGGCGTCTTCGCGCTCGAGCTCCACCAGCGTGACCGGGCCCAGCCGCTGGCTCCCCCCGGCGGCCAGCCAGGGAGCCACCACCGGCGCCTGGGTCCAGTCCTCGCGGAACCACAGGGCGTACTCGATGCCTTCGTCGCGCATCCAGCGCCCCAGTTCATCGCGCCCCTCGGGCACCGGGATGTCCATCCAGGTCCACAGTGTGCGCTCGTGCACCACGCGGCCCAGCCAGCAGGCCGGGATGTTGTCCAGGATCATGGGGACCGACGGGGGGATCTCGGCCTCGATCCACTGCGCCAGCTCCAGCTGAGGCTTGTAGAGCTGCTCGGAGACCGCCAGCTGGCGTCGGGTCTCGTCGAGCTGCTGGACCCAGGCGACCAGCAGGCCCAGGCCGAGCAGGCCCAGCATCGCGGGTGCGGGCACCCTGGCGCCGACGCGGCGGACGATCCAGGCGCCCCCCAGCCCCGCGGCGATGCCCCAGAACGGCACCAGGGGCAGCAGCCACTTCCAGTAGAGGTTGTGGCCCGGGTCGTGCTGCCCGGTGAAGCCCACGGCGAGCCAGAACCCGGTGATGAGCACCAGCAGCAGCCCCAGGCTGCGCCGCAGCCCGTGGCCGGCCATGGCCATACCGGGCAAGGCGACGAGGGCCGCGAGGGGCAGGAAGTGCCCCAGGTGGCGCGGGAGCACGTCCAACCCCAGGGCCAGGGACACCCGCGCACCGTTGGCCATCCACTCGAGCTGCCCGCCGGCCTCTTCACCCAGGCCTGTCTCGAGGTTGACGGTCACGCTGTGCTCCCAGAAGCGCCAGATCCCGTGGACGACGTGGCAGTAGCCGGACCACAGCACCACGCCGACGACCAGGGGCACCAGGACAGCGGCGACCCGGCGGAGGCGAGGCCCACGACCCAACGCGTGCACCAGCAGGACGGGCCCCATGATGGCCAGGGCGTCGAAGCGGACCAGGAAGGCCAGCACCGCGAAGACCGCCGCGGCGGCGAGCTTCTCCTTGCCCAGCAGCGCGAGGCTGGCGAGCAGGAGCGCCGCGTAGAGGGGCTCCCGCAGGGCCGAGGCGCTGTACAGCGCCAGCTCGGGCTGGAAGACCACCGCCAGGCCGGCGATCCATGCAGCCTCGCGGCCGGCGACGCGGTGGGCGATGAGCACCACCAGCGCGACGGCCACCAGCCCCGCGACGAGGCTCACAAGGTGGGTGGCGAGCACCGTGTCGCCCACCACCGCCAGCACCAGGGCGCTCAGGCCGTAGTACAGCGGCAGGTGGTTCATGTCGTAGTGGGTGAACCCCGACTCGAGGACCCCGCGGGCCATAGCCAGGTTGCCGTAGTCGCTCTCTTCCCAGCCGAAGTAGCGGGGCATGAGCCACAGGCGCCAGGCCAGCGCGAGCACCGTCACCGCCACCACGATGGGCAGCCAGGGGGGCCAGCGGCGGGGGGCGGAGGTCACGTCCAGCTCCCCAGGCACGTGGGGCACCGACTGGATACTCCACCCCTGCCCCCATGGAGCGAGACCACCCCGTGGAGATCCGCAGCGGCTTCATCACCAGCGAGGACGGCCTGGCCGTCTACTGGCGCTCCATCGGCAGCGGCCCGCCCATCGTCTGCTGCAACGGGGTCGGGGTGTCCACGCAGTGGTGGAGCGGGTTCGTGCAGGACTTCTCGCGCCGCCACCGGATGGTGGTGTGGGACTACCCCGGCCACGGGCTGTCCGACGTTCCCCGCGATCCCACCGGCGCCGATCTCGGGGTGCCGAGGCTCGCCAGGGATCTGCAGCGGGTCATCGACGCCAGCGGCGTGGAACGGCCCGTGCTGGCGGGCCACTCGCTGGGCTGCCAGGTGATCATCGAGCACCAGCGCACGCGCCCCGAGGCCTCCAGGGCCCTGATCCCCATGCTGGGCTCCGCCGGCGGGACCCTGAAGACCTTCATGGACACGCCCTGGACCAGCGGCATGATGCGCTACACCCGGTCCGCGGTGCGGCGCACGTCCCGGGTGAGCCGCTGGCTGCCGCACCTGGCGTTCCACGGCCCCCTGCCCCCGGTGGTGGCGACGCGCTTGGCTTTGGTGGATCGACACTACATCTCCAGGGTGGACTTCCTGAGCTACCTGAAGCACCTGGGACACATCAACTGGCATGTGTTCGTCGAGACCGCGGTGGCCGCCGACGAGCACGACGCCTGGGACGCGCTGCCCGACATCGAGGTGCCCGTGCTGGTGGTGGCCGCGGAGCACGATCTGTTCACCCCGCTGCACCTGTCGCGGCGCATGGCGCGGATCCTGCCCAGCTCGGAGCTGCTGGTCCTGGTGGGGGGCTCTCACGCCGCACCACTGGAGCAGCCCACACGCATCAAGCTGGGGGTGGACCGGTTCCTGCGTCGCCGGGTGTATCCGGAGCTCGACCTGGCCCCGATCACTGCGTGACGCGCGCGGCGAAGCGCTCGAGGGTGGCCGGGAGGCTCTCGCCCACCAGCGAGTTGACCAGGGCCTGGGGCACGAACACACCCAGCACCAGATCGATGCTGTAGGTGGCCTGGGTCCGGACGACGCCGTCGTCCTCGAGCGCCTCGAGCTCCCACGCGCCATCGTTGGCGGTGAAGATCCCGCTGGTCATGGTCCAGCTCAGGCGGGTGTCCCCGTGCCGCTGCAGCCGCAGGGTGTACTGGAACGGCCTGATGACGTGGGCGTGGAAGCGGACCTCCCAGCTGTCGTCTCCCGCCGAGAGCGTCTCGACCTCGAGGATCTCCGGCAGGAAGGCCGGGTAGGACTCGAAGTCCGTGAGCACGGCCATCACGGCCTGAGGGGTCGCCTCCATCACGATGCTCTGGCGGGCGCTGGGCATGGGTGCCTCCTATCGGGAGCGGGACCGGCGGCGCCGGCGGCGGCCGGAGCGTCCCCTGGAAGACGAGCCGCCCTTCTTGCCGATGACGGGCTTGCCGGGGAACCAGCGCTTCCAGCTGTGCTCCACCGCCTGGCGCAGGGGCTCGAGGGCCGGCTGGGTCAGGGCGCTGGACTGCTCGAGCACGGCGAACGCCTCGGAGCGCGCGCGCACGAGCAGATCCCGGTGCTCGAGGGGATCGAGGTAGCGGAAGTGTGGCAGCTCGTCGGCGCGGTCTCCGAGCAGGGCCTTGGGGCCACGGGCCGCCAGATCGAGCTCGGCGATCCGGAACGCGTCGTTCTCCGAGACCATCAGCTCCACCCGCCGCATCCCGTCGGGATCCGGCTGCTCGCTGAGGACGAGCATGCAGCGCCCGGCACGCACGCCCCGGGCCACGTGGGCGCGGAGACGGTGCAGCCGCACCAGATCGAAGCGGTCGGCCTCGAGCACCACCATGGCGGTGGCGTTGGAGACGGCCGGGCCGTCCTCGATGATGGTGGTGGTGAGCAGCACGTCGATGCGGCGGTGCAGGAAGTCCTCGTAGGTGCGGTGGCGCTCCTCGCGGCTCTGGACCTTGGAGAAGACACCGATGCGGGCGCCGGGGAAGGCGTCGCCCCGCAGCGCGTCGGCGAAGCGCGCCAGCTCGCGCTGGTTGAGGCGCTCGGTCCCTCCGATCATGGGGAGCACCACGTAGACCTGCCGCCCCGCCTCGAGCTCGGCCCGGGCCGTGGCGTAGGCCTCCAGGTGCTCGGACCAGGGCTGGGAGGTGACCTGCAGGCCGGTGACGTGCTGACCCGGGACCAGGGAGAGGTCCATGTCGGCGAACACGGTCAGGGCGATGCTGGTGGGGATGGGGGCGTCGGTCAGCACGAGCAGATCGGGGCGGACCCCCGAGCCGGGCAGGTCCGACAGCGCCACGGAGCCGTACTCTTCACGCTCCTCGACCACCACGAGCCCGAGGCGACGGAAGCCGGGCCAGCGCTTGGCGATCTCGGGGGTGGCGAAGACCACATGGATCTCGCCTCGCTTGAGGGCGTCGGCCTGGGCTGCGTCGGGCTTGTCCAGGAGCAGCGACGGCATCAGGCCCACCGACCGCAGCAGCGGCTCGGCGAAGAGGAACCGGTGCTCTGCGGCCAGGGCGTCGGGGGCGATGAACACCACCTGCTCCTTGCCCTCGGCCACGATGATGGCTGACAGCAGCGCCACGAAGCCCTTGCCCACGCCCACGTCGCCCTGCAGCAGGCGGTTCATGGGACGCGGCGCCGCGAGATCCCGGCGGATCTCCGAGAAGGCGATCTCCTGGCCGTCGGTGAGCGGGTGGGAGCGCGTCGACATGATCTGGGCCACGAGGCGGTGCTGGACCTTGTGGACGGCACCACGCTGCTGGGGGCGGCGCTTGCGGCCGATGCTGTGGCCGATCTGGTAGAGCAGCAGCTCGTCGAAGGCGAGGCGCTCGCGCCCACGCCGGGAGCCGTGCATCGGGAAGTGCAGGCGCCGGAGGGCTTCACCGAGGCCCAGCAGCCGGAGCCGCTTGCGCATGGACTCGGGCAGCGGATCGATGAGCCGATCGGCGAACGCGTCGAGGGCGGGGCGCAGCAGGGTGCGCAGCTGGGCGTCGGTGATGCCCTCGAGGCCGTAGCAGGCCTGGCGGCCCTGGCCCCGGCTGTCGACCCACACCGGCTCGGCCTCGTGCAGCAGGACGGCGTCACCGTCGAGCTCGACCTGGCCGTGCAGCGCCACGCGCTCACCGGGCGCCATGGCCTTCCAGAAGGCGTCGTCCCGGGGGGTGATCCAACGACACACCACCTCGGCCTGGCCGTCGCCGATGACCACGTCGTGGCGGCGACCCATGGGCGAGAGGCGGGTCAGGCGGCGCTGGACCGTGCCCCGCAGCACCTGCTTCTGTCCGGACGGCAGGGACTCGGACGGCTCGACCGCGCGGGGCAGGACCTCGTAGTCCTGCGGGCAGATCAAGAGCAGGTCCGCCACGGTCTCGAACCCCAGCGCGGCGGTGGCGCGACCGAGGGGCTCGGGGAGATCCGGGAAGAACGCCGCGATGGGCATCCCGGCGCCCTCGGGATCGTCGATGGCCCGGTCGGGGGCCCTGGGCTTGCGCTTGGGCTTCGACTTCGCCGACCGTTTGGACTCGGAGGCTTCCTGGGCGTCGGCCTCGTCGCCGCCCTTGGCCTCGGTCGCGTCCGCGTCTGCGGCCTTGTCGGCACGGGAGCCCCGGCGACGGCGGCCGCGGCCCCGACCGCGCTTGCGGTCCTCGGCCGGAGACGAGTCCTGATCCTGCTCCGCGGGAGGCGCCTCGGCGGACGACTCCGCGGGCTCGGCGGGCTCCGCCGGCGCAGCCACGGGCTCGTCGGTCTCGGGGAGTTGGACCTCGGGGAGCTCCTCGCGGGCCTTGCGACGCTCGTCGAGGGCGGCCTGGCGCTGGCGCTGCAGCGCGGCACGTTCACGCTCACCCTCAGGCAGCAGCTGGGCGCGGGGCTCGAGGGAGGCATCCTTCAGCACGCCGACCAGCTCATCGAACGCCCCCAGCTGCTCCTGGATGCTCTGCAGCAGCTCCACGGGCGCCGGCTCAGGGCGATCGAAGCCAGCGAGGGCCTCGCGCAGTCGATCGAGGGCTTCGCGCTCAGCGGGCTCGAGCTCGGCGGCGGCGACGCGCGCCAACCACGGGCTGCAGGTGGCGCTCAGGTAGCGGGGGCCGGCGAGGGGCGTCTCGGCCCGCAGCCCGTAGCGCACGGTGCGACCGACGAGGTCGAGGGCCAGAGCGGCCTGGAGCCTGTCGGCGGTCGTGGTGGGCTCCTGGGGGGAGCCATCGGGCGGTGGGCTGGAGTCCGCGGCGCGAGCCGTCTCGGCGGGCTCGCTGGTCTGCGGCGTCACGCTGCTCATGTCAACCTCGATGGTGGCCGCCGCGGTGGCGCGGCGGCGCGAAAGGGCCCAGGTCTAGATGTACTGGACCTCGAGGATCTCGAACTCCCGCAGCTTGCGCGGCGTCTTGACGCGCACCTCGTCACCTTCGGAGCGGCCCAGCAGGGCGCGGCCGATGGGAGAGGTGGGGGTGATGAGCCCAGCGCGGGCGTCGGCCTCTTCTTCGGAGACGATGCGGTACTTCAGCTCTTCGTCGGTGTCGACGTCGAGCAGCGTCACGGTGACGCCGAAGATGACGCGGTCCGAGGGGGGGATGGTGGTCACGTCGATGATCTCGGCGGCCGCGACGCGGTGCTCGAGCTCGATCGTGCGGCCCTCGAGTTGCGCCTGCCGCTCCTTGGCGGCGTCGAACTCGGCGTTCTCGCTGATGTCGCCATGGGCGCGCGCCTCTTCGATGGCGCGGACGTTCTCGGGGCGCAGGACTTCTTTGTGGCGGCGGAGCTCGGCGACGACGATCTCATAGCCACGGGGGGTCATGGGAATGCGCTGCATGGGTTCGTTCCTCGGCTTCGGGTTCGCCCCGAAGGCTGGATCGTGGAGCGGGCGGGGCCCGGGTTGCTGCCAACTAACGTCCTAACCCGCCCGCGGGGGGCCGGTCGGGCTGGCAGCCGGGCGCTCGCTGGGGTAAGGGTGGGGGGGGTCAGTCGATGAAGCCGTGGGCGCCGCGCTTGGCCTCCACGTCGAAGTCCATGACCCGGGTGATGCTGGTGAAGGGCCAGGCGACCTCGACCTGCCAGGCACAGGTGACGGTGAAGGTCTGGCCGCGGCTGGAGAGCTTGCAGTCGTCTTCGACGATGTAGTCGGGGATGTCGCGCTGGTAGAGTTCCTGGGTGAGGCGCTCGAGCCCCTTGGCCTTGCCCCGGTCCTGGTAGGTGATGGAGGTGTTGCGGACCACCTCCTTCATGTTCACCGCGTCCCAGTAGTACGGGCCGAAGGTGTGGAGGAAGAGCCCGCCCACGATGAGGGCCAGGACGATGAGGATGCCGACGATGTTGATCTTGCCAGCGCGCATGGCTGCACCTCCGGGCGGGCACGCCGTACCGCGCCACTGGATGTTGCATATCCCGTCGGGACAGGGGATCGCGAGTGGAGCCCCTCGAAGACGCTAGGCGGGGTACTGCGGCTTGCCGCGACCGATGCAGTAGTACTCGAAGCCGAGCGCCGCGAGCTCGTTGGGAT
Organism: uncultured Enterobacterales bacterium; assembly: GCA_964481655.1. Lineage (GTDB taxonomy): Bacteria > Myxococcota_A > UBA796 > UBA796 > JAFGLY01 > CALDOK01. The sequence continues at coordinate 48,748 of CAYZVO010000025.1, read as the reverse complement.
CGTAGATGTTGCGACCGTCGAAGATCACGGGGCGCTCGAGCCGCTGGCGGATGGCCTCGAAGTCCGGGCTGCGGAACTCGTTCCACTCGGTGACCACCAACAGCGCGTCGGCGCCGTCGAGGGCGTCGAGGCTGGACTCGGCGTAGGCGATGCTGTCGCCCATGTGGTTCTTGGCCTCGACCATGGCCTCGGGATCGTAAGCCACGATGGTCGCGCCGGCGTCCAGCAGCATCTTGACGATGACCCGGGAGGGCGCCTCGCGCATGTCGTCGGTGCGTGGCTTGAAGGCCAGGCCCCACAGGGCCAGCTTCAGGCCGGTGAGGTCGGGGCCGAAGCGGGCGAAGACCTTGCGGGCCAGCAGCTTCTTCTGCTCGAGATTGACGGTCTCGGCGGCGTCCACCACGTGCAGGTGCAGATCGTGCTCCTGAGCGGTGAACTGCAGTGCGCGCACGTCCTTGGGGAAGCAGGAGCCGCCGTAGCCGGCACCGGGGAAGAAGAAGCGCAGGCCGATGCGGGAGTCCGAGCCCGCGCCGCGACGCACAGCGTCGATGTCGGCGTCCACCAGCTCGCACAGGCGGGCCAGCTCGTTGATGAAGCTGATGCGCGTGGCCAGGAAGGCGTTCGCCGCGTACTTGGACATCTCCGCCGAGCGGTTGTCCATGAACAGGATCGGCTTGCCGGTGCGCAGCAGCGGCTTGTAGAGCCGCTCCATCACCCGACGGGGAGCCTCGCTGGCGCAGCCGATGATGATGCGATCCGGGTTGCGGAAGTCGTCCACCGCGGTGCCTTCCTTGAGGAACTCGGGGTTGGAGACGACGTCGTGGGCGTAGCCGGAGGTCTCGGCCAGGGCGGCGCGCACACCGTCGGCGGTGCCGACGGGCACGGTGGACTTGATGACCACGGTGAGGGGGCGGATCGCGTGCGAGCCGATCTCGCGGGCCACGGCGAAGACGCCGGAGAGATCCGCGGAGCCGTCGTCCGCCGAGGGGGTGCCCACCGCGATGTAGGCGACCTCGCAGGCGCCGATGGCGGACTCGATGTCCATCGTGAAGCCCAGCCGCTCTTCGTTGACGTTGCGCTTGACGAGGTGGTCGAGGCCAGGCTCGTAGATGGGGATGATGCCCTTCAGCAGGTTCTCGATCTTGAGGGCGTCGTTGTCCACACAGATCACCTGATGACCCATGTCGGCCAGCAGCGTACCGACGACGAGGCCCACATACCCGGTCCCAACAACAGCGATATTCATCGTTCTTTCTCGCTTTTCGCTATTTGTAGCACAGCTTTCGCACGAATAGAGGGGCGCAGACTAGCCGCCCTGCGCGCCGGTGTCAATCGCCGATTCGGCCGGTCTCACCGGGAGGTGACGCACGCCTCACCCACGCCCCGCCCCACGGCGCCCTGCAGCCCGCCGTCGAGACGCCACCTCGATTTCCTTGACGTGCAGGATGTCCCGGTTAGACCGGCCCGGCTCGAAGTGGGACGAGTCCACGCCGCATCCGCGGTGCCCTCGCCCACTCATCCCGCAACCGACACAGGAGACTCACCGTGGCTACTCACAAGGATGCCGTCAAGCGTGCACGCCAGAGCAACGAGCGCCGTCTGCGCAACCGTCACTACCGCTCTCGCATGCGCAACCAGATCAAGGAGCTCCGCGCCGCCATCGACGCCGGCGACGCCGAGACCGCCAACAAGCTTCTGCCCGCCACCGTCAGCGTGATTCAGCACGTGGCCCAGCGCGGCATCATCCACAAGCGCAACGCCGCCCGACGCGTCAGCCGCCTGGCCAACGCCGTCAACAAGATCGGGGCTGAAGGCTAACGCCTTCCGCTCAGCAGTTGCTTCGCAGCTGCACACCGACGGCTAACGCCTTCCGCTCAGCGGTTGCTGTGCAACTGAGGGCCAGCGCCTACGCTGATTGACGCGCCAGGTCGAGCACCAGCGCTTCGAACACACGGCGCTCACCGGCCTTGCTGGTGCGCATGCGCATGGTCGCGTCCGCGAGCAGCTCCAGGGTGCGCTCGCCCCGCAGCGGGTGCCGCCTCAGGCTGGTGCGCGCCGCCTGCATCTTCGCCCGCGGCATGCGGATGCCCTCCTCGTAGGGATCCCCGCGTCGGCGGAGGCAATCCTGCAGCTGGATGAGCTGGCGGACCTGCCAGGCCACCAGCGGCAGGATGCGCGCCGGCGCGTGGCCTTCGTCGTTCAGCCGATGGGCGATGGCCAGGGCCGCGCCCGCCTCACCGCGCACGATGGCGTCGGTGAGCTCGAAGATCACGGTCTCCGCCAGCAGCGAGCAGACCTGCTGGACCTGCTCGGCGCCGATGCGCCCGCTGCCGCCGACGAAGGCCAGCAGCTTGTCCACCTCGCCAGCCAGCCGCCCCAGGTCTCGACCGACGACCTCGATGAGCAGCTCGGCCTCGTTGCGGCCCAGCTCGCAGCCGCCGTCCTTGCAGCGCTGCCGCACGAAGGCCACCGGATCCTGCTTGGCCGCCTCGAAGCGCAGGACCTGGCCCGCCTTCTTCATGGCGTTGCGGAGCCGGACCCCCATGTTGGTGCCCTCGGAGGCGGGGGGGAGCTTGGCCCCGGTCACCACCAGCACGGTGGTGGGCGAGGGCGAGCCCAGGTAGTCGATCACCGCCTGCAGCTCGGCGTTCTTGGCACCCTCGAGCTCGCGCAGGACCACCAGCCGGCGGGGGCCCATCATGGGCGGGGTGCGGGCCTGGCTCAGCAGGCCGCGGGTGGCCTCGGCCGTGGCGAGGCCCTCGGCGCGGTTGAAGGCGGCCGGCCCGCCGGCGAGGGTGCGCTCGGCGATCTCGTCGATGCAGCGCCGCACGAGCAGGTGCTCGTCCCCGTAGACGAGGTAGGCGGGCGCGAGGGTCTCGCCCAGCTCCTGGCTGTCGGCCTTGCGTCCGCGGGCACGGCGTGCGCTCATGGGTCCTCTCCTGGCGCTGGCTGGGCGCCGTCGGGAGCATACAGGAAGAACGAGACCGCCTCGTCGGCGATGGCCACGGCGAGCTGCTCGAGGGCGGGTGCCCGCAGCTGGGTGGGCTCCACGCCGCCCGCAGGGGTGGCCACGACCAGGCTGCGCTGCAGCACCAACTCCCGGGGCTGGGGGCCTCCCAGCACGAAGGCGACCTCGAGCTCGGCCTCCCAGCTCGTCACGGCTCCCTCGCGGCTGGTGGAGGGGCGGTAGTCGGCGCGCCGCACGACCGCGTCGAGGCGCCGCTCGCCAGCGGCTCCCGCCCTGCGCAGAGCGGCGCCGAGGGCGACCGCCAGCGCGTCGGCGATGCCCGGCTCCACGACCGGCGCCTGGATGTCGCCCACGACCATGCCCACCGAGGCCGGAGGAGGACCGATGCGGTATCGACAGCCCATGATCCCCATCAACACGGCGGACAGCAGCAGCGCCACCCGGAGTGTGGTCCAGGGACAACGCGGCGAACGGGAGCCTGCGCTGGAGCTGTACTGGGCTGACGGAGGGTGGTGCACGCCGCGGATGCTCGGGGCTGGGCGAATGGCCGGTTGACAATCGGGCACGGTGACACGAGGATCGTGGCACCTTCACGGAGGAAGCATGATCGCCCGGTCCCTTATCACCCTCGCCTTCCTGCTCCCCACCACGGCGTTCGCGTCCACGGGGAACCACCAGTCCTGGGCGTGGCGCGCCGCGACCGCGGACGTCCCTCTGCAGGAAGACCTCCTGTTCGTCGAGCGCCAGGAGACCGAGGCGGCCGCCCCCGGCACCGGGGGGCCCGAGCGCACCCGTGACTTCCTCATGGAGATCAACTTCCGGGGCCGCTACCTCACCCTGCCCGATGGCATCCTCGACATCTGGTACTACGACGAAGGCGACGAGGGCGTCACCATCGACCGCCCCAAGATCCAGGCCTGGGGCGTCGGCCTCGAGTGGTGGGCTCGCTGGGAGACGGGTGCTTGCTTCACCGTGTTCTTCGACTACCTCGGCCACATGATCGAGCCCGGATACTGGGACGACGTCGAGGAGCCCGCCAACCACCACGACGGTGAGTACCTCGTGCCCGAGCGCCTGGGCATCATCGACTTCGGCTTCGGCCCCGGGTACGAGGCCAAGATCACACCGTGGATGGGCTTCATGTTCTGGGGCGGCATCGGACCTCTGTTCCTGACGGGCCAGTTCGACCACTGGGTCCACGGCTCGAACGCCGAGAACGACCCCTACTGCGAGCAGGGCGACGGGACCCTCAGCGACCCCGTCAACGCGCCGGCGTACGAGCGCTACGCGGCGGGCTGCGGCAGCGACGGCGCCAAGCGCATCCCGTCCGTGCTGGGCGTGGTGGACATCGCGATGGCCCTGCGCTTCGACTTCAACTCCCGCGCGAACCTGCGCATCGAAGGCGGCATCGCCCCCCTCCCCTTCGTGGGCATGGCCACGGGCGTCGTCTTCTAGTCCAGCGCCCACACACCGGAGCCTCGCCCCGTGCTCTCCATCATCCTCGCGCTGATGTCCGTCTTCTGCGCGGGGGTGCCGATCCTGTGCTTCCTCGGCGTGCTGTGGTGGCTGGACCGCTACGATCGGGAGCCCATCTGGCTGCTGCTGCTCGTCTACGCCTGGGGCGCGGTCGGCGCCGTCATGCTCTCCCTGGTGGGGAACACCATGGCGCTGGTGCCCCTGACCATGCTCATGGGCGCCACCGCCGCCACCCACACCGGCACCGTGCTCATCGCGCCGCTGGTCGAGGAACCCTTCAAGGCCCTGGTCCTGCCCCTGGTGCTGCGCTCGAAGCACTTCGACAACGCCACCGACGGCTTCGTCTACGGCGCGGCGGCCGGCCTCGGCTTCGGCATGACCGAGAACTTCCTCTACTTCGTGGGGGGCGCGGTCGAGGGTGACGTGGCCGCCTGGGCTGCCACCGTGGTCATCCGCACCTTCTTCAGCGCCATGATGCACGCCACGGCCAGCAGCCTGGTGGGCGCGGCCCTGGGCTGGGCCATGTTCCGCAGCTGGCCCGCCAAGATCTTCGCGGGGCTCGGGGGCCTGGCCCTGGCCATGACCATCCACGGCATCTGGAACGGGCTCATCACCGCGGACCAGCTGCTGGGCACCGGCGGGCTGCTCTTCCTGGCCGACCTGGCGCTCTTCCCCCTCGAGCTGCTCCTGATCTTCGGCGCCTTCCAGCTCTGCCTGTGGGACGAGCACCGCACCATCCGCAGGGAGCTGGCCGCAGAGGCCGAGCTGGGCACCCTGCCCGCGGCCCACGCCCCGATCCTGTCCAGCTACCTGAAGCGACAGCGCCGGGCCTGGCTACCCCGGGGCGTGGACCACCACGCCTACGTCCGCACCGCCACCACCCTGGCCTTCCGCCGCGTGCAGGCCCGCCGCGCCCGAGGGCCCCGCCGGACCTACTACGAGCGCGAGGTGGAGCTGCACCGCGCGACGCTGCGTCAGCTGCTGTCCTGAGCGCCGTCCAGCGCGCTCCTACTCTTCCGCGATCGCGTCGGGCGCGTCGTAGTAGACCGAGACCGCGCGGGCGAGGCTCAAGCCCTGGTCGTCGTGGGCCAGGATCACGAAGGTGTTGGCGCCCTGGCGCAGCTCCTGCTCGACGGAGAAGGGCATCACGGTGATGCCGCTGGCGCCACCGCGGTAGTAGACCTTGCGCTCGCCGGCGAGCTGATGGTCCAGCGCGGCGTCGGTGGCCTCGGGGGGCGCGCCGCCGTGGAAGCTGCCCTGCAACGAGAGCGCGGGGTCGTCCTGCCAGGTGTGGAAGACGATGACATCCTGCACGCCGCGGTCGTCCACGACCTGACCCGACAGGACCACGTAGGGATCGTCCACCACCAGCGCGGGGCGGCGGGTCAGCTCGAGGGTCGGGGGCGCGCGGTCGACGGCGAGGGACGCCAGGGCCCCGTCGCGGGCGGCCTGGTCCTCGAGGGGGATCACGATGTCCTCGCCGAGGGTGGCGTAGTCGTAGAAGCCGGCCCGGAGCACGGCGCCGTAGTCGTACAGCTCGTTGTCGCCGACCACCAGCTCGAGCTCGAGCTGATCGATGGTCTCATCGGCCCGCAGGCCGAAGGTGAAGCGGCCCTCGACCACCTCGCCCACCGCCGGGGCGCCGAGCTCGAGGGTGCCCATGGTGAGATCCACCGCCGCGCCGGAGCGGTTGCGGAGCTTGGCGAAGGCCTCGACGGAGTCGACGGGGCCTAGGTTGCGGAGCTCGAAGGCCAGGTCGATGACCTCCCCGGGCTCGGGGATGCCGTCGCCGTCGCCCTGGCTCTGGCCGGAGCCGTCATCCAGCAGCTTCATGCTGTAGGCGAAGCCGGGGACGTCCGCCCCGTCGACCTCGATGCTCAGGGCCTCCTGGCCCAGGCTCCGGCCCTGGCCGTCGCGCAGATCGAGCACCACCTGGCCGACCTCGCTGGGGAAGCCGTGGTCGAGCTTGACGGGCTGGACCCAGCTGCGGGAGGCGCCGGGCTCGACGAGCCCGAAGAAGTACTCGTAGCCATCGAGTCGTTCGTTGTCCGAGGCCGAGACGGCCATCACCTGGTACACGGGCTGGTCACCCATGTTGGTGAGCATCAGGGTCACGTCCTCTTCCTGGCCGGCCACCAGCTTGCCGTCCTCGCCGAGATCGACGGTGACCTTCAGCTGGGGCTGCGCCGGCTGCTCGCCGGCGGTCCAGTCGACCCCGAGCTCATCGAAGGCCTCGCGGATGGTCTCGGCCTCACCGCCGCGGCGGCGCTCCACCACGGTGGCCGCGGCGGCGACCACGTCGGCCCGACGAGAGCCTTCGGCGTTGAGCAGCACCTCGCGTGCGAGCTGGACCTCCCAGTCGCGGGACAGATCCCGGTGCTCCTGGCGGCGGGCTTGTTCATCGGCCTTGATGTCCCGCAGATAGGCGATGCTGCTGGACGAGGGCTCGAGGTCGAGGGTGTGGGCCTGCAGGTGCCGGTCGAGGTCGGCCTCGCGGGTGACGCGGTCGCGCCACAGCAGGAAGACCATGCGCTCGTCTTCCTCGCCGGTCTCCGGATCCTCCTCGCCGCCGGCGTGGATGACCTGGGGCACGAGCTGGACATCGGGGGGGATGCCCACGGACTGGATCGAGTGATCGCCGGGGGTGAAGTACTCGGCCACGGTCAGCTTGAGCTGGGACGCGTCGGCGTTCTCGTACAGGTGCTGCACCGAGCCCTTGCCGAAGGTCCGCTCGCCGAGCACCGCGGCCCGGTCGAGGTTGCGCAGGGCGCCGGCCACGATCTCGGAGGCCGAGGCGGAGTGGGCGCTCACCAGCACCACGATGGGGTAGTCCGGCTCGGTGCGCGACGCGGAGGCCCGCTCGCTGTCCCTGCGGCCGTCGGACCCCACAGTGGAGACGATGACGCCGTTGTCCACGAAGCGGTCGGAGACCTCGATGGCCTGGGTCAGGAAGCCGCCTGCGTTGTCGCGCAGATCGAGGATCAGCCCCTGGGGCGAGCCGCCGAGCTCGCGCTTGAAGCCCGCGAGCACCGCGTCCATGTCCCGGGAGGTCTGGGCGTGGAAGCTCTTGATGCGCAGGTAGCCCACACCGCCCTCGAGGACCTCGCCTTCCACGGGGTTGATGCGGATGAGGTCGCGCACGATGGTGAAGGGCTTCGCCTCGTCCCAGATGTCCCGCTTGACCATGATGGTCACGGGCGCCCCCACGGGCCCCCTGAGCTTGGAGACGGCCTCGTCCAGGGTCATGTTGATGCTGGACTCTTCCTCGATGCGCGTGATGTGGTCGCCCGCCTTGAGGCCGGCCCGGTAGGCCGGCGTGTCCTCGAGGGGGTACTCGACGGTGAGACGTCCCTTGCGGATGGTGATGGTGATGCCCAGGCCCCCGAACTCGCCCTGGTTCTCGGTGTTCATGTCCCCGGCGTCGTCAGGGGGCATCAGCACGGAGTGTGGGTCGAGGGTGGAGAGCATCCCGTTGCAGAGGGCGTACTCGACCGAGGGCAGGTCCACCTCGTCGGCGTCGAGGCGCTCCTGCAGCACCGACGCCACCTGGCCCAGACGATCCCGCAGCGCGTCGAGGCTGTCGATCTCGTCGATCATCAGGGTGGTGGTGTAGGCCCCAACCGAGACATGCAGCAGCCGCCCGCCGGGCTCGCGGACCAGCAGCACGCTGTCGACCTCGCGCTCCACGGCGTCGAGGGCGGCGTCGAACATGGCCTCGGACTGGATGCGGCCGGGCTCGACGTAGCGCTCACGCACAAAGTAGCGGGTGCGATCGAACAGCTGCAGATCCGAGAGCTGGTAGCTGCCGCCGTAGCCCGCGCTGATGGCACCGAAGGGCCCCGCCTGGACGGTGGCTCCCTCGAAGCCGCCGAGGCAGACCGCCATGTAGTAGCCGACCACGCTCACGCCCATGGCGCCGGTCAGCATGAGCGCGTGCCTCGAAATCCGCTTCAGCATGGTCATCTCGCAGTCAGCTCGGAAGCACACCGCAGGGGGCGGGCGACAGGGGGGTGGAAGGTGAACCTTAGAGCCGCGGAGGGGAGCCTGTCAACGCGTCTGCGGCGTCCTGAGAAGCGTAGGCTACGGTGTGAGCGCCTCGAGGCTCCCGCCGCCCTCATGGAACCCGCGGTCGCCAGCGCGGATTCCTGTCCTGCCCTGGACCGGGAATGACGGGTTATGCCCCCGGGTCGAGTCACCCCCAGCGCGCGCAGCGAGACCGCGGCGGCCCATGCCCATCAAGATCACCTGCCCCCACTGCAGCCACGTCCACCGCTTCTCCCAGCCCTACCCTCTGCCGGGCTCGGAGGTGCAGTGCAGCTGCGGGCGGGTCCTGGTCATCTCGTTCCCGCCCGACATGATGGCCCGCCTCGGAGCGAACGGAGCCAGCTTCTCCGATCCCCTCGCCCCCGCCGCCGATCGCGAGCCGGGTCCGTACCAGCCCGCGCCCACACCGGCCCTGCCCCCCAAGCGGGCGGCAGCGCACACTCCGGAGCCCCCGGAGCCCCAAGGGGACCCCACATGAGCGTCAGCCGTCCTTTCCCCGCCATGCTGTTGGCCGCCCTGCTCGGCGGCACCCTCACGGTCGGGTGCGACACCTCCAGCTCGTTCACACCCAGCCCCTGTGACGTTACCCTCGAGACCGTCGAGCCCTCCGAGGGCCTGGTGGGCGCGCAGGTGACCGCGACGGGGCGTCCGTTCACCGACGCCTACGACACCGCTGTCTACGTCGGGACCGCCCGCGCCACCATCACCGAGCTCAACCGCGAGGGCTGCGACGAGTGCGACGACTGCCTCACGGATCAGGTCTGCACAGGCTGCGACGACTGTGACGCCTGCGATGTCATCTGCGGCGCGTGCGTGGAGTCCGTCTCCTTCGTCGTGCCCGACGAGAGCGTCGGAAGCACCGTGGTCAGGCTGTTCAACCGCCATGGGGAGAGCAACGGGCTGCCCTTCGAGGTCCTCGCCCCGCCGGTGGACACCGGCCCAACCGACACCGGCCCGACCGACACCGGCCCAACCGACACCGGCCCGGCCGATACCGGCGACACCGACCCCGACGACACGGACACGGGGCCCATGGACACGGCACCTCCGGACACCGACACCCCGGACACCGACCAGGACACGGCCCAGGACACCGCGGACCCACCACCCCCCAGCCGCTGATCCGAACCCAACTCGGGGCTCGCTGAGACGCATGTCTCCGGGGAAGGGCTCCAGAAACACGAAGGGCACCGCATTCGCGGTGCCCTTGTAGATTCGGCGCTGTGTGCCGGGCGCTCGAGGCCGAGACGCCCGGCCGACGCCGAGCTGCTGCGGCCAACTAGCCGGAGATCAGCTCCTTGAGGGTCTTGCCGGGACGGAAGGAGGGGAACTTCCGCTCGGGGATCTCGATCTTGGCCTGGGTGGAGGGGTTGGTACCCACGCGAGCGGCGCGGGTCTTGGTGATGAAGGTGCCGAAGCCGGGGATGGAGACCTTGCCACCGCCGACCAGCTCGCCGCCGATGATGCCTTCGTTGGCATCGAACAGGGCGTTCAGGACTTCCATGGACTTGACCTGGGTGAGGCCGGTCTGGGTGGCGAGCTTGACAGCGAGTTCCTTCTTGTTCATTGCAGTACTCCCGAAGATTGGCTGCGGTGGTTGTTCGCGGAGCTGGACTGACTCCGACGCCTGGGGTCTTAGCGTAGTTTCCAGCCCGTCGCCAAGCCCCGAATCGCACTTTTTTCCCGCGGTAGTCGGCATCCTGGACGTCCAGCCGACCCGCCCGGCGGGCCCTTCTTGTGTTGGAATCGGCGTTTATACCTGTTTTTTCAACGGCTTACGACCACCCCTCTCGGCCCTCTCTCACCTATGAGTATTCTAGCTATAACGGGGAAAATCACGTTATGAACGGACGATCCGAGAGGTGTTTTTTTTCTGACAGGGGCGTCCCCACGGAACCGTGGGTTGCGCGCAGGGCGGGTCCTCAGGCCCGCGCCCGGGCCGCGAAGCCGACCCGCGCGGCCAGCCCGGCGAGCACCACGGCCACCAGGAGCAGGGCGAGGGCCGCGACACCGAGCACCACGCTGCCTCCGTCACCGGCCAGGTGGCGCCAGGCCAACATCCCCAGGGAGCTGGCGGTCACGGCGTACATGATCACCATGGGCACCACCACGAACAGTCGCTTGCGGGCCCGGTGGGCCAACCACACGGAGACCGCCAGCAGCGCCAACGCGGCCAGCAGCTGGTTGGCGGAACCGAAGATCGGCCAGATCTGCTTCCAGGAACCCGACCAGGCCAGGGCGCCCGCCGCCCCGACCGAGACCGCGGTCGCCAAGAAGCGGTTGCGGAGCAGCCCCAGGACAGGGCTGGGCGCTGCCTGGTCGGTGCGCGCGGAGCGCCGTGGTTCGAAGAACTCCTGGAACGCGAAGCGGGACAGCCGCGTGGCGGTGTCCAGCGAGGTCAGGGCGAAGGCGCTGACCGCCAGCGCCACGAAGCTGGTGGCGCCGTCGGCGGGCAGCCCGAGGGTACCGATGAGCGCGCCCAGCCCCGCGGAGAAGGCCGCCACGGGGCCCCCGCCCCCCTCGCCCATGTGGGCCGCGTAGTCGCCGCTCGAGAGCCAGGCGACCGCCACCAGCGCCAGCACCGCCAGCAGCGACTCGACCAACATGGAGCCGTACCCCACAGCCTGGGCGTCCGCCTCGCTGTCGAGCTGCTTGGCGGTGGTGCCCGACGACACGAGCGAGTGGAAGCCGCTGATGGCGCCACAGGCCACCGTGACGAAGAGCACCGGGAAGATGGAGCCCAGCTCCGGGACCTCCCAGCCCACGAACGCCGGCGCCTCCAGCGTCGGCCGAGCCCAGACGATCCCGGCGATGCCCAGGATGAGCATGGCGTACAGCAGGAAGCTGTTGAGGTAGTCCCGCGGCTGCAGCAGCACCTGCACCGGCGTGACCGAGGCCACGAAGACGTAGCCCATCAGCACGATCAACCAGGTGTCGAAGGGCAGCTCCAGCGGGAGGGCCAGCCCGATGGGGATGCAGGAGAACAGCGCCACCACCCCCACGGCCGAGGCCAGGGGCAGGGACAGCTTCAGGCGGTAGACCACGCCCCCGAAGACCAGCGCCAGCAGGATGAAGAGCACCGACGCCGTGGCGGCCGCGGGGACCTGCACGAAGGTCTTGGCCACCACGATGGCGAAGACCGCCACCACGAGCACCAGGGCCGTCCAGGAGAACAGCAGGAAGAGGGTGCGCCCGCCGTAGCCGAGCCGGGCCTCGATGATCTCGCCGATGGACTTGCCGTCGTGGCGCAGCGACGCCATCAGCGCCGAGAAGTCGTGCACGGCGCCCAGGAAGATGCCGCCCACGAGAATCCAGAGGAAGACCGGCCCCCAGCCGAACGCCAGCGCGGTCACCGGGCCGATGATCGGGGCCGCCCCCGCGATGGAGGCGAAGTGATGCCCCACGAGCACCGACCGCCGCGCGGGGACGTAGTCCACGCCATCGCGGAGGCGGTGGGCGGGGGTGGGTCGCTGAGGGTCGACGCCCAGCCAGCGAGCCACGCGTCCACCGTAGAACACGTACGCCGCGCCCAGCGCGATGACCGCGATGACCAGCAGGACCGCAGCGCTCATCGGTTCACCTCGGACTTTGGGTCCCCCATCCCCTAGCCCGCGCCGTCACCACCGTCCCGACAGCCGGGCGGTCCTCTCCGCGCTTCGGGTTGCAGACAAGGGTGGTTTCGGGGTAACCGTTGCTATCCCGCGCGCGCGTGGGCGAGATCCGTCCTCAGGCTACCGCCACGCCGCCCCCTCGATTCTCCCCAGAGGCTCCTCGATGCGTCACCCCACCTCCCTCGCCCTTCTCCTGCTAGCCGGCACCGCACTGCACAGCAGCAGCGCCCTCGCGGGCGGCATCGGCCTGCTCGGAACCGCGGGAATGCACCAGGCCCGGGTGTACTACTACGACGTGGACGACACCCAGTACCTGAACCGGCAGAACAAGCTCAACACCGGCTTCGGCATCGAAGCCGTCCTGGGCGACAAGGACGACCGCTTCCTGGGCGTGGCCCGCGGCTACTACCTCATCGACCAGCCCCCCACGGCCCCCGAGGCCCCGCTGGTGGACAACCCCACCTACGCCGTCCCGGACATCGCGACCCACAACATCGCCGCGACCGTCGGCGTGCACTGGGGTGTCATCGGCGACCCCACGGGCTTCCAGGCCCACATCGGCACCCACGTGGGCGCGGGCATCGTCACCCTGAACCCCGAGACTCAGGAAGGCACGAGCCAGGAATTCCTGATCGGTGAGGTCGCGCTGGGCGGCCACTACCACTTCGCGCGCAACCTGCAGGTGTACGTCGACGCCGCCTACACCATGCGCTACCGCAAGTCGTTCTCCCCGGGCGCGAACGCCTACCTGGGCTTCCGCTACATGTTCGACTAGGGCTGCGTGCCCCGCTCCATGATCGGCCTGCTGCCGCTGCTGGTCAGCTGCTCCTTCCAGGCTGACCAGCCACACTGGACCGACCAGCTCCAGCCCGACAGCCCCTGCTACCGGGTGGATCTCTTTGACGGGCTCGATGAGAGCTCCACCGACGAACTGCACGATCTGTACGACTGCGTGGACCAGGGCAGCCTGACCCCGCTGGCGGGCGTGGTGGACGCGATGGACGCCCCCACCCGCAGCGGCGAGCCAGCCGGTCTCGACCTGGCCCGGTTGATCAACCACCTGCCCGACACCGGCCTGGACCTGGCCGCCATCTTCGACGCCGCCGTGATCCTGCTCGACGACGGCGGCACCCCCGTGGTCGCGGCCGCGGAGCTGCTGGTGGAGCTGGTCTACGGCACCCCCTACGACCAGCTCGAGAGCGGCGGCGCCCCCACCCAGGCCGGCGCCCTCGACGGCGGGCTGGTGGTGCCCGCCCTGCCGCTGGTGGCCGTTCTGGCCACCCAGGCCCAGGACCGCGACGACGGGCTCGGCGCGCTGACCGCCTCGGCCCTGCGGGCCGACCTCACCCACGACGCCGTGGCCTCCTTCATGGCCGCCTCGGCCAGCGACGAGCCCCTGCTCGAGGACCTCCCCACCGCCCTCCCCGCGCAGCTGGGTGCCGCCATCGACGCCGCCAAGGACGCCGGCAACGATCACTGGCCGAACGCCTCCGGCGACGCCCTGCGCGACGTGGCCGAGGCCCTGGCGGCCCGCGCCGAAGGCGAGCGCACCACCCTCGAGCTGCTGCTCGACCCGGTGGAGCTGATGCTGTCGGACGAGGTGGTCCGGGACAGCCTCATCGCAGCCCTGGGCGACAGCGCCCGCGGCGGGCACCTGGACGTGCTCCCCGCCCAGCTGGCCTGGCTCGCCACCATCGACCCCGACGGCGGCAGCCTCGACCCGGGCGAGGACTCCGCCCTGGTCTCCATGGTCCGCCTGCTGCACACCGCCGATCGCGAGGTCAGCTGCAGCACCCTGGGCTGGGAGTGGCTGCACACCGACAACATGAGCGTCTGGCTGCTCGAGCTCATCGCCGAGCAGGAGCCGGACAACGTCGACTTCCTGTTGAACATCGGCGGATGGACCCTGTCCTACGGCGAGCTCATCGAAGCCCTGGCCAGCCAGTGCACCATCGACAGCGCTCAGTTCGCCGCCGACGCCCCCTCCCTCGAGCGCCTGGTGGACCCCCAGGTCGGCGACCTGCTGGTGGCCATGCTCAACCTGCTGCAGGGCCTGCAGCCCGAGGGCGGCAGCGGGAGCATCCCCGAGCTGGTGGACATCATCTCCATCGCCCACGCCCAGCAGCTCACCCCGCCCATCGAGGAGCTCCTCAAGGATCTGGCCGGCACCCGCCTGGTGGCCACCGCGGTGTCGCTGGTGCCGGTGCTCATCGACCCCTGGAGCGAGCAGGCCTGGTGCGCCAACGGCACCGACAGCTGCCTCGAGGAGACCTGGGGCGGCTTCGACGAGCAGGCCTTCGAGGCCGGGCGCCACCCGGTGGACATCGAGGCGCTGCTGGCGCTCCTGACCACCCTCGGTGAACCCGACGAGCACGGGGTCACCCCCCTGGAGCGCCTGCGGGCCACCCTCCAGCTGGCGGTCCACCACGACGCCACCTGGACCGTGCTGGCCAACACCGCGGCGCTGCTGCAGACCCCGGGGGCCCGCACCGGCGAGATCCTCACCGTGCTCCCACGCTGGACCGAGGTCGATCCGGAGTGGAAGCTGCTCTCGATGTCCGCAGACCTGTTAGATGACGGGGCTTGCACGACCCCGGTCCTGCGGATCGCCGAGACCGAACCAGTGCTGGACGCCATCAGCGAGACCTCCGCCGACCAGGAAGGCCCGCTGCCCTTCGTGGCACGCCTGGTGATCGACGACACCCTCGCCGAGGTCCTCGCAACCGTGAAGCTGATCCTGGACCTACTGCTGGAGGCCCGCTCGTGAGCGTTCCCACCGACTCCCAATTCCGCACCCTTCCCCTCCCCTCCCGCGGCGTCGAGCACGCCTATGGCGAGCGCGTCTGCCTGCACTCGTTCCCCTACCCCCTCACGCTGCTCACCCGCCTGTCGTCCCCCGAGACCACCCAGCCGCTGTTCAACCTGCTGCTCACCGAGCTGTACCGCTTCCTGATCGCCAAGGTCGCCAGCCTCGAGCTCCAGCAGATCGCAGTCGAGCAGCCCACCCGGATGCAGCCCATCAACCCCGAGGGCGTGATCCGGGGCTCGGTCATCGATCCCCACCAGAAGGTCATCATCGTCGATGTGGCCCGCGCGGGCATCATGCCCTCGCAGCTGTTCTTCGACGGCCTGTGCACCTTGCTGGACCCCGGCGCCGTGCGCCAGGACCACATCTTCATGCAGCGCGTCACCGACGAGCAGGGCCAGGTCACGGGCGTGGACATGTCCGGCTCCAAGATCGGCGGCCCGGTCAACGAGCGCCTGGTCATCATCCCCGACCCCATGGGCGCCACCGGCTCGAGCATGATCGCCACCATGAATCACTACCGCGAGCGCTCCGAAGGCCGCCCCACCCGCTTCATCTGCGTCAACCTCATCGTCACCCCACAGTACGTCAAGCGCCTCGTCACCGAGGCCCCGGATGTCACCATCCACGCCGTGCGCCTCGACCGCGGGCTCTCCCCCCAGGAGGTCCTGGACCGCGCGCCCGGCGAGCTGTGGGACCGCGAGAACGGCCTGAACGCCGAGCAGTACATCGTCCCCGGCGCCGGTGGCGTCGGCGAGCTGATCAACAACGCCCTGTTCTAGCCGGAGCACGACCATGGACGCCGTCCACACCTCGGGCGCCCCCAGCGCCATCGCCCCCTACAGCCAGGGCATCCGCCACGGCGGCCTGCTGTACACCTGCGGTCAGATCGCCCTGGACCCGGCCACAGGCAAGCTCGTGGAGGGGGGCATCGAGGCGCAAGCCCACCAGGTGCTGAGCAACCTGCGCACGGTGGTCGAGGCGGCCGGTTCGTCCATGGATCGGGTCATCAAGACCACGGTCTACCTCGCGGACATGGCGGACTACCCTGCGGTCAACGCCATCTACCTCGAGTACTTCCCGCGGTCTCCGCGGCCAGCGCGCTCGGCGGTGGCGGTCAAGGAGCTGCCCCTGGGCTCGCTCCTGGAGATCGACTGCATCGCGGCGTGCGAGCAGGGCTACCAGTACTAGGCGCTAGTCGGCGCTGGACCCGCTGCTCTTCTTGCGGCGGCGGCGGCGGCGGCGTGACTTGCTCTGGGGCTTACCGGCCTCGATGCCTTCTTCGATGACGGCGAGCAGCTCGGCGCTGTAGCGCTCGACCTGCCAGCTCCGTAGCTCCGGCACCGCCGCGAGATCCTCGGCGCTGCGAGGCAGGACACGGGCGAGCTCGCGCAGGACGGCGTTGGAGCCGATGATGGCCGGCGGGAGGTCGTCCTTGGCGACGCGGGTGCTCCGCCAGACCTTGAGGCGTTCCATCACGGGCGCGCTGGCGGGGCCGGAGCGTCCCTTGGACTTCTTGCGGGTGCTGGGCTTGGGCAGGGGGCGCTCATCGGCGAGCCCCGTGGCCACCGCGGCCACCAGAGCCTTGCCGTGCTGGCGCATCAGCGCAGAGCTGGAGCGCACGATGGAGCCCATGCCGTCGACGTCGTCCGGCTTCTTGCGGGCGACGGCGAGCAGGACGCGATCGGGGATGACCTTGAAGACCGGGCGGTCCATGGCCTTGGCCTGGCCTTCCCGGTACTCGTACAGGGCCCGGAGCACCTGGATGCCGGCCTTGTCCAGGCCGCTGGCGCCCTTGATGCGCAGGAAGTCGCCGGGCTCCGGCGTGCGGCCCTGCCATTCGCGCTGCTCGAGGAGGCGGCACTCCTCGTCCACCGCGGCGGACCAACCGGCGCGTGAGAGGCGGTACTGCATGACCTCGCGCATGGCGAGCAGCCAGTGGGTGTCGCCCCGGGCGTACTCGAGGTGCTCGGGCTGCAGGGGCCGCCTGGCCCAGTCGTGGCGCTGGTACTTCTTGTCGATCTCGACCCCGAAGGTGCTCCCCAGCAGATCCGCCAGGCCCAGCCGGGGCAGGTTCAGGAACTGAGCCGCGATCATCGTGTCGAACAGGCCGCGCAGCGCGATGTCGTAGTCCCGCTTGAGGCTGACGACGTCGTAGTCTGCGCCGTGCAGCACCTTGACGCGGTCCGGATCCCGGAGCAACTCGGCCAGGGGCTCGAGGCTCGACACAGCCAGGGTGTCGACCACGAAGTCGGTGCCAGGAATGGACACCTGGATCAGGCAGACTTTCTCGCGGTAGTGGTGGAAGGAGTCGGCCTCGAGGTCCACGGCGATCGCGGGCAGGGGCCGCATGGCCTCGACCGCGGCGGCGAGACCGTCGTCATGATCGACCAGGACAAGGGGAACATCCCCGAACATCTTCACTCCGACACAGCATGGGCCGAGGCCCGACAGCGAGCACGACAGCGCAGTTTCGTGGGCCCAGGATAACGCGCCGCGCCGACCCTCGCTGAGGGGCCCCCTTCATCGCTGCGCCCCAGGAGGCTATCATCCCCGCGTGCGGCGCTTCCTCCCCCTGTTGCCCCTGACCATCCTCCCCGCGGTGCTGCTGCGGGGGAGCCTGGTCCCCGGGCACGTGCCAGGTCAGAGCTTCGGCGAGGGCTGGGGGCGCCTGTTCGCCATGGGCCAGGTGGGTCGTTGGCTGAGCGGGGACGCCCCGCCGGGCCGGGCCGATCTGCTGGCCTTCCCCGACGGCGCGCCGTTCTGGCCCATCGACCCGCTGACCAGCGGGGTCGCCGCCAGCCTGGATCTGCTGCTGGGGGGCACCCCGACGGCGGGCGCCGCCGCCCTTAGCCTCGCCGTCCTGCTGCTGGTGGTCACCACGGGGATGGCCGGATGGTGGCTCGCCAGACGGCTGGGCGCGGGCCCGTGGGGCGCCTGCGCGGCCGCCGCCGCCCTGCAGCTGCACCCCTTCCTGCTGCGCTCCGCTGGGGACGGGATCGTCGAGGTCCTGGCCCTGGGGCCCCTGCTGCTGCTGGGGGTCTGTGCCCACGCCCTGTGGCACGGGGGCGACCGACGCTGGTGGGCCGGGGCGGCCGCCGCCATGCTCGCCACAGCCGCGTGCAGTCCCTACTTCGCCGTGTACGGCATGATCCTGTGGCTGGCCATCGCGCCGGGGGCGGGCTGGACGGGGCCGGGACGCCGCTGGCTCGGCCTCGGCGCGGTCCTGCTCGCGGCGGCGGCCCTCGCCGCCGCGCCCCTGCTGTGGGCCGAGGGGGGCGAGGGTGGCCGCCTCGATGACCGCTACCGCGGCGGTGGGTATCAGCAAGCGCCCCCCGGCCTGGTCATCGCGGACACCGAGGGCAGGCTGCGACCGGCCCCCAGGGTGCCCCCCGGCGGGGGCGCCGGGCCCACCAGCCACCGCGCCGCCAAGGACCGCGGTGGGGCGGAGGCCCCCAGCCGCGCGGTGTGGCTCCTGCACCGCTTCCCAGGGGGCCTGACCTGCCTGCTGGCCCTCGGCCTGGGCCTGGCGGTGCGCCGGGCCCGCCCCCTCGCCGTGCTCGCGGTGATCATGTTCGCAGCGGGGGCCGGCCCTCCGCTGCTCGAGCACGCCCTGTCACCGGGCCCCGGTGCCGTCACCAGCCCCCTGCAGGAGGCCCTGCAGCTGGTGCCCCTGGGGGATCGGCTGGGCAATGCCCAGCGGCTGGTGTTGCTCTACGCGCTGCCCGCCCTGATCGCTGGCGCCGTCGCCGCGACCCGCTGGCCCGCCGCGCTGGCCCTGGTCGCGCTGGCCCTGGGCGAAGGCCTGCTGATCACCCCCGGGCTGCGCCTGGCCTCCGTGGATGTGAACGTGGACAGCGAGATCCTCGCCGCGTTGGAGGGGCCGACGGTCACCTTCCCCGTGGGCGATCCCCCCACCTGGAACCCGGCGGCGGCCCCCAAGCGCGCGCTCTACCTGGCGTCCGTCCACGGCCAACCCGTCGCCGGGGACTACGGTCGCGGGCGGGACCCCGTCGACGCCGGGCTGCTGGTCGACCTCAGCGCCCAGGCCGGCGTGCCCCTGTCCAGGGAGGCCGCCAAGCGCGCCCTGACAGACGGGCTCCCCGCCCCGGTCCCTTCGGGGATGCGGAGCCTGCTGGTGCTGCACGAGACCCTGGACGATGCCCAGCTGGAGGCCCTGCACCGGGCCGCCACGGCGCGCTGGGGCCCCCCCGCCGCGCGCAGCGACTGGGGAGCCGTCTACCAGCTGGTCAGCGACGGGGAGTGATCAGCGCCGCTTCGGGGGCGGCTTGCGCTGGCCCTTCTTGCCCTTGCGGGCCGGGCGGCCCTGCTTCATGAGGGCGTCGTAGCTGGGCAGCTCGCTCAGGTCGGGCAGCAACACCACCTCGATGCGGCGGTTCTTGGCCTTGCCGCCGTCGGCTTCGTTGGTGGCCACCGGGCGGGTGTCCGCGAACGTGGCGGCGGAGACCTGATCGGCCTGCAGGCCGGCCTCGATCATGACCTGGACCACGTTGATGGCCCGAGCGGAGCCCAGGTGCCAGTTCGAGGGGAAGGCGTCGGTGGCGATGGGATCGCTGTCGGTGTGGCCTTCGACCTGGAACTCGCGATCGCTGCGCTTGGCCAGCAGCTTCGCCACCTGGGTGACGTTGGCGCGCCCGTCGGCGGACAGCTCGGCCGAGCCCGGCGGGAAGAGGACATCGGCGGCCATGCCGATGACGATGCGGCCCTCGTCCACGGTGACCTCGAGCACCCCACGGTCGATGAGGGGCTGGAACTCCCGGCGCAGCTCCTTCAGCTTCTCCGCCGCGGCCTCGGCCAGGTTGCTGGTCTTGGCCAGATCGGCCTGCAGCTTCTCGATGAGCTCCTGCTGCTCGGCGACCTTGTCCTGGGACGCGCTGTACTGATCTTCGAGCTCCACGTACTTCGACTTGGCGACACAGCCGACGGCCAGTGCCAGCGAGAGAGCGAGGATGAACCTCTTCATTGCGTACTCCTTGCGACGGGGAGCAGGGAGGGTAGCACGGGTCTCCGCCTAAGGTCTCCCAGCCCAGACCGGCGCCGTGATCACCCAGTGGGGATCGGGCAGATCCCGATCTCCCCAGGCCGTGGCCAGGATGTAGCGCTCGGCCTCGATCGTGCGGGTGATGTCGAGGCGGGTGTCCTCGAGGCCGCCGGTCAGGTCCCAGCGCTCGAGCTCGACGCCGTCCACCCACAGGGCGGCGCCCTCCATGGGGACGTCCCGCGGGGCGAGCACGCTGAAGCTCACACGGTGGGGGCCGCGACCGGGGACGATGGAGCCCGGGCCGTGACCTGCGACCTGCAGCGCGATGAAGGGGCCGGTGCCCGCCACCGTGCGCCCCTCGAGCAGGGCACGCTCGACCTCCTGGGCCGACGCAGGCTCGCCGTGGCCCACGTCGACCCAGGTCAGCGGCCCGGTGGGGGTCAGATCGACCCAGCCGTCGCACAGGGCGATGAGCTCGGCGAGGTCACCGTGCTCGTCGAGGGCCAGCAGATCCGGCCAGGGGTCCCAGGACCAGCTCGGGCCCGCCGCCGCCAGCCAGGACATGCTGACCGCCAGGTTGCGGCGCTGGTTGCTGCTGCCCGCGGCGACCCGCAGGATGTCCTCGGCGGGCAAGCCGAGGTGGTCGGCGGCGCCGTGGGCTGGCTTGCGGCGGTTGGCGCTCACGGGCCAGGCCAGCACAGTGCCCTGGTCCTCGCTCACGGCCCAGGAGCCATCACCGGTGGCGATGGCGGCCTCGAAGGGCCGCTCCAGGGCGGCGGTGGCCACCTCGTCCGGGGCACCCACCACGGCGAAGCCGACCCCCCGCGCCGCGGCCTGGGAGACCGCCAGGCTGGGCTCCCGCCGATCGACCCGGGACGGCCACGCCTCGAGCCACAGATCCGCGAGCACCCAGCCCCATGGAGGGCCGGGGCCGTCCACCAGCAGCGACAGCTCCTCGCTGTCCTCGCGCAGCTCGAGCTGGACCTCTCCCCGGGTGTACAGGGGCCCGGCGTCGACCGCGAGGGTCCAGGCCCCCCGCCCCAGCTCGAGCCAGGCGCCATCGGGCCCGACCGGGTGCAGGCTGCGGCCTCCGTGGCCGCCCATCGCCGTGACGAGCGCGGGCAGCTCGCGGCCGTCACGGGTGGCCACCCGCACGCCGACCCTGCCCGCGCCGCCGAGGGTGAGCTCGCTGGCCTCCAGGGCCGCCACCGGTCCCGGCGCGTGCCCCGACGCGATGGCCCGCAGCCCATCGGCGCCGTCCGGCACCACCCCGGAGAAGGCGCCCTGCTCGTCCACGGGGAGCCAACCCACCACGGCGCTGCCCGCCATGATCTCGACCCCGTCGCCGTCGGTGCTGCCCTGGACGCTGTCACCGCCTGGCCAGACCGCCGCCATCACGGCGCTCGGCTCACCGACCCCCAGGCGAGCCCCGCCGGTGACCAGCAGCCCGCCCCCCAGGTCCCGGACCTCGCCGTCGATGGCGAGCATGCGGCCGTCGAGGCGCAGGGTGTTCCCGGAGCGCTCCATGCCGGCGACGGGCATGAGCCAGAAGGCGTCGGCCCCAGCGATGGAGAGCGCGCGGTCGTCGGGACCCAGCGCGTAGCTGACGCTGTGCTCGCCGGGCTCGGCGTCACAGGGGAGGAGCCCGTCGAGGAAGCTGACGGGCGTGGGGGTTCCGCGCAGGTGGATGGCCGCACCATCGGGGGCCTGCTCGAGCTCGAGGCGGGTGTCCGCGAGCCAGCACCCACCCACCAGGGGCACCAGCTCCGCCAGGCTGTCCAGCTCGCCGGGCACCGCGGCATCGATCACGGTGCCGCCGCCGCCCTCGAGCAGGGTCAGCGGCGCCCCCGGGTGCCGTACGCCGAAGCGCACCCAGGCGTTCTCGATGAGATAGTCGGCGCGCCGGGCTTCACCCCCGGCGATGGACTCGTCGTCGCAGGGGATGCGGCGCGCGCGAACCCGGTCCTCGCCGACGCCGTCGGCGTCACAGGCTTCGTAGGGTCCGGTGTCCTGCACGAAGCCCCGGCAGCCCACGACCGCCGCGAACAGCAGGCCGAAGGTGCAGCGGGGCCGGACCATGGATCGGGGCGTGGGCCCCTACTCCTCTTCCTGCTGCAGCAGGGCTTCCTCGTCGTCGGTGAAGATGATGTTCACCGGGACGATCCGGACCTTGCGGGCCCAGCCTTCGGGCACGTCGCCGTCCATGTACTCCCAGGTGCGGGTCTCACCGGGCTCCATGGGCTTGTCGAAGCCGGTCTCATAGGGCAGGTAGCCGGGCAGGAACTTGGCCACGACGGGCCAGTCTCGGCGGTCCACCACGCGGCCCTCGTCGTCGAGGAAGTACAGGCCCAGGGTGAGCTTGTACCAGTCCTTCTGGGTGTTGTTGGTGACGTCGACTTCCCAGCCCCAGCCGTTGAGGGGGCCTTCCGGATCTTCGGCCAGGTTGATGCGCTCCTGGCGCACCGGGCCCAGCGCGACCTGGTCCTTGTATTGCCCCATCTTGATGCGCTTGCGCGCCTCGAGCTTGCGCTTGCGCTTGGTCTTGGGGAACTCGGCCAGGAACTGCTCCCAGGCTTCGGCGGTGCCGGTCTCGTCCGCCCAGTTGTAGATGACGTCTTCGCGCACCGCGGCGCTCTTCTCGCGGATGGGCGCGAACTGGGGCTCCGAGAACTTCTCCAGGAAGGCGTCCAGGGCCTCGGGCGTGCCCTCGGCCTTGGCGATCTCGAAGGACAGCTCGGCCAGGCGGTTCTCGGCCTTGTAGTAGTTGGGGTTGTTGGGGTTCGTCTTGGAGAGGAACTCCTCCCAGCCTTCGATGGTGTCGATGGACCGATACTCGTCGTAGCTGGGCCCGCAGGCGGTGAGGGAGACAGAGGCGGCGAGGGCGACGGCAGCGCACAGGCCGAGGGAGCGGCGGCGACGCATGAGCGGCTCCTGGTCAGCGGGGGTTCGAGGGACGGAACGCGGGGGTGGAGCGGAGTGTAGCCAGGCTCGGGCCCGCGCGGTAGTCTCACCAGGCCCGAGCAGCCGGGAGACGCGCCGCCGTCACCCGCCGTGGACGCCCCTGCCCCGGAGTGAGCCATGAAGGACGCCAAGGACCGCCACGACTACGATCTCGACGAGATCCTGGACGAGGGCACGCAGCGCTCGAAGCCGTCGAAGCCCGGCCGGACCCGGCTCGTGGTGATGGTGCTGCTGGGGCTCGCCGCGGTCGCGGCGCTGGGCAGCCGCTTCATCGGGAGCACGCCCGAGACCAGCTACACGGATCTCTCCAGCGAGCTGGGGGTCGAGGCGGAGCTGGCAGACCTGATCGAGGCCAACGGCGACTGGGTCGGCACCGTGCACGACGGCTGGGTCGAGGGCCTCGGCGGCCGCAGCCCGGACGAGGCCTGCAGCACCCTGGCCGAGCAGGCTCACCTGCAGGCGGGGGAGATCCTCACCCTGATGACCGCCTCGGGCACCACCATCGCCGAGTGCGAGCGCTAGTTCGCCCTCAGTAGCGGTGGGGGTAGAGGTCCACCCACGAGTCGCCGCTGTACTCGCTGGAGTAGCGTCGGATGATGGCGGTCTGCCCGTCGTCGTCGACGTCGCAGTTGGCGGTCGCGCGGAACCAGGTGCCGCCTCCGAAGACCCGCACGATGTAGTTGCAGCGCACGTGACCCGCCGGGGCGAAGCCCAGGGTGTCCCAGTCCGGGACGGTGGGATCCCAGGCGCGCTGGACCTTGCCGATGGAGCCGCCCGGGTTCGAGTCGCCCTCGATGTAGGAGTCGAACGCGGCGTTGTAGGCTTCCTCGGCCGTGTGGATGCCGTCGAGGCAGACCTTGGCCTCCGAGCGCCGCGCCTTCAACGCAGCGTTGTGGAAGTTCGGCACCGCGATGGACGCGAGGATGCCGATGATGGCCACGACGATCATCAGCTCCACCAGGGTGAAGCCGCGGGCACGCAGGGGGAGGAAGCGAGACATCGAGACACCGAGGCGAAAGGCGAGTTCGACTATAGACCGGAGCGGGGCCACTGGCGAGCCTCAGGCCCTCCCCGACGTGCTATCCTCGATCGTCGTCGGAGACCGCAGGAGCGCGCAT
This sequence comes from uncultured Enterobacterales bacterium, assembly GCA_964481655.1. Classification (GTDB taxonomy): domain Bacteria; phylum Myxococcota_A; class UBA796; order UBA796; family JAFGLY01; genus CALDOK01. The sequence goes on along the minus strand of CAYZVO010000025.1, from coordinate 24,762 downwards.
GACGACAGCGACGCCCACGAGCCCAAGCAAGGCGGTGGAGAGGCTCCTTCGGGGGATGCTCGAAGGCCACTCCCAGGACCAGCTGGCGCGCGCAGCCTTGCTCGAGGCACAGGCCATCAGCGGGGCGGCCTTCGGGTGGATCGGGCTGCTCAACGCCCACAGGCGCCTGGACACCATCGCCATGAGCCCCGGCGCCTGGGACGAGTGCTCCATGCGCGGTGGCGAGACCCGCCAGCTGCAGAACATGCACCTGCGCGGGATCTGGGCGTCCGTCCTCGCCGAGGACCGCCCGATCATCATCACCGACCCGGCCAGCCACCCGGATCGGGTCGGCCTGCCGGTGGGCCACGCGAACATCGAGTCCTTCCTGGGCCTGCCCCTGAAGCTGGGCAGCCGCACCGTCGGCATGCTGGCGCTGGCCAACCGTCCCCGCGGATTCGAGCCCCGCCAGGTCCAGCAGCTCAGGCCGGTCCTGTCCGCCCTCGCCGCGGGTATCCACCACCAGCACACCCGCGCCTCCCTGCGCCTGCGCGGGGCGGTGCTCGCCGCGCTGCCCGACGGCCTGGCCGTGTGCAACCTCGAGGGCGCCATCACCCACGCCAACCCGGCCTTCCTGTCCATGTGGGGCTACCAGGCCGAGGGCGAGGTGGTGGGCTGGCCCCTGCTGGACATCACCAGCGTGGATCTGGACAGCCCCACCGACTGGCTCTCCCTGCCCAGGCGGGGGGTGCCCTGGCGGGGCGAGACCATGGCCAACCCCGATCAGGGCGAGCGCTTCGCCATCGAGCTGCTCACCGCCCCCATCATGGACGAGGGGGGGCAGCCCGTGGCGGTCTGCGTCACGGCCCGGGACATCTCCCAGTGGAAGGCGAGCGAAGAGCGCATGTGGGCCGCGACCGAAGAGCTCTCCCGCTCCAACCGCGACCTCGAGGACTTCGCCTACCTGGCGGCCCGCGAGCTGCAGACCCCGCTGCGCAAGATCCTGGCCTACGGTGAGTTCCTCCAGTCCGACTGCGGCCACCAGCTGGACACCCTCGGCCAGGAGTACCTGGGGCGCGTCCTCGAGTCGGCGCGTCGCCAGCAGCAGATGGTCGATGGCCTGCTGCGCTATGCCCGCATCCGCACCAACGAGGCCGCCTTCACCCGGATCGATGTCGGCCAGCTGGTCCGCGACGTGGTCAGCGACCTGCGGCCGTTGCTGCGCCAGCTCTCCGGCTCGGTGCAGCTGGGGAGCACCACCGAGCTGCGCTGCGACGAGCCCCTGATGCGCCTGCTCTTCGAGACGTTGATGGACAACGGCCTGCGCTACCACCGCGAGGGCGTCGACCCCGTCGTGCGCCTCAGCGCCCGGCGCGAGGGCGCCTGGTGCACCATCCAGGTGGAGGACAACGGCGCGGGCTTCGACGAAGGCAAGCTCCATGACATCTTCCAGGTCTTCGGCCGCCTGCACGGTCCCCACGTGCACCGCGGCACGGGCCTGGGGCTGCCGGTGGCCCAGCGCATCATCGAGCAGCACGGCGGCACCATCACCGCCTCGTCACGCCCCAGCAAGGGCTCGACCTTCACCGTCAGCCTGCCCCACCGCCTGGAACGCGAGCCCTTCGTGGCCCCCGCCCTGCGCACCGGCAACTTCGCCATCCAAGAAGAGTAGCAGGCCCTGACGGGGGTCCCCTTTACGCACAGCGAGCCCGCGTTATGGCCCGCTCCCTTTCTCAGCCCAGGGAGCGACCATGAGCGCCGGAACCCCCATCGTCGAGTGTGTCCCCAACTTCAGCAACGGCCGTGACAAGGACGTCATCGAGGCCATCAGCCAGGCCATCCGCGATGTGCCGGGCGCCTCGCTGCTCGATGTCGATCCCGGCGAGGCCACAAACCGCACGGTCTACACCATGGTCGGCGCCCCAGCCGACGTCGTCGAGGCCGCGTTCCAGGCCATCGCAAAGGGCAAGGAGCTCATCGACATGCGCGGCCAGAAGGGCGCGCATCCCCGCATGGGCGCCTGCGACGTGTGCCCCTTCGTGCCCGTGGCCAACATCACCATGGAAGAGTGCGCCGAGCTCGCCCGTCAGCTGGGCGCCCGGGTGGGCAGCGAGCTGGCCATCCCGGTCTACCTCTACGAGCACGCCGCCTCCAAGCCCGAGTGGAAGAACCTCGCCGTGGTCCGGCAGGGCGAGTACGAGGGCCTCGAGGCCCGCTCCACCGATCCGTACTGGAAGCCCGACTTCGGCCCCGTGTTCGACGCCAAGACCGGCGCCACCGCCATCGGCGCGCGCCCGTTCCTCATCGCCTACAACATCAACCTCAACACCCGTGAGGTCCGCAAGGCCCAGAAGATCTCGGCCATCCTGCGGGAGAAGGGCATCGCCAAGCGCGACGAGAACAACGTGCTGCTCCGTGACGAGAACGGCGGCCTGGTGCGCGATCCCGGCATGTTCCGCTGCGTCAAGGGCATGGGCTGGTTCATCGACGAGTACGACTGCGCCCAGATGACCTTCAACATGACCGACTACACGGTCTCCTCCCCCCACGAGCTGCTGGACGCGGCCCGCCGCCTGGCCGACCAGGAAGGCGTGGTGGTCACCGGCTCGGAGCTGGTGGGCCTGCTTCCCATGGACGCCATCCTGCAGGCCGGCCACTACTTCCTGAAGCGCCAGGGCGTCTGCCGCGGCGCGCCCCACAACGAGGTCATCGAGCTGGCCATCCGCTCCATGGGCCTGCGGGACGTGACCGACTTCGACCCCGACCAGCGCATCATCGAGCGCCAGATCCGCCAGGACGGCCCGCTGGTCAAGCTCACCGTTCGCGAGTGGTCCGACACCCTCTCCTCGGTGGCTCCGGCCCCCGGTGGCGGCTCCGTGGCCGCGCTGTGCGGCTCCATGGCCGCCGGCCTGGCCGCCATGGTCGCCAACCTCACCGTGGGCAAGCGCGGCTACGAAGACAAGTGGGAGCTGCTGGACGAGCCCGCCGTGCTGGCCCAGCACCTCAACGAGGCCTTCCTGGCCGACATCGACAACGACACCTGGGCCTTCGACAAGGTCATGGATGCCTTCGGCCTGCCCAAGGGCACCCCCGCTGAGAAGAAGGCCCGCGCCGCCGCCATCAAGGCCGCCAACCAGGGCGCCACCATGGTGCCGCTGGGCGTGCTCGAGCGCTGTGTCGCCGTCATCCCGTGCATCGAGGCCGCCCTGCAGGGCAATGAGAACGCCCGCTCCGACGCCGGCGTCGCCGTGCTGATGACCAAGGCCTGCGCCGAGGGCGCCTGGTACAACGTCTGCATCAACACCAAGGACATGAAGGACAAGGAGTTCGTGGGCATGGTGCGCGAGCGCGCAGACAAGGCCCTGGACACCGTCACCGAGCGCTGCGACGAGCTGAGCGCGATGGTCCGCAAGCAGCTGGGTGGTTGAGGGGCCGACAGCCCGCAGCCCGCAGCCCACAGCCCACAGCCCCCACCCTGCATGAAGGGTGGGGGTTGTCGCGTATGAGGGCATGTGAGGCGTCGCCTGGGCCGTCGTGCAGTTAGGTGGCGTCATCGACTCCTGGAGCGTTGATGTCCGAGAACCCTGATCCGAGCACCGAGACCGAGGTGCCAGAGCTGGAGGCCCCCGAGCCGAGCGCCCTGGCCCGGGAGATCGAGGACGCCAAGGCCCGCGCCGCGGCCGCCGCGGCCGAGGCCGACGACGATCCCGAGGAGCAGAGCTCCGGGCCCATCCCCCGCTTCATCCAGCAGACCTTCAGGAAGATCGGCGCCAAGCCCAGCGAGCCCGAGCCCGGCAAGGCCCCCAGGCCCGCCGGGACCGAGCAGGGCGTGCTGGTGACCGCCTCCCTGCTGGTCATCGCCGCCGTGGCGATCACGGTGGCCCTGATCTGGGCCCGCGCCGTGATGGTGCCGTTCGTGCTGGCGCTGCTGCTCACCTACATGGTCACCCCCATCGTCGATGTGCTGCAGACCCGGCTGCGGGTGCCCCGCTTCCTGGCCCTGCTCGCCGCCTTCGTGGTCATCGCCGGTGGTGTCAGCGTGCTGGTGCTGCTGTTGGTGACCTCCATCGAGGGCCTGGCCGACAACGCCGCCCAGTACGAGCAGACCTGGAACCAGCTGGTGGGCTGGGCCCAGCAGACCTACATCGAGCTGTCGGACCGCTTCGGGGTGGACCTGGGGCTCGAGGCCCAGGTGAACGATCTGGCGGCCCAGCTGGGCGAGCTGCCCATCATGGCGCTGGGCTGGGCCAAGAACACCGCCGGCGGCGTGCTGAACTTCCTCTCCACCGCCTTCCTGGTGCTCATCTTCGTCATCTACCTGATCCTGGGCCACACCCCCTCGTCCAAGCGCCGGGGTCTGTGGGGCGAGGTGGACCGCAAGGTGCGCCGCTACATCGTCACCAAGGTGCTCACCTCGGCCACCACCGGCGTGCTCACGGGGGTCATCCTGTGGCTGCTGGGGGTCGACCTGGCGCTGGTGTTCGGCATGATGGCCTTCCTGCTGAACTTCATCCCCAGCATCGGCTCCATCATCGCCACCCTGATGCCCCTGCCCATCGCGCTGATGCAGTTCGGCTTCGGCTGGGAGCTGCTCGCGGTGCTGGTGCTGCCCGGCTCGGTGCAGATGACCATCGGCAACGGGATCGAGCCCAAGATCATGGGCGACAGCCTGGACCTGCACCCCATCACCATCCTGCTGACCTTGATCTTCTGGGGTCTGGTCTGGGGCCCCGTGGGCATGCTGCTGGCGGCCCCCATCACCGCAGTGCTCAAGATCGTCCTCGAGCGCTTCGACACCACCAAGCCCGTGGCCCAGCTGCTGGCCGGGAGGCTGCCGGAGCTATGAGGCCCCTCGCCTCCCTGTGCCTTCGACGCCAGTTCGCAGAGCCGACGCCACCAGAGCCGACAGCCGATAGCCGACAGCCAAGGCCGGTGCTCCCGGCGAGGGAGCCCCTTGGCCTGGCCAGCTGCCGAATGTACACCGAGGACAGGGGCGGGCACACGGACGAGCTGTGGGCTGTAGGCTGTGGGCCCTCGAAGCGCAGACGCGCGAGACAGCGTGGCCCCCAACCCTGCAGGCGGCAACCCTGGGTGCGGAGCCGATAGTCGACCGTCAGCCCTTCCGCTCGAGCGGCGCCAGGCCCAGGTGCGCCAGGCGGCAGTAGAGCAGCGCCCCGCCCACGTGGGCGAAGGGGAGCATGATCAGGTTGAAGCCGGGGATCCAGAACAGGACCATCGTGCCCAGGCCGAAGCCGATGGTCAGGGGCGCGTGCCGCAGGATCTGACGCTGCTTGCCCAGCCAGCTCAGGCGGCGACGGGTCATGCAGCCGTCCTGCATCTCGCGGGCCAGGAAGTAGGCCGTCGCGGTGGTGGACAGCGCGCCGAAGACCATGCTGCCGAGCACGGGCACCAGGTTGAGGATCAGCAGCGCGCCCATGACGACGGCCCAGGCCAGCACGTTCAGCAGGGAGTGGGTCAGGGACCAGAAGATGTCCCGGAGGAAGCGGGCGAGGCGGAAGTCCTGGCCCTCGATGCCCAGCACCTGCAGCTCCACCTTCTCCGTGAGGTAGTCGGTGAAGGGCGTGGCCATCAGCCCGGCTGTGGCGTAGACCAGCACCAACCACAGGGTGGCCACCAGCAGGCCGAGCAGCACGGCCACGACCACCCACAGGCCCGCCAGGGCCCCGGAGGCCAGGTCCACCGCCTCGGGGCGAGCCCAGACCCAGCCCACCAGGAAGGGGGCCTGCACGAAGGCCAGCACCAGCCCGACCACGGCCAGGCCGAGGTTGAGCAGGGCCGGCATGATCGCCAGGGGGATCAGCTTCGGCTGCCGCAGCAGATAGCCCACGCCGCGGAATGGGTAGCCGAAGCCGGTGACCAGCTGTCGAAACCGCGACTCCGGCAGCGGCGCGAGCAGGCGCGCACGCCTGGCCTCGACGGGTCCGGGGGCATCTACGATGAGGCTGTCGTCGGTCATGGTCCGGGTTCCAGGTGCATGATACTCCGGCGGCGCCGCGACGCCGAGACCGCACGCGGCAGACGGCGAATCGAGGATCCTGCGCTGGCGCACCGTCATCCGTTTTTTTCTCGCTTTTCCCACTTTCTTGTTGCGACCCGTCGAATCTCAGGGCTTTATCGGCACGCGAACGCGCCCTTTCTTTCTTCACGGAGACCCCCGAATGCAGCACTCCTGGCTTCTCTGCTTCGCTCTCGCCCCCCTGCTCACGGCGTGTGTCTCCGACCAGAACTTCCACATCGAGCAGGATGTGCCTGCCCCGATCGAGGAAGACACCGCGCCCCCCGTCGAGGCCCCGCCCGACATCCCCGTCGCGGTCTGCTCCGTCAGCCCCAACCCGGTGACCCCGCCCTTCGAAGAGGCCACCTGGAACGGCGCCGAGTCCTACGACCCCAACGATCTGGCGATCACCCAGTACAAGTGGGCCCTCATCGAGCAGCCCGAAGGCTCCGCCGCCCGCCTGCCCCCCTCCGACAGCGGTGACGGCGCCATCCGCGGCGGCTTCATCCCCGACCTGGCCGGCGACTACGTGGGTCAGCTCATCGTGACCAACGAAGACGGCGTCGAGTCCGAGCCCTGCGAAGTCACCCTCGAGTCCATCCCGGCCGAAGACCTCTGGGTCGAGATGTACTGGACCAACGAGCCCGACGACATGGACCTGCACCTGCTGCGTCCCGGCGGCACCCTCGAGTCCAACGACGACTGCTACTACGCCAACTGCGTCAACGGGAACCTCAACTGGGGCGAGCGCAGCTCCAACATGGACGACCCGTCCCTGGACCTCGACGACATCCCCGGCACCGGCCCCGAGAACATCAACATCGCCCAGCCCGAGGCGGGCGAGTTCACCGTCGTGGTCCACGACTACTACGGCAGCAACGGCTGGGGTGCGGACTACAACGGCGCCAACAACGTCACCGTCAACGTCTACCTCAACGGCGCGATGGTGTGGTCCAACACCAAGGCCATCTCCGGCGACGACACCTACACCCCGTTCTGCACCATCGACTGGGCGACCGGCAGCGTCACCACGATGTAGACGGGCGGGCCGTCACAGGCTCCTGAACAGCACCTGGTAGTAGCGGGTCCCGCGGGCGAGGTTGTCGACGGACACCCGCTCGTCTACGCCGTGGATCCGGCTCCGCTCGTCCGCGTCCATGATCAGCGGGTGGAAGCGGTAGGCCTCGAGCCCCGCCTCGGCGAAGTAGCGGGCGTCCGTGGTGCCTGGGGTGACGATGGGCACCATGACCAGGGGGGCGTCCAGGGGACCCACGGTGGCGGCCAGGGCGCCCTCGATGGCCCGGAAGGTGTCGGTCTCCCAGCTCCCGATGCGGTCGCGGCCGGGCCAGACCTTCATGCTCAGCTCCACCCGGGGTTCGGCCACCCGCGCCCGCAGCTCATCCAGGAAGGCCGCGGGCTCGTTCCCGGGCAGCAGGCGGGCGTTGAGGGTCGCCTCGGCGAGGCCGGGCAGGACGTTCTCCTTGGCGCCAGCGCGCACGATGGTGATGCCCACCGTGTCCCGGATGACCGCGTTGCCCGCCGCCGTCTTCGCGAAGATGCGCTGCAGCAGCGGCCAGAAGATCGTCGGGTTGCGCAGCACGATGCCCAGCGGGAAGCCCTTGGCCCCGCCGATGCGCCACAGGGTCTCCCGCAGGGGGGCCTGCAGCTGGGCCGGCGGGTCCCAGTCTGCGATGCGCTGCAGCGCCCGGGCCAGCACCGCGCTGGGGGTCTCGGGGGTGGGCATGGAGGCGTGGCCGGCATCGCCCTGCACCCGCAGGTCGATGCGCAGGAAGGTCTTCTCGGCCACGGCCACCGCGCCCACGGTCAGGCCCGGGTAGAAGTCCGGCAGCACGAACGAGCCCTCGTCGAGCAGCACCGTGGGGAAGCCGAGGTCCTCGAGGTGGTCGGACACGACCCGGCGGGAGCCCTCGCGTCCGTCGGTCTCCTCGTCCGGCGTGATCAGCAGGGTCAGGCGGCGGGTGGGCTCCTGCCCCGCCTCCTTCATCAGCCGCAGGGCCTCGAGGGCCATGACCACGCAGCCCTTGTTGTCCACCGCGCCGCGGCCCCAGACGTAGCCGTCGGCGATGACGCCCCCGAACGGAGGGTGGGTCCAGCGCTCGGGCTGGGCGACCGGCACCACGTCCACGTGGTCCAGGAAGAGCACCGGGGGGCGTTCGTCGTCGCTGGGGACGAAGATGGCGAGGCTCCCGCCGGGGAGCAGCCGGTGCTCGAGGCCCATGGGCTCCAGCCAGCGCTCCCGCAGGTAGCGGACCCACGCCTGCTCTCCATCCTCGCAGGGCCAAGCGTCCTGCCCCGGCGGGATCTGCGTGTCGATGGCCAGGTAGCCGGCGAGGGCCTCGGCGACCCGCTGGGGGTCCACGGGCTGGGGCTCGAGCGCGCAGGGCGGGGGCGTCCAGGCCGGGCCGCGGGCGCGGAGGGCGAGGACGGCGAACGCGGCGGCCAGCAGGAGCGCTGCGAGGGCGATGAGGATGAGCCAGGTCATGGGCGTATGGTCTCCCCTCGGGACGGCGGGTGCAAGGGTGCGCCCCACACGGGAGGGGATAAACCCCTCCCCTACGTTCAGGTGGAGAGTCCCATGCGCGCTCGACTGCTGCTCCTTTCGCTCTTCGCCGCGGGCTGTGGCGGCGAGGACGTCGAGATCTCCTGGATGAGCGAGTTCGGCTTCGGCTGGACCGGGTTCAACCACCGGGTGTCCTTCCTGCACTTCGAGGTCGCCGACGACGGGCTGGACATGGCCATCATCGGCGGCGCGTCGTCGACGGCCTACGTCCCGGAGCTGCCCGCAGGCTGCGACGATGAGGCCTGCAGCGAGCTTCCCTTCGAGGACACCAGCTCGGTCACCATCGGCTGGGGACGCACCACCACGGCCCTGGCCACCGGCAGCGGCGACGCCACGGTCATCGCCACGCCAGCAGGCGGCGAAGCCACCATCGAGATCCCCCTGAACCGGCGCGCCGACGGTGATGTGGCCGTGATCCTGCAGGCCGTCACCGTGGACACCGATCACGAGCTGAGCGGCGGCGAGAGCTGCTACATCCCCATGCTCGGCTGGCACCCCCGCCGCATCCAGCTGGCCATCAGCGACGCCGAGCTGTCCGACGACGGCGAGACCGTGACCGCCACCCTCCAGGGCGCCTTCGAGGCCGGCCTGTCCTTCGAGGACTACCGCGCCTGCCAGGACGAGGTCATTGACGAGCTGCAGGTGCCCATCACCGTGCGCGCCCTGGCGGTGGTGACCCCCGACGAGGTGGTCCAGCAGGGCATGGGTCACGATGCGTACTACGAATGGAGCGGCAACCAGTTCGACCCCGAGGAGCAGCCCGACCCGGAGCTCGGGGACCGCGCCCTGACCCTCCCCTGGGACCAAGCCATCGCCGGCTGGAGCGCCATCGACTTCCGCTTCCACGACGACGATCCAGACCTCCGCGGCGCCTACCTGCGCACCCTGGAGGTGGGCTTCGACCTCGACGAAGGCTGGGCCTCGGGCCACGCCACCAACTACTCCCCGGGCACCCAGCTGTCGGACTTCCAGTATCAGTTCGAGGGCACCCTCTCGGCGGTCGAGGCCGACGGCACCATCGAGTGGGGCAGCGCCACCTTCGACGAGATCGAGGCCGAGCTGGACGACGACGCCCGCCCGGTCATCCACCACGAAGGCTGGAAGTAGGGCTCAGTCCCCGGGTGTCCGAGCCAAGAGCCCGGCATCGCGCAGCCAGCCATCCGTGGCCGCCATGCGCCGCTGCAGGTAGTCCACGGCTCCCCTCACCGCCCCGGGCAAGGGCTCACCCCTGGCCAGCCGGGCTGCGATGGCCGAGGACAGGGCGCACCCCGTGCCGTGCCAGTCCGGGCCGGGCTGGCGGGGGTGGCTGAAGGACAACTCCTGGCCGGAGGGCAGCACCAGGTGGTCCGCGAGGACGCCTCCGTCTCCGTGCCCACCCTTGATCAGCAGCGCGACCCCCTCGCGACCGCAGCGGTCACGCAGCGGCCCCCCCACGTCCTCGAGGCGTCGGAGCTCGGGCAGGTTCGGCGTGAGGATCGACACCCGAGGCAGCAGCTCGTCCAGCAGCGCACCCACGGCGGCGTCCGGCAGCAGCGCCGCGCCGCTCGAGGACCGCAGCACGGGATCGAGGACCACCGGGATCGCGCGCTCGGAGGCGGCGAGCTCAGCGGCCACGGCCGTGAGCACCTCGCGGCTACCCAGCATGCCGATCTTGATCGCGGCCACGGGCAGGTCGTCGAGCACCGCGTTGATCTGCTCCCGCACCACCGCCGCATCGACCGGGTACACCCCCCTCACCCCGCGGCTGTTCTGCACGGTCAGCGCGGTCACCGCGGTGGCGCCGTGCACACCGTGGTCCGCCATCACCGCCAGGTCACCCTGGAGCCCGGCGCCCCCGCTGGGGTCCGAGCCGGCGACGATGAGCACGACCGGGGGTGAGGATGACATGGCTGCCCCCTAACGCGCACCCGAGCGGGTTAGGGACGCGGCCGAGACGCTGGAGGAAGCGCCATGGCCCGCGGACACGAGCAGTACAAGCAACGCCAGGAGGCCATCGCGTCCCTGGGGCGCCCCCTCTCCCGCCGCGCCCGCTCCCGCTGCGAGCTGTGCGACGCCTCGGGCACCCGCCTGACCCCCTTCGAGGTCGCCCCGATCCCCGAAGAGCCCGACCCCGACAAGGCCGTGATGCTCTGCGACCGATGCATCGGCGGCGCCACCGGCGGCAAGCTCGACGGCAACGAGTACCGCTTCCTCGAGACCACCGCCTGGAGCGAGCTGGCCCCGGTGCAGGTCGTCGCGGTCCGTATGGTCCGCCGCCTGGCCGACGAGCAGCGCACCGACTGGGCGTCGGACCTGCTCGGGATGCTCTACCTGCCCCCCGATGTCGAGGAGTGGCTTGGGTAGAGCTGTCAGCTGTCAGCTGTCAGCCATCAGCGCCGTTGCGCAGCGTTGGAATGACGGTGGGGCTACGCCGGGAACGCGGCATCGCAACCGAGACGGATCGCTGCGACGGAGCGCTGGTCGCGTAGCCCCGCCCAAGTCGCGCGCTGGCACGACGAGGCTGACAGCTGAAGGCTGAGAGCTGACAGCTCCGCTAGTACTTGCCCTGGACCCACAGACGGATGGTGTCATTGGGGAGGGTCTGGCCGGCCATCTCGTGGCGGTGGACGTAGCCGACGCCCACGCGGGCGCGATCTTCGGCGAGGTGCACGGTGGTGCCGCCGTACAGCTCCCAGATGTCGCCGTTGTCCTGGACGTCCGGGTCCATGTCGTCGTCGAACATGGAGAAGCGCAGGGCGTTCTCGAAGATCCCGACGCTGTAGCCGAGCTGGCCGGTGATGCCGAGCCGCGGGGTGCCGTCGAGCACGTCGGCGGGGGCCACATCGGTGGAGGTGGGCTGGATGTTGCCGTAGTGGCCCTCGATCAGGGCCGAGAGCCCGGCCACGCGCACGATGACGTCGCCGCCCACGCCCATGCTGTGGGTGGCCAGGTCGTCGTTGTAGAAGCCGTTGGCGCCCGCGCCGAAGACCAGGCCGTCGATCTCACCCCAGGTGACCAGATCCTCGCCGGCCTCGGCGTTGGTGTAGGACAGGCGGCCGGCGGTGAGGAAGCCGGTGTTGTCGTCGCCCAGGAAGCTGCCGGACCCGTTGAAGATGCCGGCGTCGAGCCCAAGGCCGTTCCAGCGGTAGGCGGCGGTGAAGCCGGTCTCGCGGTCGGGCACCATGTGCTCGGTGGCCACGGCGCGCTCGGTGAAGACGATCTCGCCCGAGGACATCAGGGCTTCGCGGGAGTAGGGCACCTTCTGCTGGCCGAGGCCCAGGCGCAGCCCACCGTGGGACCAGCCGATGTTGGCGTCGTGCAGGTGGACGGTGGTCTTGGCTTCCTTCCAGGCGTCGTAGGGGCTGCCGGCGGAGAGCACGACCTCGTAGTCGAAGCCGTAGCCCAGGCGTCCCTTGCCACCGAGGCGGGCCCGGCGGATCTTGAACCCGGGGTCGTCTTCGGGATCGCCGTAGCCTGCAGGGTCGGCCTGGGGGTCCAGATCCTGATCCCAGGCGGTGGCCCAGATCTGGACCAGGGCGACCGGCTCGAAGGTCGGCTTGTTGCAGTCACACTCGCCTTCACACTCGCCCGCGAAGGCGGTGGAGGGAGCGGCGAACAGGAGTCCCAGGACAGCGGCGGTAGTGCAACGAACGGGCAAGGCAGACATGTCGAGCTTCCTCTTTGCAGGCACCGGAGGGGGGGTTTACCATACCGCTCCGCGCAGGTCCCCTAGCCTCTTTCAGGCTCTGCGGAAACCGCGAATGCGAGGCGAGCGTGTCCCGTTCCTCACTCATCATCGTGAGCGCCCTGCTGACCAGCTGCTCGAGCGGCGTCGAGCCCTTCGCCCAGGCCTACCAGATCGAGGATCTGTCCGAGGCCATCGGCGGCCCCAAGGCCCTCGCCCGCCCCGGCGACTACCTGCTGGAGAACGACAAGATCCGCGTGGCCGTCATCGGCGCCCGCAACTCCTACGGCCCCAACCTCTACGGCGGCTCCATCGTCGACGCCGATCTGCAGCGCTTCGACCCCCGCAGCAACCAGGGCCGGGGCAACGACATCTTCTCGGAGATGTTCCCCACCGCCAACCTCAACATCATGAAGGTCGACGAAGAGACGGGCAGCGTCGAGATCCCCACCGACCACCCCTACGGCGACGCCGCCGTGGTGCGGGTCACCGCCCCCGCCGCCGGCTTCCTGTCCATGCTCGACGCCCTGTGGGCCCTGGTGGGCGCGCCGGAGCTCGAGCTGGTCACCGACTACGTGCTCGAGCCCGAGGCGCAGTACTTGCGCATGATCACCACCGTCAACTACGGCGGCGGCGATCCGGTGGCCGTGGGCGAGCCCATGAACGCCATGACCGCCGACGACCCCCTGCTCGAGTACGCCATCGAGACGGGCCTGGTGGTGGGCGACCTCTACCTCTCCGGCGGCTCCCTGGACGTCTTCGCCCCCGGCATCGGCTTCGACGAGGACCTGGCGGTCCAAGAGGCCAACGGGGCCGGCCAGAACCTCTTCCTCGATCCCTTCGAGGTCGACTGGCTCGTCAGCACCGGCGACGGCACCTCCTACGGCTACGCCAGCCTCGAGGGGCCGATGTTCATCCCCATGTTCAGCTCCAACCAGACCGCGGGCATCACCCACGGCATGGTCGGGGACGAAGCCCTGGGCAACCAGCGCTTCGCCGACGGCACCGCCCTGAGCGCCGAGCGCATCTTCGCGGTGGGCGAAGGCGACGTGGGCTCCGTGCTGGACGTCATCCTCGAGGCCCGCGGCACCCCCACCGGCCACATCAGCGGCAACGTCCTCGAGCAGAACACCATGGAGCCCCTCTCCGAGGTGCACGTCTTCGCCTACCAGGGCCACGGCGAGGATCGCGCCTCGCGCCCCTGGGCCGAGTGGCAGACCGACGTCGGCCGCGACGTGGTGGACGACGGCTCCTTCGGCGGCACCCTGCCCGAGGGCGCCTGGACCCTGATGGCCCACGAGAAGGGCCGCGCCAACGGCACCGCCATCGAGATCGACGTCACCGCCGACAGCGACACCACGGTCACCCTCGACCTGCCCATGGCCGGCTACGCCCGCTTCGAGGTGGTGGACGAGGACGGCCGCACCGTGCCCGCCAAGGTCACCATCTTCGCCCGCCCCCCCGCGGAGTCCTCCCGGGACTCGGTGCTCGGCGACGGCTACCAGCCCGGCCGCAACGTCGCCCAGGTCTTCCACACCACCCACGCCGTGGAGGTCCAGCTCCCCACGGGTGAGTACTACGCCGTGGCCAGCCGCGGCCCCGAGTACGAGATCGACACCTCGCCCTACTTCATGGTCACCGACCACGACACCACCACGGTGCCGATGCAGGTGATGCAGGTGGTCGATACATCCGGTTGGATCGGCACCGACCTGCACGTGCACTCCGACACCAGCTTCGACGCCGGCACCAGCAAGACCAAGCGCCTCGAGAGCATGATGGCGGAGCAGGTGGAGTTCTTCCCCAGCACCGACCACGACTTCATCACCGACTTCGCCCCCACCCTCGAGGCCCTGGGCTGGGAGCCCTGGCTCACCCCCGTGGCCGGTGTCGAGGTCTCCCCCATGGAGATGGGTCACTTCATCGGCTGGCCCCAGGACTCCGACTTCCTGGCCGAGAACGCCGGCGCCTTCGAGTGGACCGGCATGGAGCCCGAAGAGATCTTCGAGGCCATCCGGGCCGCCGGCCCCCAGGGCTACGATCCGGTGGTCTTCGTGGCCCACCCCCACGACGGCATCCTCGGCTACTTCGACCAGTTCGGGCTCAACCCCTACGGCGAGGACGACGGCGAGGTGCTCATCGAGCGCCCCATGCTGGCGCTGACCAACGACCTGCTCGACCCCGACAACTTCTCCATGGAGTTCGACGTCCTCGAGGTCTTCAACTCCTACCGCATGGACCTGCTGCGCTCCCCCACCCAGGCCGAGTCCGACGCCTACCGGCTGAACGAAGCGGTGACCCCCTACGACTGGGTCAGCCGCACCATGGACGAGCAGCAGGCGCTCATCGATGGCGACACCACCCTGGGCTACAACGTCTTCGGCCAGATCGACACCTGGTTCACCCTGTTGAACCTCGGCTATCGCATCACCGCCGTCGGCAGCTCGGACACCCACAGCCCCAACTCCACCCCCTCGGGGCAGCCGCGCACCTGGGTCATCTCCGAGACCGACAGCCCGGCCTACCTCGACCCGGGCGACATCGCCGACGCCCTGCGCGAGCACCGGGCGGTGGCCAGCTACGGTCCGTTCGTGCGCTTCGAGGCCGACGGCCAGCCCGTGGGCAGCGAGATCACCACCGACGGCACCGTCACCATCTCCGTCCAGGTCCAGTCCCCCTCCTGGTTCGAGACCAGCCAGGTCGAGCTGTACGAGAACGGCACCCTCATCGAGGTGCTGGAGATCCCGCAGCCCAACACCACGCCGATCAACCTCGAGACCACGGTGGATGTCGAGCCCAGCGACGACGCCTGGTACGTGGTGGTGGTGGTCGGCGACGACGACCTCGACCCGGTCTACCCCTCGCTGGACCGCGAGAACCTGGTCTTCCAGGACGTGGTCACCGAGGCCTTGGGCTCCATGCCCTCGCTGGCGGCCTTCCTGACCGAGGCGCCGCCCCGGCCCCGCAAGGGCCCCCTGATCCCCTACGCCCTCACCAACCCCATCTGGGTCGATGTGGGCGGTGACGGCTGGGACGCCCCCGGCCTGCCCGAGTGGATGAGCGAGCCGACGGGGGAATAGCGCTGCGCGAGCTGTCAGCTGAGAGCTGACGGCTGACAGCTCGAAGCTACTGCTTCTCGGCCGTGAACTCGCCTTCGTAGCTGAGGTCCACCTCGATGCCCTTGACCGAGATGAGCTGCTCGCCTTCGAAGCTGCCGGTGAGGATGAAGCCGGTGAACTGGCCTTCCCACTCGTCGGTGATGGTGTCGAAGCCCATGTCCGCGATGAGATCACCCTCGACGTAGGGGTCGGTGGTGATGTTGCCCTCGAGGTCGCCGCAGTAGGTGTCGGTGAGCTCGAACGGGGGGCCCGTGAGCATGCCGGTGAACTGGCAGCAGCCCTGACCCTTGATGGCCGGGTCGTCGTCCTCGACCACGATCAGCTCCACCGTGCCCACGCAGGAGTCGGTGACCAGGCCCTCGAGGCCGGACCCGTCGAGCTGGAAGTCGCCGGCGTAGGTGCCGTCGCGGTTCTCGATGGTGCCGGTGTCCACGTCGGCGTCTGTGTCGGCGTCGGCGTCGGCGTCGGCGTCTGTGTCGGCGTCGGCGTCAGCGTCGGTGTCGGCGTCGGCGTCGGCGTCGGTGTCGGCGTCGGTGTCGGAGTCCGCGTCGGTGTCCGTGTCGGTGTCGCCCTCCGGCGGTGCGGTGTCGATGGGATCACCGTTGCAGGAGCAAGCGTTGAGCTGTGCGCCCAGGATGAGGGCAAAGGCGGCGAGGGACAGGTTGCGCATGGTTCCTCCGGGGTTGCGGCATCTTACACTGGGGCTGAGCCGCCGTCGATGAAGCGGTGCACACAGCCCGGAGGCCGCGATGTCCCCTCGCCCGTTCCAGGTCTGCCTCATCGGTCCCTCCGACGCCGGGCCCGCGACCCTCGCCGCGGCGGAGGCCGTCGGCCGGGGGCTGGCCGAGCGCGGCATCACCCTGATCACCGGCGGTCGCGGTGGGATCATGGCGGCGGCCAGCCGGGGGGCCCAGGACGCCGGTGGGCTGACCGTGGGCATCCTGCCGGGTCGCGACCACGACGACGCCAACCCCCACTGCAGCGTGGTCATCCCCACGGGCCTGGGGGACAGCCGGAACGCCCTGACCGCCATCGCGGGCGATCTGGTCGTCGCCATCGGTGGCGCGGCCGGCACCCTCTCCGAGCTGAGCATGGCCTGGATCCACGGCCGCCCCATCCTGGGCCTCGCCGGCCACGGGGGCTGGACGGACGAGCTGGCCGGGGGGGCCATCGACCACCGCCCGCGGCCTGCGATCCAGCGCTGCGAGGATGTGCCGGCCCTGCTGGCGGCCGTCGACGAGCACCGAGAGCGCCGTGCAGGGGTGTCAGGGGCCTAAACGCTGATCTCGTCCGGGCCGATGGGGACTGCAGGACGACCCGCACCGTCCCATTCCTGGTATCCTGTCCCGCCACCCACCCCGATCGCAGGAGCGCCGCGTAGCCCATGGCAGCCGAGGGCCGCCGCTACCACGTCCAACACGTCCTGGGCCGGGGAGGCTTCGGCACGGTGTACCAGGCCGAGATGATCTCCGGAGGGGGCTTCGCCAAGCCCGTGGCGCTCAAGGTCCTCAACCAGGAGATGGGCGGCATGGCCGAGGTCGCCCAGCGCCTGCGGGACGAGGCCCGCCTGCTGGGGCGCCTCAAGCACCCCGCCATCCTGCGGGTGGACGACCTGGTGCAGCTCGAGGGGGCCTGGACCGTGGTCATGGAGCTGCTGGCCGGGGCCAACCTGCACCAGCTGGTGCGCGCGTCGGGGCCCCTGCCCCTGGGCGTCGCCCTCGAGGTGGCCCACGTGGTGGCCGGGGCGCTGCACGCCGCCCATGACCGACCGGGCCCGGGCGGGGAGCCGCTGCGGGTTCTGCACCGGGACATCAAGCCCTCGAACATCCAGCTCACCCCCCTCGGCGAGGTCAAGGTGCTGGACTTCGGCGTGGCACGGGCCAGCTTCGCCACCCGCGAGGCCGCCACCCGCTCCCTGATCTTCGGCTCGGTGGGCTACATGGCGCCCGAGCGCATGGCCGGCCGGGACAGCCACGCCGGCGACGTCTACGCCCTGGGCGTCGTGGTCTACGAGATCCTGGCGGGCAAGCGCTTGGGCACCGCCTGCAGCCGCCCCTCCCTGCAGGCCGCGCTGGTCGAAGAGGCCCTCGGGGCGCTCGCAGAGCTGCAGGACGACGAGGAACTCCACGATCTACTGCGCGCCGCGCTGGCCTTCGAGCCCGAGGCTCGCCCCCGGGCGGAGCAATTCCAGCGCCGGGCCCGACGCCTCCGCGCCCGCTTCCCCGACCCCTGGATGAGCGACTGGGCCGACAGCGTCCTGCCCGCGGTGATGCAGCTGCAGGAGCGAGGCAGCGGTCCCCTGAGCGGCCGGGTCCTGCGGGAGAACGCCCCCGCCGACACCGAGGTGGACCCCACCGAAGAAGTGAGCATGCCGAGCTCGCGCCCGCGCCCGGCGACCGGCTTCACCCCGCCGACCTTCGAGCCCTCGGAGCCCCACACACCCACCGCGGGTCACAAGGCGCGCCTGGACGACGACATCCCCAGCGAGCCGTTGGGTCTGCCGCCCCTGCCCGCGCCCCGCGGTCGCACGCCCCTGCCCACCCCGGCTCCGACCCTGCCCCGGCCGGCGGTCGAACAGACCGCGGAGCCGGAGGCCACGCCAGAGGCCAGCGAAGACCCGACCCGGTTCGAGCCCGTCCAGCCGGGGGAGCCCGAGCAGCGGGTGCCCGCCCCCCTGGTCGAGGTGCGCACGGCCATGGAGACGCCGCCGAAGCGGGGGTCTGCTCCCGCGCCCGAGGAGCCCGCACCAGAGCCCGCGCCCCCCGACGAGCCCCCTCCCCCACCAGCTGGACGCTCCAAGCTGCCGTGGGTGGCGCCGCTGCTGGCCCTGGGCATCCTGGCGGTGGGCCTCGCTGTTCTGCTGGGTCCCGTGCGGAGCGCCCTGAAGGCGCCCGGGGACGCCGGGCTCGAGGGCGACCTGGCGCCGGAGGCCGCCGAACCCGCCGCAGCCGAGCCGGTGCCGGAGTCGGAGCCGGAGCCGGAGCCAGTGGACGCTCCCAGCGTGGAGCCCACGCCCGAGCCGGTGCACCGGCAACCCGCCCCACCGCCGCCGGAGCCGGAGCCCGACCTGGCGCCAGCCCCCTCCGCCGAGCCTCATCAGCCCGACCGCGCGGCGGTCCCCGAGCCAGTCGAGGACGCACCGTCCCCCACCGGACCCGAGGCCCCGACCCAGGCCACCGTGGTCGTGATGGGCGACGCCAGCTCCGTGGCCCTGACCAACGGCGACGCCAGCCACGGGCCCGGGACGGTGCCCCCGGGCAGCTACGTGATCATGGCGCTCTTCCCCGGGCTGGACGCGCCGATCCAGGCCGGCGAGCTTCAACTCACGGCCGGCGAGACCGTCACCATCAGCTGCCAGTCGGGCTTCGACCGCTGCGACGTATCCGAGCGGGTGAACGGGAGCTGGGGCGGCTAGCCGCTACAACAGCGTCTCGAACAGCTCGGGCCGCGGGTCGGGGATCACGATCTTGTTGACCAGCAGGCCGCGTTCGATGATCACCTCGGCGCCGGCCTCGACCGATTCTGTCACCGCGGCCACCTCGCCGGTGAAGACCAGGAAGGCCTTGCCTCCCAGGGCCATGGCCAGCCGGCACTCCACCATCTCCACCGGGGCGGCCTTGGCCACCGCGTCGATGGCCTCGATGAGCGCCGCCACCGAGAAGGACTCGAGGATGCCCAGGGCTTCCTGGCTGGAGGGGATCACGGTGGAGCTCAGGGCGGGGAAGACGTCCGGGTGCACGTTCTGGATGAGGAAGCTGTCGATCATGCACTCGGCAGCGACGGCGCGGCCGGCTTCGACCGAGGCCTCGACCATGTCCAGGTCACCGGCGATGAGCACGATGTACTTGCCCGAGCAGATGGTGCGGGCGAGCACGAGCTCGACCTCGGCGGCCTTGAGCATGCGGTCGATGGTCTCGATGCCGCGGGCGATGCTGGAGAGCTCCACGAGGCCCAGGGTGGCCGGAAAGCCGGCCTCAGGTCGCTTCATGTCCATGGTCAAACCCTCTCGATCCAGACGCTCGAGGCGTCGATGGCGGCCACGCGGCCGTCGATGCTGCTGTGGATGGGCGCGCCCAGGGCGCCCTCGGGAACGTCGGCGATGCGCTGGCCCAGGCCGACCTTCTGGCCCTCGGCGACCAGGGGTTGGGCCGGGGCGCCCAGGTGCTGCTCGAGCATGATGCGCACCCGCGGTGGGTCGTAGGCGAAGTCCCGCATGGGTGCCTGCACGTCGTACTTGGTCAGCCCCAGGCGATGGACGAGCCGGGCCACGGGCACACGGCGGGCGTCGCGCATGGGGTGCACGCGGCCGAGCCCCTCGAGGTGCTCGGGCCACTTGCCCTTCTTGGACCAGGCACCCTTGGCGCGCACGCACATGGAGCGCGGGGTGAGGTCTTCCGGGCAGGCGTAGTACTCGCAGATGTTGCACTCGCAGCACAGCAGGCCGTGGCGGCCCCACTGATCGTGCTGCTCGCCGGCGAAGCCCACCATGCGCATGACCTTGTGGGGCTCGATGGCGTAGCCCAGCAGGTAGCGAGGGCAGAGCTCGGTGCACATGACGCACTGATCGCAGCTGGCCTTGGCGATGCGGACCCGCTGGTCTTCGGGCGCGAGCTTGCGCTGAGCCAGCTTGTGCTGGCGGGAGAGCACCACCCAGCCGGCGCAGGTCTTGGTGACCGGCGCGTCCAGATCCGTGATCGCCGGCCCCATCATGGGCCCACCGTCGATGAGGACGGGGTCGTCCACCGTGGCGCCGCCGGCCATGTGGATGACCTCGCGGGCGGAGATGCCGATGGGGACGATGAAGCTCGAGGGCTCAGCGACCTCGCCGGCCACGGACACGGCCTTCTGCACCACCGGGATCCCCTGGTCGGCCAGTGCCACGTTGACCAGGGACTCGGTGTTGGAGACCACGCAGCCCACCTGCAGAGGGATGCCGCCGCGGGGGATGACCCGCCCGGTGCACTCGTACACCACGCAGTACTCGTCGCCCGCCGGGTAGTAGTTGGGCAGAGGGTGC
The DNA here is from genome assembly GCA_964481655.1 of uncultured Enterobacterales bacterium. Lineage (GTDB taxonomy): Bacteria > Myxococcota_A > UBA796 > UBA796 > JAFGLY01 > CALDOK01. The sequence goes on along the minus strand of CAYZVO010000025.1, from coordinate 4,386 downwards.
AGGCTGATGGGCCCCATCATGTGGGGCTCGAGGGCGGCGATGGCGTCCTTGGCCTTGGCCTTGAGCGCGATGATGCCGCGGGTGGCGCCGGTGGCGTCCATGGACAGGCGCAGGCCCTCGACCATGCGGGCGGCCTGCAGCCGCATCAGCTCCTTGTCCTTGTACAGCAGGGGCTCGCACTCGACGCTGTTGACCAGGAAGGTGTCGGCCTTGGCGTTGAGCTTGACGTGGGTGGGGAAGCCGGCGCCTCCCGCGCCCACCACACCGGCCTGGCGGACCTTCGAAACGATCGGATGGGACATGACTACTCTCCGCCGCGACTCGCGGTCCGCACACCGTAGCGCTCGAGGAGCTTGTTGACATCCGTGTTCCGCACGTCCATGCCGGAGCTGGCGGGGAGGAACACGATGGGCTTTCCGCGCATCGCCGCGGCCAACTTGAGCTTCACCTGAGCGGCACCACCGGAGCCGGCCAGGGCGCGGGCGCGGGCCTTCAGGCCTTCGGCCTCGGCCTTGGCCTCGGTGAGGATCGCCTCGGCCTTGCGCTCGGACTCGTAGTAGGCGGCGTCGGACTCGAGCTTCTTGCGCTGGGCTTGCCCCATGGCCTGCTCGATGGCCTGGTTGACGTAGCCCTTCTGCTCCTCGAGATCGCGCTTGACCTGCTCGCCGGCGGCTTCGGTCTCGGACTGCAGCCGGGAGGCGTCCTGCTCGGCCACCTTCTTGTCCTTGATGACCTGCTCGTAGCGCGGGTTGAAGGCGTGCTCGCCCAGCAGCACCTGGTCGATGATGACGCCCTCGGCGTTGAGGTAGTGGTTGAGCCGGGTCTCGGCTTCCGCGCCCTTGCGGAAGCGGGAGTCCGCGTCGTAGTACTCTTCGGACGCCAGCTCGTTGAGCACGTCGCGGATGACGGTGCGAGAGACCGGGCGGATCAGCTTCTCTTCGACGGCGCCCAGGTCGGCGCCCACGAACTGCAGCACGTACCAGGCCATGCTGGGGTCGATGCGCCAGGCCACCGTGACGTTGACGGAGATGTCGTTGCCATCGACGGTCTTGAAGCGCAGGGAGTCGTCACCCGAGCGGGAGCCCTTGTTGACCTCGCGGGTCATCTCGAGGTTCTGCAGCGCGGTGTCGAAGACATGCCAGTCGTTGATGATGGGGGGGAAGAAGTAGGTCGAACCGGGGGCGTAGACCTGCTTCTGCACGCCCTTGTCGCCGATGAGGGCGATCTTGGCGGTGCGGATGCCCACTTCCGTGGAGTCGGTGCTGTGGGGGGTGCAGCCGACGGCGAGCAGCGCGAACAGGGTCAGGATGAGGACGCGCATATCACCACCCCCTCATGAGCTGATCCAGGTCCAGGGGGTTGACCCCCGAGGCTCCATCGGTGGGCACCACGATGACCTGGGTGCCGCCGAGCACGTCGGCCATCTCCATGCCGACCAGGTTCTCGGCGCCGGGCACCTTCAGCGCGTCGTTGCGCAGGCGCACGGCCTCGGCTTCCGCCAGGGCCAGCAGCTTGTCGCCCTCGGCGAACTGCTTGCGGTAGTACAGCTCGGCGTCGGCCTGGATCTTGCGGACCTCGGCCACGCCGCGCTCCTTCTCGACCTCGACCTTGGCGGCGCCTTCGGCGAGCACGCGGTTCTTTTCGGCTTCCTGGGTCTTGGCGAAGGCCTCGGCGCGGTTCTTGAAGACCATCTGGTCCTGGATCTTCCGCAGCTCGATCGCCTCCTGGTAGCGGTCGTCGTAGGTGTAGTGGCGGACCATCACGTTCCAGACCTGGATGCCGGACTTGGCGAGGTCGTCGGTGAGCAGCTCGCGGGCTTGCTGGGCCTTGGCCATGCGCAGCTGCCCCGAGTAGAAGTTCTCGGCGTTGAGTTCACCCAGCGCCTGGCGCAGGTAGCGGTCGGCGCGGGGCAGCACGAGCTGGTTCTCGTACAGGCGGCCCGGGCCGACGCTCTTGATGAGCGCGACCGGGTCGGTGATGCGGTACGCCACGGTGACGTCCACGGTGACCTGGTAGCCTTCCGAGGTCTGGATGCGGATGGACGGCGCCGTCGCGGTGGCCCGGTTGGTCTCGGAGGCGTAGTCGTTCAGCTCGACCAGCTGCATGTCCCGGGGGAACAGGTGCAGCCGCTCGTAGCCGGGCATCACGAAGTACAGGCCCGGGCCGAAGATCTCGTCCTGGATGCCCTTCTCGGGGCCCAGGGGCAGGCCCAGGAAGACCTGGCGCACCGCGAGCTCTTCGGGCTCGACGTACACGGTGAAGCTGGCGTAGGAGAACAGCAGCGCGGCGACGACGATGCCGGCGATGATGCCGACCTTCTTGATGCCACCGGGGATGACCGGGATGCTGACCCTGGCCCGTCCCCCTCCGCCGCGACCCTTGAGGATGTCAACGATGGCCATGGGCTACTCCTTGCGCTTGACGGCGGCCTGCGCGCCGCGACGCTTCTTGTTGAAGGCTTCGTCGAAGGCAGCCGAGGGGCTGCGATCGACCGATGAGGCCTGGGCCGCAGGGCGGGCCTGGCGCTCGGGCTGGGCCGCGGGGGCGGCCTGGCGCTCCGTAGGGGTGTAGACGTCGAGGTGGTCGTGGATGCGGGCCATGTCGTCGCCCACGGCCTGCAGATCGCGCCGGTAGAGGCGCTTGTACCAGAAGGTGCGCAGCTCGGGCATCAGGGCCACCAGCAGCACCGCGATCCAGGCCACGGCGGCGAAGACCGACGGGAAGAAGCGCGAGAACAGCGCCGCGCCCACCACCGCGGCGGTGGTGGTGATCAGCCGGGCGATGGGATCGCCGCTGCGCCAGGCGCCGAAGCGGGTCTTCTCGAGGGCGTTGTGCTCGAGGGCCAGCCGGGTGTAGCGGGGCAGGAAGGTCTCGAGGATCTCCCGTCGCAGCACGTCGGGGTACTCGGCGTTGTCGGTGTACTCCATCACCTCGGCGGAGGCGTCGGCCACCAGCTCTTCGGCGATGCGCCGGAACGCCGGCGCGGCCTCGTCGGGCCGATCGGTGTAGCTGCGCCGCGCGCCCTCGAGGCGCTCGACGAGGTGGACGGAGACCGTGTCCAGGCGGAAGTCCGAGGGAATCATGGGGGCCACCTATCCCGGCGAACGCCGGGTTGCCCCGGATGTGCGATTCCCCGTTGACGCCCCCGAGAGGGCCCATTAAATGGCGGACCGCCGCGGGCGATTAACTCAGCGGAAGAGTGCCATCCTCACACGGTGGAAGTCACTGGTTCAAATCCAGTATCGCCCACCATCAGAGCCCCCTCGAGTCCCTCGAGGGGGTTCGTTGGTATCGGGCTCGGGCAGCATCGAGGTCGGGGCGCTCTAGGACGGGGCGCTCTAGGACGGGGCCTCGCCAGACTCGAGCAGGCTGGGAGCGAGTGGGAAGACAACGGGTCTCCCATGGTCCGGTTGCCCTAAGGGAGGCGCCCAGGTGTCGAAGGGGGCGACAGGCAAGTCGCCCCCTTTGTTCATCCGGAGCCCCGATGACCGTTCGCCCCGCACTCTCCCTTCTCCTCATCAGTGCCGGTCTCACCGCCTGCGACGGTGAGTCTGGCACTGATGACGCCGATCTCGCCGATCTCTGGGATGCGCTCGCCACGCAGCAGGCGGACCACGATGCCGACATGGCCGCGCTGCAAGCAGCGCACGAGGCCGACGTGGCCGCGCTGGAGGCCGAGATCGCGGCCCTGACGGGGGGTGTCGATCTCACGGACCTCTCCGACACCGTGGACGACCACGAGAGTCGCCTGGTGGGACTCGAGGACGCGGCCCTGGACAGCCGCCTGGTGGCCCTCGAGGACGCGGCCCTGGACACCCGACTGGCCGTGATCGAGGCCGACTACCTGACGGCTACCGACCTGGAGGGTGTCGCCACCGAGATCTATGTGGACAGCGTCATCGGGGCGGTGGACCACAGCGCCTTCCTCACCGCCAAGGACATCTCCGGCTACGCCACCGAGAGCTGGGTGAGCGCCGCTATCGCAGCGGTGGACCACAGCAGCTACCTCACGGCCTCGGATCTGACCGGCTACGCCTCGGAGTCCTACGTGGACAGCGCCGTGGCCGGCGTCGATCTGTCGGCCTACGCCACCGAGGCCTGGGTGGACGGCGCCATCGCGGCGGTGGACCACAGCGCCTACCTCACGGCCTCGGACCTGACCGGCTACGCCACGGAGACCTGGGTCGAGAGCGCCATTGCGGCGGTGGATCACAGCAGCTACCTCACGGCCTCCGACCTGACCGGGTACGCGTCGGAATCCTACGTGGACAGCGCCGTTGCGGGCGTCGATCTGTCAGCCTACGCGACCGAGACCTACGTGGACGCTTCCATCGCGGCGGTGGACCACAGCGACTACCTGACCAGCGCCGACCTGAGCGGCTACGC
>CAYZVO010000024.1:48977-59804 GCA_964481655.1 uncultured Enterobacterales bacterium | reverse complement strand
GCGGCTTCGGCCAGGTAGGGCTGGGGGGCGGGGGCGGACCAGGCCTCGCTGACGTCCGGGGCGTCCTCGAGGGACAGGGTGGGCATGGGGAGGGCGTCCTCGTCCTCCGGCGCAGGCGCGGGCGTGGGACGCTCGAGCACCACGGGGGGCTCGGTGGCCTCGACGGCGGGGGTGGAGGGCTCGACGGGGAGCGCGGGCTCCGGGGCTGGCGCGGGCTGGACGCCGGGGTTCGCGAAGCGGCCGTGGGCTTCGTGCAGCAGGGACGCCACCGCGGGCTCGGTGGCCTCGAGGTAGGCCAGGAAGCTGGCGTCGAGCAGGCGCATCAGGGAGGCGCCGGGGATGGGCTGGCTGGTGGGCTCGAGCAGCCCCAGGGGGCCGTCGGCGCGCAGGTGTCCGTGCTCGTCGAGGAAGGCCCGGACACGGCTCAGGCCCTCGACCCCGGAGGAACCGGCGGGCTGACAGGCCAGCACGCGGTGGTGGCGATCGCCCAGGGCGGCGGTCAGGGCCGAGGCCATGCCCTGGTCCGGCCCGACGACCACGAAGTGGCGCATGCCGCCGGCGTGCAGGCGCTCTGCGGTGCGGGGCAGGTCCAGCGGGCGGGTCAGCTGGCGCACCAGGTGCTGAGCCAGCAAGGCCGCGTCCAGGGACTGGGCGCCGATGGGGTCGGCGCTGTGGCTGGAGAGCAGGGGGGTGTGCGGCGGTCGGCAGGGCAGGGCCTCCACCGCCTGCTGGTAGGGCTCGGCGGCGGGGTCGAGCCAGGGGGTGTTCCAGGCGCCGTCTCCGAGCAGGACCTTGGCGTCGGCCTGGAAGGCCATGGCACCGCTGGCGGTGCGCTCCACCGCGTGGGTCAGCCCGGCCAGCACATAGCGCCCCGGAGCCTCGGTGCGCGCCAGGGTGAGGTCCCGACCGGCCAGGGCCAGCAGGGCGTCGCGCTGGAAGGCCGGGCAGCTGATGGCCACGGCCGCCAGAGGCCAGCCTGCGCTCTGTTGGGCCCGCTGCAGGGCCTCGAGGCGCAGCCGCAGGGCGCGGAAGGCCTGGGCCGGGCCCCAGGCGCCGGAGGCCACCAGGGCCGCGAGCATGCCGCCGGCGTGCCCCATGACCGCCGCGGGGGCGGCCCCCTGTTCCCGCAGCAGGGCGGTGTGGGCCAGCTGCACCGACAGCATCCAGGCCTGGGCGCCGGCGCGCTGGGTGGCGAGCTCCTGCAGCGCCTCGGCGTCTTCGAGGGCGGGCCTGAGGTCGAACCCCAGCGCCTGCTGGCAGAGCTGGACCATGCGGTCCATGGAGCCGCGCAGTGTGGGGCTGTCGTAGGCCGCGCCCAGGGGCACCAGGGGCTGACCCCACCAGCCCGGGAAGCAGAGCACCAGCCCCTGTGGTGTGGAGGTGGCCTGCGGGTCGCGGGGCTGCGTCATGGGCACTCCGAAGTGGGGCGTGGCCGGTGCGGTCTGTCGATCTGGCCTAACCGCCGGGCCCGGGGGGGGCAGGACGTTGTGTGCTGGCGATCGGGCTGGCCTGAGGCTATCCAGGCCACATCTTTTCCAGCATCGTCCGCCTCGAGGTGTCCCGCGTTGTGCGGGATGAAACGGGAAGCCGGTGAGCAGTCTGTGACTGCGAGACCGGCGCGGCCCCCGCCACTGTGACCGGGAACGGCCGCCGCACACGCCACTGGAGCATCGCTCTGGGAAGGCGCGGCGGCCTTGGACCCCGGAAGCCAGGAGACCGGCCCCGAGGTGATCGCTGCTTCGTTCTTCGGGGAGAAGAACGGGCGCGGCCCCTGCCCGGAGCCCGCTCGACCCTCCCGGCGGAGGCCCCCTGCCGGTCCTGGTCCCAGCCACTGTCATCCTGCTCGCCTTCGCGAGCCCGGTGGGCCTCGCCCAGCCGGTGTCGGCCCTGCCGGACGACGTGGAGGGCCTGGTGGTCGTGGTCGAGGAGCCCGCGGACGAGGGCACGGACCCGGCCTCGACCTCGGCGACGGTCACCGTGGTCGAGGTGGACGAGCGCGTGCCCGCCAGCGCCGACGTGGCCGCGGTGGTGGACGCCAGCTCCGGCACCGTGGTGCGGCGCCTCGGGGGCCTGGGGGACTACGCCTCGGTGAGCATCCGGGGCTCGTCGGCCCGCCAGGTGCAGATCTTCCTGGACGGCGTGCCCTTGAACCCCGACGGCAGCCAGGCGGTGAACCTGAGCGAGCTGCCCCTGGCGGCCTTCGAGCGGGTTGAGATCTACCGGGGAGGGGCTCCGGCGGAGCTGGCCGCGGCCCCCATCGGCGGGGTGGTCAACCTGGTCACCGGGCGCCTGCCCACCACCGCCGAGCTGGCCTGGGGCGCCCACGGCACCGGGCGGCTGGTGGGGGCTGGCAGCGCCGCGGGGCCCGTCAGCCACATCCGCCGGCTGCGCGGCGATGGCCCCGGGGTCTGGCAGGACGACCTGCTGCTGCTGGCAGAGGGCTTCACCACCCGGGGCGACTTCGAGGCCTTCAACGACGCGGGCACCCTGTACAACCAGGACGACGACGCGGTCGTCCAGCGCCAGAACAACGACAAGCGGCAGCTGTCCGCCATCGCCCGCTGGCGCCTGCGGGGGCCTGGGGTCGAGCTGGCCCTGAGCGACTCGCTGGTGGCCCGCGGCGAGGGCCTGCCCGGGCCCATCACCAGCCCCACCACCTCCACCCGCATGGGCACCCTCCGCAACCTGGCCAGCGCCCGGATCGAGGGCCACAGCGGGGCGCTGCGCTCGAGCGGGCTGCTGTGGAACCAGTGGCGGGGGGAGACCCTCGACGATCGCGAGGGCGAGATCGGGGTGGGCACCCAGTGGCGCCACTACCGCACCGTCACCACCGGGGGCACCGGGCACCTGGCCTGGGGGGCCACGTCCTGGCTGGTGCCCTCGCTGACGCTGAGCGGTCGCCACGACGGCTTCGTGCAGACCGACCTGCTCACGGGGCTCGCCGAGGACCCCCGCTCCCGGCTGGCCGGCGCCGCGGCGGTCTCCGCGGCGGTCCGCGTCTGGGGGGATCGCGTCGCGCTGGAGCCCGTGCTGCAGGCCTCGGTGCTCGACAGCCGCCGGCTCGGCGGGGTCGACAGCGAGAACTGGGGCAGCGAGGGCGCGCAGCGGGACGTGACCTGGGCCCCCACCCCCCGGGTGGGCCTGCTGGTGCGGCCCTGGCTCGGCGACGAGGCCCCCCCAGCCCTGGGCGGGCTGGCCATCAAGGCCAACGGCGGGCGCTTCTTCAGGCCCCCCGACTTCACCGAGTTGTTCGGGGACCGCGGCGGGGTGGTGGGCAACGAGGAGCTGCTGCCCGAGCGCGGCTGGCAGTGGGACGCGGGCCTGCGCTGGGGCACCCCCACCGCCTGGGCGGTCCCCGGGGCGCTGGACCTGGCCTTCTTCCAGAGCTCGGTGCAGGACCGCATCCTCTTCGTGCAGAACAGCCAGCACACCTCGGTGCCCGTCAACCTCGGCCGCAGCTGGACCCAGGGGGTCGAGGCGGCGTTGGTCCTCGACCTGTTCGGCTGGGTGGACAGCCAGAGCAACCTGACCTGGACCCTGTCCCGCAACCTCACCCCCCAGCGGGACGTGGCCGACAAGCAGCTGCCCGGCATCCCCACCTGGGAGCTTCACCAGGGCACATCGGTGCACTGGGGTGAGCACATCCGGCTGGGGCACAGCTGGAGCTACACCGACGGCACCTACCTGGACGCCACCAACTGGTTCCTGGCCCCGCCCCGCTCCCTGCATGGGGCCTTCCTGCGCGTGGGCCATCGAGGCCTCTCCGCGGAGCTGTCCGTCCTCAACCTGCTGGACACCACCGTGGCCTGGGCCGACCGCAACCCCATCAGCGCCGAGGACGACACCCTCGCGCCGGGGCCCATCACCGACTTCTTCGGCTACCCGCTGCCAGGACGGACCTGGCTGATCACGGTGGCCTGGACCGATCCCGATCGAGGCGATCCATGACCCGCACCCTCATCTCCCTGCTGGCCCTCTCCCTCTGCGCCTGCCCGCCCACCACCGGGCTGGACGACAGCGGCGACGGCCCCGAGCCCGACACCGGCGCTCCCAGCGGCGAGCAGACCACCGCCGTGATCACCACGGTGGCCTCGGACTACACCACCGGGGCCTTCGCCACCGTGGACCTGGAGACCTGGTCCCTCTCCGACGAGCTGTTCGTCACCTCGGGGGACCCGGCGGTCTCGGTGAGCGAGGGGGTGGTCTTCCAGCTGAACCGCTACGGCTACGACGCCATGCGGCGCTACGAGCCCGGGTCGTGGACCGCGCCGGTCTGGGAGGTGGCCCTCGAGGACCTCTCCAACCCCTACGAGGCCCAGATCTGCGAGGGCGCGATCTTCGTGGCGCTGTACGACGCCGGCACCATCGGGATCTACGATCTGGACAGCGGCGAGGAGCTGGGCGCGGTGGACCTCTCCGCCTTCGACGACGCCGACAGCTCCGGGCCGGAGCCCTCATCCCTGGTCCCGTACGGCGGCAAGCTCTACGCGGGGCTCGAGCGCCTGGACCGGGACGACAGCTGGTCGGATGCCGGCGGCGTGGTGGTGGAGATCGACTGCGCCGAGCGCGCGGTGACCCGCTCCTGGTCCGTGGGCGGCAACACGGCCGTGCACGCCTGGGCCGAGGGTCACGGCCTGCTGGTGCGGGCTCGGGCCTTCGAGGACGACGCTGGTGGCCTGTACGCGCTGGACCCCGACGCCGACAGCCTGGAGCTGCTGGTGGACATGGGCGGCGAGCAGGTCTCCAACCTCGGCGCATACGGCGACGCCGCCGTGATCACCAGCCTGAGCGCCGACTACACCAGCTCATCGCTGCACTGCGTCGATCTGGCGGGGGGCGCGGTGACCTCGTCGGAGGCCACCAACGCCTACTACACCGACGTGGCCGTCAACGACCGCGGCGAGGCCTGGCTGGCCACCGGCGCCTCGTGGATGGACCCCGAGGCCCCCACGGGGCTGTGGGTGCACGACATCGCCGGCTGCCAGAGCAAGACCGAGCAGCCCATCCAGCCCAGCCTGCACCCCTGGGGGGTGGCGTTCTACTGATGGACGCTGTCTGCCGTCAGAACTCCGCGTCGTCCTGGCTCATCAGGGTGCTCAGGTCGACGGGGCTGCCGTTGATGGCGACGTACAGCGTGTAGGCGGCCCCATCCTGGCAACCTGACCCGGGGTACTGGGCCACCCCCACCGAGAACAGCCCGGTGTTCTCGGCGGTCAGCGCGGCGGCGGGACAGGAGGCGGTGGAGATCCAGGGGACCTCGGAGCAGGGGACGTCGTCATCCAGCTCGGTGTAGTCGGCCTCGAGACCGTAGAACTCTCCGCCTGCGTCTTCGGCGAACGCGAGGATGTCGGCGGAGCCTGCGCCGTTGTCGGCGAGGATGCCGACGCAGTCTCCGGCGTCCACGCGGATCTCGAAGACATCCCAGATGTAGCCGCTGTGGCTGTTGCAATCGACGGTCTGTGAGAACCCCCGGCTGTCCGACGCGTCGTCTTCGCACAGCTCCAGCTCGCCGTCGTCCACGAAGTCCGTGTCCGCGTCGGCATCCGCGTCTGCGTCTGCGTCTGCGTCTGCGTCTGCGTCGGCGTCTGCATCCGCGTCTGCGTCCGCGTCTGCGTCCGCGTCTGCGTCGGTGTCCGTGTCTGCGTCGGTGTCGGTGTCCGTGTCGGGCTGATCCGGTGGTGCCGAGTCATTCCCTTGGTGTTCGCTGCGGGAGATGAACGGACCGCATGCGCACAGGAGGATCAGCGTGACGGCGAGAGGTCGAGCGCGCATGGTGGGCTCCGAGCGCGGGTGCGTTGCGGGACTAACGTGGTCGCCCCTGGCAGATGGCGGTGCTCGCGGTGGTGGCGCCTACAGCTCCTCGCCGTTGACCACCGCGATGGCGTCCAGATCGAAGCCGCCCGCATTGCCCTCGTAGCCGTTGGCGCCGGAGTCGCGGACGCGGACGAAGCGGGCGGCGGTGATCCCCAGGTCGGCGAGGTCGAAGGCGTCGCCGCCTGCGGCGTCGGGGTCGGTGGGGTCCACGCCGTTGTCGCTGGCGGCGTACACCAAGGCCACGCCTGCGCAGCCGGGGTAGCCGCCGGCCTCGTCGTCGCTGTCGCAGGGCCACTCGTGCCAGGTCTTCCCGTCTTCGCTCACCGCGACCACGCCGGTCTCGTAGAACCCGGGGAAGGGGTTCTCGAAGACCAGGAGGTCGGGGCCGCCGCCGTCGATGATCCCGATGTCGGTCAGCTCGAGGACGATGACGCCTTCCTGGCCCAGGCTCAGGACGTCGGTGGAGCCCACCTCGCCGCCGCCCTGCGGGGAGCCCAGCACCACGTCGGGCAGGGCGTCCTGGCCGTAGCCGGCGAACTCACCGGGCTCGAAGCTCACCACCACGTCGGCGAAGGGATCGGGGCCGAGGTCGGTGTCGGTGTCGGTGTCGGTGTCGGTGTCGCCCTCGGGGGCGGTGTCGCCTTCGGGGGCGGTGTCGTCCTTGGCGGGCTCGCCGCAGGCGAGGAGGAACGCGGCGAGGGTGAGGGGCAGGCTGCGCATGGTGGTGTGCTCCACGGGGTCCCCGGCGTCCTATCGCGCCACCGGGTGGGGCGGTGTAGGCTGCGACCATGCCGTACGTCGCACTGCTGAGAGCCGCCAATGTGGGTGTACACCAGCGCTTCCGGGCCAAGGCCCTCGAGGCCGAGCTGCCCGCGTTGAAGTTGAAGAACTTCGGCGCCGCGGGGACCTGTCTGGTGGGCGCGGAGCTGCCCGAGGGCGCCGTCCGGGCCGCCTTCGCCGCGGGCCTGCCCTTCGAGCCCCAGCTGGCCCTGGTGCCCGTGGAGGACTTCGCCGCCCTGGTGGCCGCCGATCCCTGCGCCGCCGAGGCCGAGGCCCAGGGCGCCAAGCGCTTCCTGTCGGTCTTCCTCGAGCCCCTACAGGCCAGGCCCGCGCAGCCTCTTCAGCGACCCGAGGGGGACGACTGGCAGGTGATGCTCGCGGAGGTCGGCCCCTGGTACGCCCTGAGTATGCGGCGGGGCCAGGGGGCCGGCACGGTCTACCCGAACTTCCTGGACAAGGCCCTGGGTGTGCCCATCACGACCAGGGGGTGGGCGACGGTGCTGAGGGTGGCGAGGGCGATCTGAGCGGGGCTCGTAGCCCGCAGCCCGCAGCCCACAGCCCGCAGCCCGCAGCCCGCAGCCCACAGCGCGCCAACGCTCCCCGCTCCGGCGGCGGAGAGGCCATCCTTGGCGCCTGGGGCGCCAACGCTCCCCGCTCCGGCGGCGGAGAGGCCATCCTTGGCGTTTGGGACGCCAACGCCCGCCGCTCCGGTGGCGGAGAGGCCACCTTTGGCGCCTGGGACGCCAACCCTCCCCGCTCCGGCGGCGGAGAGGCCATCCTTGGCGCCTGGGGCGCCAACCCTCCCCGCTCCGGCGGCGGAGAGGCCATCCTTGGCGCCTGGGACGCCAACCCTCCACGCTCCGGCGGCGGAGAGGCCATCCTTGGCGCGGGGTCGGGGGCTGTGGGCTATGGGCCCTCCCGCCACCAGTGGCCTCCGTGCGCCTGACCGCGGCGCGGGCCACCTGCGTTTCGGAGCCACGCCATGACGCGCGCACCGCTCATCCTCGCCGCCCTGTTCCTCTGCGCCTGCGCGGCCAAGCAGCCCGTGAGCCAAGCGCTCGCGGACGACCCGGAGGCCCAGCCCGTCGGGGGCATCATCGCGCCCGCTGGCGCCCTCGCCTACCTGCTGGGGCCTGACGGGCAGCCCGTCGCGGTCCAGGGCGTGGGTGAGCAGCCCCCGACGGCCGGCACGACGGCCCCCCCGACGGTCCTCGGCGCGCTCGACAAGGGCGACATCGACGCGGGCATCCGCGCCGAGCTCGCTGCGATCCGGGGCTGCTACCAGGCCCAGCTGCGGGCCTCCCCCGCGCTGCACGGCAAGCTGGTTGCCAAGTTCGTGATCACCGCCGAGGGTACCGTCTCCAGCTCGACGACCCAGACCAGCACCCTGGGAGACGAGGCGGTGGAGAGCTGCATCCACGAGGTGCTGATGGGCCTGGCGTTCCCCGAGCCCAGAGGTGGCGGCGTCGTGATCGTCAGCTACCCGTTCGTGTTCAGCCCGGAGTGAGCGGTTCTCCGACCCAGCGCACCACGATGTCGGGGTGGTACGAGCTGCCGCACTGGTTCGAGAACAGCCCGTCCACGATGGTCCAGGTCCACCGCTGGCTACAGCCCGTCATGGCCGCGCCGTCGTCGCACAGGTAGACGAGCGGGAGCGCCCCCTGGGGCTCCAGCCCCTGCTGGAGCTCATCGCAGCTCGGGCGCTGGACGATGCCCTCGGTGGTCCAGTCGATGAGTTGATAGCCGGTGGCCCAGGTGCCCTCGAAGCCGGTCTCCAGATCGCCCCCCTCGTCGAGGCGGCCGAGCTGGGCGGTGCACTCGGTCTCCTGGTCCAGCTCCACGCAGGACATCTGCAGGGGGACGCCGCTCTCTGCGGGCACGGTCCCGACATCCAGCTCGTACCAGGCGGGGGCGAAGGGAATCCGCGCGACGACCAGCTCGGCCTCGGTGCTGCCGTAGTGGCAGTGCAGCGGCTCCCACCAGTCCTCGCCGTGCAGAATGGTCGAGGCCGGCGAGCAGCTGCCCTGGTCGCAGAACATGGCGACCGGGAAGCGCCCGTCGATGGGGATCGATGGCCAGCTGTCACCGCAGGCCCAGGTCTCCACCAGCACCCCTCGCCGGGCCTCGCTCCACTCGCCGCCGCAGGCCGTCGCCAGCAGCGCCATCCCGATCGCGGTGATGCCTCTCATCGCGCCCTCCTCCGGTGGCATCAGCATAGCCTCGGTCGGCGGAGACCGTCGCGTCAGCCCAGCTCCCCGAAGCTCAGCCCGAAGCGGGCCAGGTACTTGCGCAGCCGATCGGCGTCGTTCCTCGACGTCCTGCGCGCGCGGCTGGCGGCGAAGAGCACCCGGCCGGCGGCGGAGAGGCTCGGGGAGCGACGGCAGACGGCCACCACCTCGGCCAGCTGGACCAGATCGAAACGATCGAGCTCTGCGGTGCGTTCGGGGCCCAGCAGGGCCTGCAGGGCGGCGACGGTGTCGCCGGCTGGCGGGGCGTCGCCCCAGGCCCGGGCCAGGCGCTCGAGCTCCTCGCGCACCTGGGGCGTGGCGATGCGGCCGCCCTCGCTCAGGGTCGCCATGCGGCGTACCGCTCCGTTCAGATCCCGGAAGTTGCGGCTCCAGGCTGCGGCGGGGCCGGTGGCGAAGGTGATGAAGCGGGCGCGGGCCTCGGCGTTGATGGTGATGCGGCGGCCCCACTCTCGCTCGAGGTGGGCCAGCTCGTAGTCCAGGTTGGGCTCGATGTCCTCGCGGCGCTGGGCGAGCCCCGGCAGGGCGAAGGTCCACAGGTCGAGCCGGGCCAGCAGGTCGGCCCGGAAGTCGCCGGAGCGCACCGCTTCGGCCAGGTCCCGGTTGGTGCCGGCGATGAGCTGGAAGTCGCTCTGGACCTCCCGGTCGGAGCCCACCGGCAGGAAGCGGCCCTGCTCGATGGCCCGCAGCAGCATGGCCTGCTCGTCCGCGCCCAGCTCGGCGATCTCGTCGAGGAAGAGCACCCCGCCGTCGGCGGAGCGCAGCAGCCCCGCCCGGTCGCTCTGAGCCCCGGTGAAGGCCCCGCGCACGTGGCCGAACAGGGCCGACATGGCCATCTCACCCCGCAGGGTGGCGCAGTTGACGGGCACGAAGGGGCCCACGGGCTTGCCGCTGCCCCCGGGCCCCCGCAGCTTGAGCTCGGCGATGCGGGAGGCCAGCTGGGTCTTGCCCGCGCCGGTGGGACCCACCAGCAGGATGGGGTCGGGGCTGGCCAGGGCCACCCGCTCGATGCGGTCGATCAGGGCGTTGAAGGCGTCGTTGCGGGTGTCGATGCCGGCCTTGAGGAAGCTGACCGCGTCCCGGCGCTCGGCCCCGAAGCGGGCGGCGATGGCGTCGTAGCGGGACAGGTCCAGGTCGATGATCCGCACCCGGCCGGGGTCGGGGAGCCGGTTGCCGTCGTCGTCCTTGCCCGGGTGGGTGGGCTCGGTCTGCAGCAGCCGGGCGGGGATGTGGCGGCTCTCGGCCAGCAGGAAGCAGCAGATCTGGTAGACGTGGGTGCCCGTCGTGATGTGCAGCAGGTAGTCCTCGTGCTCGGGCTCGAAGGGGTAGTCCCGGGCGACATCGTGCAGGCTCGAGAACACCTCCTCGAAGTCCCAGGGGTCCCTCAGGGGCTGGGGCCGCAGCACCACGCGGGTCTCGGGGCAGACCTCGGCCAGGTCCGATCGGATCTGCTCGGCCTGGCGGCTGTAGCGCGGGGGGTGCAGCAGCTCGAGGCGGGCCACCGGGCGGCCCAGCTGCTGCACGGCGCAGATGGTGGGCCGCCACTTGCGCCAGCGGCGGGTGCGAGCCCCCACGTCGAGGCGGGTGCCGAGGGCGCCGAGGATCACGACGGGCTTGTCGGTCATGATTGCTTCCTATCCAAGATGATATCTGTGTATAACATTCGACAGAGCGCCCCACGGTAGAACCAGGGTTTTCACGTTGGCACGACCTGTGCTTCTACGGGGTGTGCATGGCAAAGTGCGGCGCCGGTCCCCCCGGCCCCAGGCATCCCAGCCCCGCTGTCGGAGCGCCTGGTCGGTCAGCCAGCCGGTGTCCCGCGGTTCGGCCCATGCGCTGGAAACCCAGGTTCGAATCCTGGACCTCACCCCCACTGAGGCGCTTGGTTGCACCCACGGCTGAGAACCGTGTTGTCCCTTTCCGGACCCAAACCCACCCCCCCCCCCCCGAGGGGGGGGGGGGGGGGGGGGGGGGGGGGGCGGCCCCC
>CAYZVO010000024.1:36152-48967 GCA_964481655.1 uncultured Enterobacterales bacterium | reverse complement strand
GCCGTGAGGATCCCACGGCCGCCCCCCCCCCCCGGGGGCCCGGGGCCGGGGCGGGGGCCCCGGGCGCGCCCCGCGGTGGCCCCCCCCGCCCTCCCATGGCCGGCCTCGGCCCGTCCGGAGGGCCGACGGGTCGCCCCGCCGAGTCGGTGGGCCCGCTCCCCCGGGGAGCACCCGGCCCACCTTCGGTTCCCCGCCCCCTCGACCACCCCTTCAAGGAGGAGACCCATGCTGTACCGCACCATCATCGTCAACGAGACCGAGCGCGCCGTCGTCGTGCGCCGCGGTCGCACCGTCCGCTGGCTCGAGCCCGGCCTGACCCGCCTGTGGTGGGCGGGCGCCCAGACCCGCGTCGAGCGCGTCGATCTGGCCTCCGGCTGGACCCGTGCGACCCCCGAGCTGATCGCCGTCGTGCCCGATGGCGCCGCCGAGCTGCTCGAGGTCGTCGAGGGTCAGCTGGCCCTGGTGTCCGTGGACGGCCTGCCCCAGGCCTGCCTGGAGCCCGGCCGCTACCTGCTCTGGCAGCTGCGCGCCCGCGTGAGCGCCGTGCTGGTGGACAGCTCGGAGCTGGTCTCCTCGGTGCCCCGCGCCTGGGTCGACCGCGTGCCCCGTCGGCTGCTGCAGCTGGTGCAGGTGCTGCCCTACCAGAAGGCCCTGGTGTACGCCGACGGCGTGCTCGAGGCCGTGCTGGACGAAGGCCTGGTCGCCCTGAACGTCAGCGAGCGTTCGGTGACCGTCGCGCTGGTGGACCAGCGTGAGCAGGAGCTGCAGATCGGCGGCCAGGAGGTCATGTCGGCGGACAAGGTCAGCCTGCGCACCAACCTGATCGTCAAGTATCGGGTGGTGGACGCGGTGGCCTCGGTCCAGCAGGTCGACAGCCTGCGCGACGCGCTGTACTCCGAGGCCCAGCTGTGCGCCCGCCGCATGGTGGCCGGCCTGACCGTGGATGGTCTGCTCGAGCGCCGCAACGAGGCCGCCGCCTCCATGCGCGCCGAGCTGGCCGCCCGCGCCGAGGCCTGGGGTGTCGAGGTCGTGGCGCTCGATCTCAAGGACGTCATCCTGCCTGGCGAGATGAAGTCCATCCTGAACCAGGTGATCGAGGCCGAGAAGCGCGCCGCCGCCAACGCCATCACCCGTCGCGAGGAGACCGCGGCCACCCGCAGCCTGGCCAACACCGCCCGGCTGATGGAGGCCAACCCCATGCTGCTGCGCCTGCGCCAGCTCGAGGCCATGGAGGGCATGGCGGACAAGGTCGGCAGCATCACCGTGGTCGCCGGCGGTCAGGAGCTGATGAGCAAGCTGTCGCTGCTGCAGTAGCTCAGCGCAGCCAGCCCCAGCGTGGTGGCAGCTGCACGTCGCGGGGGGCGATCCCATCGCCCTCCGCTACGATTCGCTTCAGGGAGATGGTCCCCCCACCGGCCCGAGCCCGGCGCAGGTAGGGCAGGCGCGAGGGCACGATGCCCATCAGCTGCGCGCAGCGGGCGTCCACCGCGGGGAGGTGGTCCCCGACGGCGAGGAAGCCTCCGGCGAAGGGCGCGCCCATGATGGGCCCGTCCCCCTCCATGCCCACGATGCCGTCGACGATGGCGAAGTCCGGCTCGAGGCTGCGCCACAGATCGACGATGACGGCGTCGATGCCGGCCCAGTGCAGGCTGTTCTTGGGCCAGCCCAGCTCCGCGCCGCAGAGCACCCCGAAGAGGTTCTTCATGGACAGGGTCACCCCGGCCCAGTGGTGGGTCTTGAGCTTGGGCATGGAGATCACGATGTCGGCGTCGACCACCGGCCGGGCCACGGGCAGGCGTCCGAGGCCCGACAGGTCGTCCACCAGGGGCAGCTCTACCGGGTCCTCGTAGTTCAGATCGAGGAACGGACAGCCCAGCGCCCGGAGCAGGGGGCCCAGCCCCGAGCCCTCGAGCAGGGCCTCGCCGTCGCGACGGTGGCCGGGCCCCTCGGCCACCAGCAGCTCGGCGGCGCCCCGCTCCCGCAGCACGCGCACCGCGGCGGCCACCAGGGCGGGGTGGGTGTTCACCGGGCGGTCCGGGCTGTGCTCGACCAGGTTGGGCTTGAGCAGCACCCGGGCGCCAGGCAGGCGGGAGGTCAGGGTCGGCCAGCCCTCGAGGGCGCGGTGCAGGGCCGCGTCGAGATCGGCGCTGTAGTCGGGGACGGCGACGGTGGTCACCCGCTGTTCGGCTTGCCGGGCGGGGCAGGCTCGCCAGGCGAGCCCGCCCGCGACCAGGGCGCCGGTCGCGGCGGCGCCGCCCAGCAGGCCGCGGCGGGTGATGCGGCGGATGCGGTGGGGGTCGGTCATCGGATCCCCAGCTGGATGGGTGGGCCCACCACCGCCATCAGCGCCGCACAGCCCAGGGCCGTGAGGTCACAGCGTCCGCCCCAGGAGCCGTCGGCCCGCTGGCGGTCCATCAGGGCGCGGGCCGTGGGCTCGGGATCGGCGCCCAGGACACCCCGGGCCATGGTGAGCAGGGCCAGGCTGTGATCGGTGGGCAGGCGCGCGCAGTGGGCTTCGAGCCAGGCCAGCCCCCAGGCACAGCGCTCGTCGTCGTCCCGGGTGTCGGCCAGGGCCAGCAGCGCCCAGCCGGTGGCCACCGGCGCGCTGTCCAGGGCCTGACCCATCATGCGCGGGTTGCCGTAGTTCCAGCCGCCGTCGGCCCCCTGACGATCCCTCAGGAACGCCCGGGCCTGCCCCGCCTCGGGGCTGTCTCCCTCCCCCACGGCGCGCAGGGCCAGCAGGGCGTGGGCGGTGGGCTCGGTCCAGCCGGCGGTGCCGGGGACCCAGCCCCAGGCGGGCAGGCTGGCGTCGAAGTCATCGCTGGCGGCGCCGGTCTCGGAGCGCTCGCTGCGCAGCCGGTCCAGCTCGCGGGTGACCAGGGCCTCGGCCTCCTTCCGCTGACCCAGCAGCAGGGGCGCCAGCCGACCCGCCCAGCCCAGCTGCTGGCCCTCGAGCCAGTCGATGGGCACGTCCACCTGCGCCATGGCCAGCAGCAGCGTGGGCTCGGGCCGCGGGGTGTTGCCGGGGCGATAGCCCACAGCACCCGCCTCGTCGCGAGCGGCCCACAGCCAGGCGCAGCCCCGCGTCATGGCGGTGTACATCGCGCTAGTCGGACAGCTCGGTGTCCCGGCTGATGCGGCTGGCGTCGACGTTGCCGGCGATGTCGGCGTAGCCCATCACGTCGTCGGCGAACTCCATGTACAGCTCGCCGTCTTCGCTGATGGTGCCGCTGGCCTCGATGCCCACGTCGAAGAGCATCATGTCCACGGCCATCTCACCGCTGGCCTCGCCATCCTCGTTGGTGGCGTCCAGGCCCAGGGCCATGTCCATGTCGAAGCCCATCAGGGACACCAGGCAGCTGGAGTCACCGCCGATGGTCTCGCCGTACTGGTCCACGATGATGGTGGTCGCGCCGGCGCACGAGACCGTGTACGGCATGCTCTTGTACTCGATGGCGATCTCGACGTAGACGGTGCCGGTGTAGGTGCCCGCGTAGGGGCTCTGGACGAGCACGTCGCCGACGGTCATGGCCAGGCGGTCGCCGTTGGGCAGCTGGGTGGCGGCGGTGATGTCGTGCTTGCCCACGCCCAGGCTGTCGTCGGTGAAGGTCGCCGCGGTGTAGGTCCACTCGTCGTCGGCGTCGCTGGTCCAGTCGATGGCGTCCCACTCGAGCTCGTTGCCCTCGGTGTCCAGCACCACCGCCTCGAACTCGGCCTCGTCGCCCAGGGGGATGAACGCCCCGCTCTCGGGGGAGACGATGGTCAGCATCGCCACGTCCCAGATCGGGTCGACCTCGCCGGTGTCGGTGGTGTCGGAGGTGTCCGCGGTGTCGTCCGTCGGAGCGCCGGTGTCGGTGGTGTCCTTGCCGCCGGTGTCGTCCAGCGGGGTGATGACGCTCTCATAGGCGCGGCAGCCGAAGACGAGGGGCAGCAGGAGCAGCAGGGTGGTCGCGGTACGCATGGCGCCTCCGGGGCGAGGAGTGAGGATAGCACCGCGCGTGGGCACCGGCATGGTGGGGACCTTGATGGCGTCGGGGGCCCCGGATAGCGAGTCCCCCCCCTCCGGAGGACGACCATGGCCACCATCGAAGTGACTGACCTGGTGAGGAGCTACGGCTCCTTCGTGGCCGTGGACCGCATCTCGTTCTCGGTCCAGCGCGGCGAGATCGTGGGCTTCCTGGGCCCCAATGGCGCCGGCAAGACCACCACCATGAAGGTGCTCACCGGCTTTTTGGCCCCCAGCGCCGGCACCGCCGCCATCGACGGCATCGACGTGCTGGACGACCCCATCGCCGTGCGCTCCCGCATCGGCTACCTGCCGGAGTCCGCGCCGGTCTACCGGGACATGCGGGTGGTGGACTACCTGGACTTCGTGGCGCGGGTGCGGGGCCTGGCCCGGGCCGAGCGGGCCGCGGCGGTGCGCCGGGTCGCGGCCCAGTGCGGCCTGTCCGAGCGCCTGGCCCAGGGCATCGCGTCGCTGTCCAAGGGCTTCCGCCAGCGCGTGGGCCTGGCCCAGGCCCTGGTCCACAGCCCCGACATCCTGATCTTGGATGAGCCCACCTCGGGCCTCGACCCCAACCAGATCGTCGAGATCCGCAACCTCATCCGGGAGATCGGCCGCCAGAAGACCGTGATCCTCTCCACCCACATCCTCTCCGAGGTCCAGGCGACCTGCGATCGGGTGATCATCATCAACGGCGGCCAGATCGTGGCCGACGGCACCACCGAGGACATCATGGCCCGCCAGCGCGGGGGCCAGCTGCTGCAGGTGGTCTACGCCCCCGGCTCGGTCAAGCTTCCCGCCGCCGTGATCGGCGAGGCGGTGCAGGCCATCCCCGGCGTGCAGCGGGCCACCCCCGTGCAGGTGGCCGAGGCCGACGCCGCCGGCTTCCAGGTCATCGCCGAGCGCGACGTGCGCGGTGATCTGTTCCAGATCGCGGCTGACCGTGGAATCCTGATGCTCGAGCTGCACCGGGAGACCTCGAGCCTCGAGGAGGTCTTCCAGCGGGTCACCACCGGGCTGGATGCGCCGGGCATGCTGGCCGTCGAGGACCTGCCCACCGAAGCGGGCTGATCCGGCGGGAGCAGATGAACTGCTCCCCTGCGTTCACCGCTGACCCGCCCCACGGGAGAAAGTCCTTGCTGAGTGACCAGCTGGTCACTACAGTGGATCTCGAACAGTGACCACCTGGTCACCACGAGGAATCCATGCTCTCGAAGACCTTCCACAACCTCCCCCAGCAGCGGCAGCAGCGCGTGCTGGACGCCGCCATGCGCGAGTTCACCGCGCGTGGCTACGAGGCCGCCTCCACCAACCGCATCGTGGCCGACCTGGGCATCGCCAAGGGCACGCTGTTCAAGTACGCGCGCAGCAAGGAGGTGCTGTACCTGCACATCTACCAGCAGGTCATCACCGAGCTGTCGCAGGTCCAGGACGACCCGGCCATCTACCGCTCCCCCGATCTGTTCCTGCGGGTCGAGGAGCTCTTCGAGGCCCTGCTGGCCTACGCGGCCCGGGAGCCCCTGCGGTACCGCTTCTCCATGCGGGCCTCCCTGGACACCGCGGCGTCGGTGCACACCCGGGTCGAGGCCATGCGCCGCTCCATCTCGAGCCAGCACATGGGCGCGGTGCTCGGCGGGGTGGACTGGAGCCTGTACGCCCTGCCCCGGCTGGAGGTGCTCGAGCTGTTCACCTGGGTGCTGGGTGGAGCCCGCGCGGCCGCCATCCCGGCCCTGGGGCCCGAGTACGACCACGCCGCCTACGAGACCCTCATGCGCAAGCAGCTGGGCCTGATGCGCCGCCTGGTGAGGGGCGGCATCTACCGGAACCCCCCGGAGGAACCATGAGCACGCTGACCATCGTCCTGATCTCCATCGGCGGCCTGCTGGCAATGCTGGTGCTGAGCTACGGCCTGTACATCGTGTACATGCTGCGCCAGGCCGACAAACCCTTCCCCTTCGACACCGGCGAGCCCGCCCCCGTGCTGGCCGAGGCCATCCCCCTGGGCGACGCGGCACCGGGCCACGCCCTGGACATCTACGGCCCCGGCGGCGAGCCCGACGCCCCCCGGCCCATCGTGCTCTTCGTGCCCGGCGACGCGCCGGACGCCCTGCTGCGCAAGTCCCGCGGCTGGGGCATGTGGCGCTCCTACGCCGCCCTCTGCGCGGAGCGTGGCTGGGCGGCCGCGGTCTGCAGCCACCGCCCGTCCAAGAGCTACAAGCGCTGCGGCGACATGCTCGAGGACGTGCGCGCGGCGCTGGCGCTGCTGCGCATGCGCGCCCCGGCCCTGGGGCTCGACCCCGATCGAGTGGTGGTGTGGTGTTTCTCCGGCAGCACCGGCCCGGTGCTCTCCGGTCTGCTGCGGGAGCCCGAGCCCGGGGTGGTGGGGCTGATGAGCTTCTACGGCTTCCTGGACCTGTCCGGCTGGCCCATGAAGCTGCCCCAGGACCAGGTGGAGGCCTGGTCGCTGCCCCCCCTGTTCCGCGACGCCGAGACCCTGCCGGTCCCGGTCTACCTGCTGCACGCCGAGAAGGACCGCAAGATGATGACGAAGGGCTTCGTGGCCACCGGCCAGGCGCTGAAGGGCAAGGAGCTGCCGGTCACCGCGGTGGTCGGTGCGGGCCTGCGCCACGGCTTCGAGGTCATGGACCCGCCGGAGCGCTCCCGGCCCGCCATCGAGGCGGGGCTGGACTTCGCGGGGCGCTGCCTGGGGGGCTGATCAGCGCGCCGGCTGCCGCAGGTCCACCAGGGCTTCGTGGAGCTCGTGGATGAAGTACCACTGCTCCGGGTGGGCCTCGATGCGCTGGCCCAGGGAGCGGTAGAAGTCGCCCACGATGTCCACGCTCGAAAGGCTGTGGCGGTCCAGCTCGTAGCGGAAGGTCTCCTCGCCGGTGCGGATCAAGAACGGGGTCAGGACCACCACCTGGCGATCGGTGAAGCGCCGCAGGATGAGGTCCATGCCCGAGCCGCCGTGCACGGTGCGGCCCAGCAGGTGGCGGGGCTGGGAGAAGACATTGTTCTCGTCGAAGACGTTGCTGAGGATCCCTCCGGTCATCAGCGCCTGGAGCATGGCCCCGGGCACGTCCTCGCGGGGGTCGCTGACGTCGAGGAAGGTGGTGCGCCCGGTGCCGTAGCGCTCGGCGAAGCGGGCGTCGTTGGCCCGCAGGGTCTCCCCGACCTTGCCGGGGAACTTGCCCACCGCCGACATGCTCCAGCCCCGGGCCGCCAGCACCAGGGCCTGCAGGTAGGTGGCGCCGAAGTGGCAGCCGGCCAGGAACACGGCCTTGCCCTCGTGGCGGGCTTCCTCGAGGGGCTCGAGGGCGGCGGGATCCAGCTCGACCCGGTTGCGGGCGATCCAGACGGCCTCGAAGCCCTTCACCAGGATGAACAGCTTCTCGTAGTAGTGGGCCACGATGCCCTCGAGCACCGCGTCCAGCGCCGCGCCGCTCGAGGCCAGGCCCATGTGCTCGAGGTTGCGCACGATGCGATCCACCTCGTCGGGGTGGGTCTCGTACCAGCGCATCCCCTGCTCGAGGATCTTGGGGCGTCCGAACTTCCAGCTCAGGCGCTTGACCAGGTCGAGGTTGGGGGGATTCAGCAGGTGGCTGCCGATGCTCATGGGGCGCTCCGGGTCCTCCGCAGACTAACCGCAACGCCCCGCCTCGAGGTATCCTCCACGGACAACCCGATGCCTCCGCGAGGTCTCCATGCGCGCGCTCCTCCCCCTGACCCTCCTGCTCCTCTGCTCCTGCAAGCCCGACGGGGTCAGCTCCGACGAGGGCGCCGACCCCAGCCAGTGCGAGGATCAGACCGACAACGACGCCGACGGCTTCGTGGACTGCGCAGACCAGGGCTGCATCGGCGTGTCCGTCTGCATCGAGGGTGACGTGGCGGACGACTGCACCGACGGTGTGGACAACGACCTGGACGGCTGGGTCGACTGCGACGATCAGGACTGCTGGGGCGTGGGCAGCTGCGACGACGGACCGCCCGAGGGCGACGCGGACGCCGACATGGACTCGGACACCGACACCGACGCGGACAGCGACACCGACGCGGACGCCGATGCCTACGTGCTCATCAACGAGTTCTTGGCCTCGAACTGGGCGGTCAACGCCGACGAGCACGGCGAGTACGACGACTGGTTCGAGCTGTACAACCCCTTCCCCGGCGACTACCCCCTGGACGGCTTCACGGTCACCAACAACCTGGACGATCCCGAGGCCTGCCCGCTGGAGGACGGCCTGGTGGTGCCGGGCGAGGGCTGGCTGCTGCTGTGGGCCGACTCGAACCCCGATCAGGGCGACACCCACGTCTGCTTCAACCTCGGCCGCTCCGGCGGTGAGCTGGGCATCTTCGACGACGGCGGCGACGAGATGGACGCGGTGCAGTGGGACGAGCAGTCCACCGACGTCAGCGCGGCGCGCATGCCCGACGGCGGCACCAGCTGGGAGTACGACGACTCGCCGACCCCCGAGGCGGAGAACCGCTAGTCGAAGGCGATCTCGATGGCGGCCACGTCGCCGGCCAGCAGCTCGAAGGGCAGGGCCAGCTCCACGGGATCTTCGCCCTCGGCGACGACGATGCTCGCGCTCATGGCCCCCAGCAGCGCGGTGGCGTTGACGGTGGTGTTCGGCAGGGCGAGGAACCAGGTCCCCTCGGCTGCCAGGCTCAGCGCGCCGCTGCCGCCCATCAGCGGCGCGGCCTCGAAGGGCTCGCCGTCCCGGAGCAGGGCCAGGTTGTCGGCGTCCAGCAGGAAGGCGTCCACCGCCGGAGTCGCGGACTGGACACTGTAGCTCTCTTCGAAGCGCCAGGAGGGCCGCACGATCCGCGCCCCGTCGATGGTGGTAGTCACGGTGACGGTGGCCTCACCCTCGGTGGCCAGCTCGGTCCAGGTGATGGTGGGCATGCTGCCCTCGAGGGTCACCTGCTGGGTGTCCGTCTCCCCGGCGCTCACCCCCTGGCTGGCGTAGGTGATGTAGTCCGCGGACGGGTACCAGCCCTGGGCCGCGCCCACCTGCATCGCGTAGTCCTGCTCGGCCCCCAGGGGGACGGTGACCTGGCCGTTGGCGTCGGTGACGGTCTCCCCGGCGAACCACCAGGAGTCGCCGTAGGGGGTCCAGATGCTGATCACGGCGCCGTCCACGGGCTCGCCCCCCGCGTCGGCGACCACCACCTGCATGTCGAAGCTGTCGGTGTAGTCGTCGCTCTGGTACCAGGTGTGGGTGTCGCCCCGGGTCGCATAGGTGGCGAAGCTCGAGCCGTAGGCGTGCACCAGCCACCAGTTCACCGGCTCCCAGGGGATCCACTCGCTGGTCCAGTTCTCCGAGCCCGGGGCGAAGAAGGCGTTCCAGGTGTGGTCCCAGGATGACGGGGTGGCGTTGAGGTTGGCGATCAGCGCCGTGCGGGACAGGGCGGTGGTCATGTCGGCCCACTCGCCGCAGTTGCCCGCCCCCAAGCCGTAGATGCGGTTGGGCTGGATGCTGCGCTCGGAGCCGGCGCCGAAGTCGAACCAGCGGCCGTAGGTCTCGTCGTTCAGCAGCATGAAGCTCATGATCGAGGCGATGGCGCCGTCGGCGGTGCTGGGGTCCTCCTCGTCCCACAGCACCGTGGCGTCGGTGATGTGGTCCCGCAGCACGGGGCAGAAGTCCAGCTCGCAGTGGGTCTCGGCGGCGTCCCACAGGAACTCGCGCCAGAACCAGCCGCTCTCGGCGTCCACGCCGCACTCGAGGCTGCTGGACAGGCAGCGCATGAAGCCGTCGATGAACCAGGGGTGCTCGTCCTCGATGCGGGGGTGCACGATGTACCAGTAGTACAGGTCGCGATCGATGGTGCGGGTCTCGATCGTCCCGCCCACGGCGACCTCGTAGGCGGTGGTGGTGTGCCAGTCGCCCTCGCCCGCGCTGCCCTCTTCGACCAGCTCCACGTAGTCCAGGTCCTCGTCCCGGGCGTAGACCAGCTCGGCGTTGATGACCAGCAGCTCGGGGTGGAAGTCCTCGTCCGCGATGACCTCCGGGGAGACGTGGGCGATGCCGAAGGCGATCTCGTCGATCAGCCAGGGCTCGTCCTCGTCCACCACCAGGGTGGCCAGCTCGTCCTGCAGGACCTCGCCCTGCTGCCTCAGGGCCAGGGCCAGATCCCCCTGCAGCCAGGTGGGGGCCATGGCCACCGCCTCGGCGGCCAGCTCCGTGAGAGGGCGATCGTCCTCCACCGGGGTGAGGGTGACCGTGGCCAGGGGCGGCAGCGCGCTGTCCTCGCCGGGGTTGCAGGCGCACAGGGCCAGAGCGAGCAGAGGGAGCGCGGGCTTGGACATGGGGACCTCCGCGTTCGAGGATAGCAGCTGCGCCGACCGCCCGGAGGGATCACGGGCGCCGCGTCCCTCCACCAGCCTCGTGGTAGGCTCTGCCGTGCTGGGAGGACCCGATGCGTGTGGGCTGGGCGTTCGCGTTTGTCTGTGGAGTGGCCGCCTGTGGCGGTGATCCCACAGACAGCGCGGGACCCGTGCCCGCCCGAGATGACGACGGCGACGGCTGGACCACCGAGCGCGGCGACTGCGATGACGGGGACCCGCAGGTCCACCCCGCCGCCGAAGAGCTCTGCGACGGGCTGGACAACGACTGCGATGGCGAGACGGACGAGCCCGACGCCCAGGACGCCTCCACGTTCTACCCGGACCTCGACGGCGACGGCTTCGGCGACGGAGGGTCGCCCACCGCGGCGTGCACGCTGCCCAGCGGTCACGTGCAGGACAGCGGGGACTGCGACGACGCCGATCCCTCGGTCCATCCCATGGCCCTCGAGCACTGCAACGATGTGGACGATGACTGCGACGGCACCATCGATGAGCCCGACGCCGAGGACGCCACCACCTGGTACTACGACGCGGATCAGGACGGCTGGGGAGGTGACCAGTACACCGTCGAGCGCTGCGAACAACCCTACGGCTACGTGAGCGTCGACGGTGACTGCGACGACGGAAACTCCGGGTACAACCCGGGCGCGATCGACGACGATCAGGTCGCTGGGGACACGGACTGCGATGGCGCCGACGAGCCGGTGGATCTGCGCGACACCCACCTGGTGAGCCTGGTCATCAGCGAGCTGATGCCCAACCCAGCCGGGGGTCTGGGGGTCGCGGGCCAGTGGCTCGAGATCGCCAACGGCAGCGTCTGGGACGTGGATCTCGAGGGGCTGGAGCTGCGCGAGGGGCAGCGGGGCCTGCTGTCGGTGGATGAGCCCCTCGTGCTGGCGGCAGGGGACGCCCTGCTGTTCGCGAACACCGAGGACAGCGTCGCCAATGGCGGGGTGGTCCCCGATCGGGTGAGCTCCGAGCTCGAGCTCGAGTACGACGGTGCCCTGATGCGCCTGGTGGCCTGGGGTGTGGAGCTGGACGCGGTCCAGTACGGCGCGGGCTGGGCCAGCGCCGAGCGCCCCGGGTACGCGCTGGCCCTGGACGAGGGCGCCCACGATCCGGACGCCAATGACGACGTGGACGCCTGGTGTCTGGGCTTGGAGCCCTACGGCGAGGGGGGCGCCGGGAGCCCCGGGCTGGCCAACGGCGCTTGCATCGGTGATCTCGAGGATGCCGACGGAGACGGCGTGGCGGGGGGCCTGTTCGACGGCGACGACTGCGACGACCTCGCGGCAGATGTGTACCCCGAGGCCCCCGAGGACTGCCGTGACGGGGTGGACCAGGACTGCGACGGCGCCCTGGACTGCCTCGACGCGGACTGCTGGGGCGACGGGGCCTGCGAGGACTGCAGCGACGGCGCCGACGATGACGGGGATGGGCTGGTGGACTGCGAGGACGGCGACTGTGTCGGGAACCCGGCTTGCGAGGAGATCGACTGCGGCGACGGGCTGGACAGCGACGGGGACGGGCTGGTGGATTGCGACGACGACGACTGCTGGCACGGCGCCTGCCACCCCGGCGGTGTGGCCAGCCGGGTGCACGGAGGCCGGATGAGCCTGCGCACCCGGGGCTATCGGGAGCGCCAGCTGTGGTTCGACGGGGCGATGGTCTGGACCCACACCACCCTGTCCTACGAGCACAGCGCCACCGCGCGCTCGGTGTGGGGCACGGTGCAGGTCCTGCCAGCTGGTGCGACGAGCTGGGACGCCACCAGCGCCCGCAGCACCTGCACCTGGTCGGTGGCCTCGGCGTCGATGCGCTGGCGCTGGCTCGAGACCCACAGCAGCTCTGTCGTGGAGCTGCCGGTGGTGAACCGCGCGTCGCCAGCGGTCGCCGAGGGGTGTCGGGTCGCGGGCTCCTGGTTCCTGCCTGGTGAGCTCGTGCCCGCCAGCGGTGTGGCCTGGGCGGACAACAGCTGGCGCTGGTCCCGGACCTGGCTCGGCGGCACACCCTGGTACCAGGGCAGCACCACCGCGGGGACGCCCTGGCGTACCACCACCAGCGGCAGCGCGGCCAGCGCCCACGAGGGCGTGGCCTGGACCCGCTGGTCCCACGCCTCGAGCCTCGAGCTGCTGCTGTCCCCCTGGAGCCCGGCCCGCTTCTACCAGCCCTGAACGCTCCCCCGTTCTACCACGGCCAGGACGTGCTCACGGCTGGGGTGGCTCTGCTCGACGCGCCAGCCCGATGGCTCGCCGCCGCGGCAGACCCGAGCGCCGCCGTCCAGTTCGATCTTCAGGTCGGGCGGCAGGTGATCCAGCCCGCAGCCGAGTGCCTTCGCGCAGGCCTCCCGCAGGGTCCACAGCCGGGTGAACAGCAGGTCCCGCTCGGGTCCTCGGGGCGGCCCCCCCGCGGCGGGCGCGCGGGGGGGGGGGGCCGCCCCCGGCCGCCGCCCCGCGGGCGCGG
>CAYZVO010000024.1:17111-36142 GCA_964481655.1 uncultured Enterobacterales bacterium | reverse complement strand
GGCTGCGTTGTGCTTTCGCGCTGGCCGCCGGCTGGGTCCACTGCGGGGTTAACCGCTGGGCCGGCTGGGGTCGTGGGGCGGCCCGGTGGGGGGCGCGCTCTTCGGGGTGGAACCAGGCGCGGGCGACGACCAGGGGGTCCTGGACCCGCCCGACGCGATCCACATCGATGCCGCAGCCGGGCAGCCTGGACACCATCACCGCGGCCAGCCCCGGGCAGCGTGAGAGGGAGAAGGACAGCCCGCTGCCGGCGGGCGCGGCGATGACGGGCCGCCCCTGGGCCTCCCTGCCGAAGCGCCAGGCGTCGGGGGCCACCGCTGCCTGCTCGCTCAGGGTCGTCCGCAGCAAGCCGTGGGAGAGCACGAAGCGCAGGCGCGCCTCGCGATCCATCAGGCGCGCTGCGCGGGTGCGCTCCTCGGCGTCCAGCAGCGGCCACCAGCTGCGGTGCAGACCGCGGGCCTCGGCCTCGGCGGTGTCCAGCAGCCGGACCCGGGTCTCACCCATCGACGACCAGCGCCTGCAGCGCGCCGGGCGCCGGCTGACCGCCGAAGCTCACCGACAGGGTCGCGTCGGCCACCACGGTCTCGTCGCGCTCCCTCACCATGCGCAGGTCCACGGCGATGGCCCCACCCTCGAGGGGGCGGGCCCCCACCCAGAGGACGAGGTGATCGCCGAAGCGGGCGGCCTCGAGGTAGCGGATGTCGAGGGCGTCGATGTCCATGGCGTCGATCTCGTCGCCGAGCAAGGCCTCGAGGGCCTCCTCGCACCAGCGCAGGTAGGTCACGTGGTAGACGATGCCCTGGGCGTCGGTGTCCTCGTAGTACACCCGGGCCGGGTGGCGGTGGGGGTGGTGGTCCTTGGCCGAGAACGGGATCGGTGGCAGGCCTCTGGCCGGCGCGCCGGCGGGGGCGGGGCCTTCGACGAAGCCCGGGGGCACCGGGGCCAGGCCGTCCTCGGGATCGAGGAAGGTCACCTCGACCCCGGCCACCACGACGGGGCGACCGTCGCTGTCCACCACCCGCTGGTCGAAGCTGGCCCGGTGGGAGGAGATGGCCCGCAGGCCGGTCTGCACCTCGAGCGCCCCCCGGGCCCCGGCCGTCGGGAAGCGGGCGTCGATGCGGTAGACGTTCACCAGGTAGCGCTCGAGCCAGGAGGCCTGCTCGGTGGCGCTGCAGGTGCGCTCACAGGCCTCCACCCGACCCCGGTCCAGGTAGCGGAGCAGGGCGGTGGGACGCACGGCGCCGCGGTGGTCCCGGGCCTCCCGGCCAGGCCGCACCTCCAGGCGCTGGGGGTAGGCCGCGGTGGTGCTCGCCGGGCTCGGCAGGGGCGGGAGCTGCTCGGGGGGAGCCGCGAGCCGGCCGCGGGGCGCGGGGTTCGGCGCGGGGTGCTTCAGCAGCACCGCGTCCGCGCTCTGCAGGCCGGACATCAGCGCGCCCTCGTAGCCGCCGCCGGCCCAGGTCCAGGCGCCGGTGAGGAACAGCCCGGGCAGGGGGAGCCGGTTGCCCAGGCGCCTGCGCCCGGCCTGGTGGGGGTGCTGGGCCAGGCCGTAGACGGCGCCCTGGTGGTTGCGGGTGTAGCGCTGCATGGTGTGGGGCGTGGCCAGCTCGGCCACCACGATGTGCTCCCGCAGCCCCGGGAAGCGGGCCTCGACCTTGGCCAGCAGGCGCTCCTTCACGGCGGCCTTGCGGGCCTTGTAGGCGGCGCGGTCCAGCCCGAGCCAGCCGCTGGCCGGGGTCAGCTCCATCACCGTCACCGTCCCTCCGCCGCTCGGGGCGCTGTCGGGGTCGGCGCGCTCGAAGCTCGCGATGGACCAGTCCGTGCGCTCGAGCTCGGCGGCCTGCAGCGCCTGCCAGGCGGTCTCGGCGTCGCTGTGCTGCAGCACGAAGTGCTCGTCTTCGTCGATGCCGATGGCGCTCGGGGGGCAGTCGAGCCCGAGGTAGAGGGCCAGGAAGCTCGCTGAGGGCTCCATGCTCTCCAGGCGGGCGAGCCAGGGGTTTGGCAGGGACCCGGCGGGCAGCAGCTCGCGGCAGGTCTGGTGGGGGTCGGCGTTCGAGATCACCACGGGGCTGGCCACCCGGCGGCCGTCGGCCAACTGGACGCCCGCCACCTTGCGGTCCTCCACCAGGATCCGCGCCACCGCGGCCTTGGTGACGCAGCGCCCGCCGAGCTCCTCGAGGCGCTCCACCAGGGCCCGGGACAGCGCGGCTCCGCCGCCCCGCAGCTGCCAGGCGCCCTCGAGCCAGGTGCTGCCCAGCACGCAGGCGCCGAAGGTGGCGGCGGCGCGATCCGGGGGCAGGCCCAGGTAGACCCAGGGGGAGCCGAGCACGGCCTTCAGGCTGGGGTCGTCGATGTATTCGTCGATGAGCGCGCCGATGGTGCGGTCGGCCCAGGCCACCGACAGGCGCTCGGCAGGGGGCAGGTCGAAGTCGGGGTCCGCGACCGGGCCGGTCGTGTGGCCCTTGAGCCCGCGCAGGGCCCCGAAGAAGCCCCACAGCCCGTCGGCCTGATCCGGGAAGCGCTCCGACAGGACCTGCAGCAGGGCGCCGGGGTCGTTGGGCAGCGTGAGATCGAGCCCAGGCAGCTCCACCCGCAGCAGGTGCTCCCGCCGGGTGAGCTCGAGGGTGTCGATCACGCCCAGCGCCGTGAGCACCCCGCGGTTCAGGGCGCCCTCGTCCAGCCCTCCGATGTGGTGCAGGGAGGCGTCGAAGCGGAAGCCCTTGCGCTCGAAGCCGTGGGCGTAGCCGCCGGGGGTGTGGTGCTGCTCGAGCACCAGGACCTCGACCCCCTGCCGCGCCAGCTCCACGGCGCAGCACAGGCCCCCCAGGCCGGCGCCGATCACGGCGGCGGCGGCGGCCGCGGGGAGGGGCTCAGGGCCGACGGTCGCCGGCGTCAGCTTTTTTTTTTATCCGCGGGCAGGTCGATCTCGTCGGGCAGCTGCGCGGTGTCGGCCTCCGGGTCGTCGCTGCCCTGGGCGATGGCCTCGAGGGTCAGGCCCATCAGGGCGAAGATGGGGCGCCCGTCGGGCTCGCGGACCATCACGTCCATCACCGAGGTCTTGGGACCCAGCTGGCTGGCCTGGCAGATGACCAGGGCCTCGCGCTCCTGGCTCTCGCCGAAGACGCGCAGGCTGCCGATCTCCCAGGGGATGGCCATCACGTCGTGCTCGATCATGGCCCAGGCCGCGCCCACCTGCACCGCCATGTCCGCCAGCACCGGGTGGGCCAGGAAGGACCCCGGCGCCGCCAGGGCGGCCACGGCCTCGTCGGTCAGGCGGACCAGCGCCAGGAAGCGCTCGCCGGCCCGGCGGGTGGCCAGGATGCCCCGGAAGATGGGGCCGGTGTCCAGCGCCATGGAGAAGCGCTCGTCGAGCATGGCGTAGAAGGGGTTCTTCGCGTCCTGGCTGGCGCCGTGCAGGGCCAGCAGCTCCCGGGCGCCGAACTCCAGGTGCCGGGGCACATCCGTCTCCACCGCGCCGAGCTCACAGCTGGCGTAGGCCAGGTTGTGCAGGGCCTTGGCAGGCAGATCCTTGCGGTCCTTGGGCAGGGCCAGCAGGCGGTCGTCGACCTCGAGCAGCTCCACGGCCAGGCTGCGGTCGCGGACCGCCATGGGCCGGCGGAAGCGCACGCCGCGCACGCCCCGGCCGCTGACGGCGGCCTGCTGGGCGAGCAGCTCGGTCACGAAGGTGCCGGGCACCACGGGCTCGCCGTTGACCTTGTGCTGGTCCAGCCACAGGTCGCGGGCCCGGGAGAAGCGCACGGTGGTGGGGCCGCTGCGGCGGGGGTCCACCAGCTTGACGCTGGGCCGCGGGGTCAGGGGGTGGCGCTCGATCTCGCGGCTGTCGGCGAAGGCGGCGGTCACGTTGAAGGCGGCCAGGTGGGGCTGGGCGGCCCCCAGGACCGCGTCGAGGAACAGGCGCACGCCCCGCAGGGGGTCCAGGGGGACCAGGCCCGCCTCGGCGAAGCGCTTCTCCTCTTCGGGGGTGACCATGCCGGTGCCCGTCCAGGCGGTCCAGTCCACGGTCTGGGCCTGCAGGGTGGGCCAGCGGCGGCCCAGGGCCAGGATCGCCCCGGCGAGCAGGTCGTTGGCCAGGGCGTAGTCGGTCTGCCCGGCGTTCCCGAACAGGCCCGCCACGGAGCCGAAGCCCACCAGCAGGCGCAGCTCGGAGAAGTCGATGGTGTCGAGCATGGTGAACAGCGGCTCGAGCTTGGTGGTGATGGTCCGGCTGGCCTCGGTGGTGGGCAGGTCGCCGATCAGGCGGCCCTTCTGCACGCCCGCGCCGTGGACCACGCCGCGGATGGTCTCCCGCTGGTTGGTGCGCGCGATGAGGCCGCGCAGGCTGCGGCGGTCGCTGACGTCGCAGACCTCGTAGCGGGCGTCGATGCCGGCGGCGTCGAGCTCGGACAGGTTGCGGTGGACCTCCCACTGGGCTCGGGCCTTCGCGGTGGCGCGACGGGCGGCGCCCAGGCCCATGCCCCGGCTGCGCACCCGCTCGATCTCGAGCTCGCGCAGGGTCTGGTCGATGGCCTCGGGCCCGACCTCCAGCCAGGAGGGCCGATCCTCGGGCAGGGGGGTCCGGCCGGTGAGCAGCAGCCGCGCGCCGGTCAGGCCGGCGAGGGCGCGGACGCACTCGTAGACGATGCCGCGGGCGCCGCCGGTGACCAGCAGCAGGTCGCCGGGACGCAGCAGGTCACCGCGCCGCACCACCTGGCCCAGGGGCACCGAGGTGGGGAGCACGGGGCCGTAGGGGCCCATGCCCAGCTCGAGGCCTGGGGACTGGCGGTCGATGCGCTGCTCGATGGCGTCGGCCCAGCTCTGCTCTCCGGTGTCGATGAGCTGGAAGGTGGAGTCGGGCAGCTCCCGCTGCAGGGAGCGCACGAAGCCGGCGGGGAAGGCCCCCAGCAGGCTGGCGGGGCCGCGGCTCGACGCGCCGAAGCAGCCGTCCTGGGAGACGGGCACCATGACCCGCAGGGGGCTCGAGGCCAGCACCGGGGCCAGGGCCCGGAAGACGCCGTAGATGGTGGCCACCTGCTGATCGAGGGCCTTGGACAGCCCGGCGCCGTCGCGGTCCATGGAGACCAGCTCCCGGTGGGCCAGGTAGACGATGGTGTCCTGCTCGGCCAGGGCCAGGTTCAGCTCGGCGGCGTTCATGCCCGCCACCGCGGCGGCGTGCAGCGCCATCACCTCGATCCCGGCGGAGCGCAGCCGGTCGACCACGGGGCTGGCGCCCAGGTCGGCGGTGATGGCCAGCACCCGCTTGCAGGGGAAGGGGCGGTCGTCCTCGCGCTCGAGGCGGACGATGCCGGGGGCGAGGAGGATGTTGGCGTTGGGGTCCTGGTCCTCTGCGACGGGGAACGGCTCGGGTTCGGGGGTGGGCTCGGGAGCCGGTTCGTCCTGTTCGACGGGTGCCTCGATCCTTGCGGGCGTCGGTTCGGGAACGGGGACGACCTCGGGTTCCGGCTCTGGGTCATCGCCGCCCTGGTTCGCCAGGATGCTGGCCAGGTTCTCGATGGTGCGGGGGCCGGTGGGGCGGAGGCCGGGGTCCATGCCGTGCTCGGTGAGCAGGCTGGCCCAGATCTCGGCGCGCTGGACGGAGTCGATGCCCAGGTCGGCCTCGAGGTCGAGCTGGGGCTCGAGCATGTCGGCGGGGTAGCCGGTGGCCTCGACCAGCTTGTCCGTGAGGCGCTGGGTCCAGACCTCCACGCTTTCCTGCTCCCCTCTCCCGTCTGTGGGGAGGTGGGGCTCGGGGCTGGGCTCCGGCGCCGGCTCGGCGACGGGCTCGGGGCTGGAGGACGTGAAGTCCTCCCCGACCTCACCCTCGACACCCGCCAGGATGGCGGCCAGGTTCTCGATGGTGCGGGGGCCGGTGGGGCGGAGGCCGGGGTCCATGTCGTGCTCGGTGAGCAGGCTGGCCCAGATCTCGGCGCGCTGGACGGAGTCGATGCCCAGGTCGGCCTCGAGGTCGAGCTGGGGCTCGAGCATGTCGGCGGGGTAGCCGGTGGCCTCGACCAGCTTGTCCGTGAGGCGCTGGGTCCAGACCGCGGCGCTCGCGCCGGCGGGGGCGGAAGCCGGGGCGCTGCCATCCACCGGTGTCTCGGTCTCCGTGGGCTTCGGCTCTGGAAGGGGGGCGGGCTCTGGCTCCGGGTCCGGGTCTGGGTCGCTTTGGCCCTGTCCAGCCAGGATGGCCGCCAGGTTCTCGATGGTCCTTGGGCCCGCGGGCCTCAGGCCCGGATCCATGCCGTGCTCTGTGAGCAGGCTGGCCCAGATCTCGGCGCGCTGGACGGAGTCGATGCCCAGATCGGCCTCGAGGTCCAACGTCGGCTCCAACATGTCGGCGGGGTAGCCGGTGGCCTCGACCAGCTTGTCCGTGAGGCGCTGGGTCCAGACCGCGGCGCTCGCGCCGGCGGGGGCGGCGACCGCCGGGAGCGGTTCCTCGACGACCGGGGCGGGCGCGGGCTCATCGACGGCTGCAGCGACCACAGGCGCCACCTCCGCGGCTGGCAGCTCGGTGGGCTCGGGGGCCTCGAGGACCTCGGGGTCCACCACGGGGGCCTCGGTGACGTGCTCCAGCCAGCGGGTGTGGACCTCGCGCAGGGACTGGATCATGGCCGGGGCGGCCTGGCTGAGGAAGTCCAGGAAGGCGGGCTCGAGCAGCTCGGCCAGGGAGGCGGCGGGGGCGCCCTGCAGGTGGCCGGTGGCGGCCAGGAAGGCGCGGGCGCGGCGGAAGCTCTCGCGGTCGCCGATCTTGGGGTGCAGGCAGAAGCGCGTGCGGTGGGGGCGCTCGCCCAGGATGCCCGCGACCATCTTGGTCATGGCCCAGCGGGGGCCGACCTCGAGGAAGTGGCGCACGCCGTCGGCGTACAGCCGCTCGATGTCCCGGGGCAGGTCGATGGGGGTGATCAGCTGCTTGCCGAAGTGCTCGGCCAGGAAGGCGGCGTCCACCCGCTCGGGCTCGATGAAGGAGCCGGTGATGGTGCTGAGGATCCGCAGGCTCGGGGGCTCGCAGGGCAGCGCGGCCAGGGCCTTGGTGAAGGGCGCCCGGGCGGGCTCCATCCAGGGGGAGTGGAAGGCGCCGCCGATGGGCAGCAGCTGGGCCTCGGCGCCGAAGGCGCGGGCACCTTCCACGGTGCGCTCGATGGCCTGGCGCACGCCGGCGAGCACGTAGCGGCCGGGGGCGTTGACGTTGGTGAGCAGCACCTGATCTCCGGCCAGCGCCAGCAGCGCGTCCCGCTGCAGCTCGGTGCAGATCAGGCTCATCATGGCCGTGGGGGGGCCACCGGCGGAGGTGGCGATCTCAGAGGCGTGGATGCGCTCGGTGACGACCTGGTAGCCGACCTCGAGATCCCAGGTGCCCGCGACGGTCAGGGCGCAGATCTCGCCGAAGCTGTGGCCGATGAGCACGTCGGGCTGGACCCCGCGGCTCAGCAGCCAGCGGCCGATGGCGACCTCCATGGCGAACAGGGCGGTCTGAGCGCCCACGAGGGTCCCCAGCTCCCGCTCGATGCCGGCGTCGCCGGGGGTGCCGAAGATGTGCTCGAGCAAGCCGAAGCCGAAGGCGGCGCGGGCCATGGCGTCCACCCGGTCGAACACGGCGCGCACGTCGCGATCCGTGTCGTACAGGTGGCGGCCCATGCCGATGTAGTGCACGCCCTGGCCGGGGAAGCAGAAGGCCAGCCCGGGGCGCTCGGCGCCGGGCTCCCGCTGGGCGGCGAAGACGCCCTGGGACTCCAGCGGTGTGAGCTCGAGCCCGCGCTCGAGCATGGTGTCGGCGGCCTTCAGCCGTGCGCGCAGGGTGTCGTCGTCCTCGGCGGCCACCGCCAACCGGGTGGGCTGCTCCCAGGCGTCGAGATCGAGCCAGTCGGGCTCGGGCTCCTGCAGGGCGCGCCGCAGCGCGGCGCTCAGGGCGGTGCGGCCGTCGGCGCCGCGGAGGAAGACCTCGTCGAGGTGGTCGTTGGATGTGGGGCGCATGGGGTCCGGGCTCGTGGCAGGGGTTGCCTCAGCGCTAACGAGCCCAGGGGTCTGCGGCTCGGGGCGGCTCGCCTGCGGATCCTCGATCTCGGTGGCCTCGAGGGCGTCGGGCAGGGACAGGACGGCGAAGTAGTTGGCGCCGCCCAGGCCCAGGGAGTTGATGGCGCCGTGCTGGTGCAGCTCCAGGGGGCCGGTGTCCCCGCGGGGCGCGGCGCGGTGGGCGGTGGCCTCGAGCTCGGGCCGCAGGTTCTCGAGGTTGCGCACGCCCGGCACGGTGGCGGTGCGCATGGCCTGCAGGGTGGAGAGCATCGAGCTGGCCCCGGAGCCCCCGTAGAGGTGGCCCACGTGGGACTTGATGGCCGTGATCCACACCGGGGGACCCGCCGGCTCGTCGTCCCGCAGCTCGGCGGCGAGGGAGCGGGCCTCGACGATGTCGGAGACGGGGTTGGCGGAGCCGTGCACGTCCACCACGCCGATGGCGGCGCCGGGCACGGGGGTGCGCTCCAGGGTGTTGCGGATGGAGCGGCGCACCGCGGACTCCGAGGGGGCCACCATGGAGCGGCTCTCGGCCTCGGACGAGCCGTGCACGGCGCGGAGCACGGCGATGACCTCGTCGCCGTCGCGCTCGGCGTCCGCCAGGCGCTTCAGCAGGTAGAACACGCCGCCTTCACCGATCAGGAAGCCCTTGCCGCGGGCGTCGAAGGGCCGCGGGGTGTCCTCGGCCACAGCACCCAGGGTGCAGACGCCAGCGGTGAACTCGGCGCTCAGCTGCCGGTTCAGGCCGCCGGTGATCACCGCGTCCACGTCGCCGAACATCAGCTGGTAGACGGCGGGCACCAGGGCGGCGAGGCCCGAGCTGCAGGCGGAGTCCACGGTCATGTTCGCGCCGTGGAGGTTGAGCTTGTTGGCCATGCGGCCGGCGGTGACGTTGGTCATCCAGCCGGGCAGGGTGTGCTCGGTGAAGGGGGGATCCAGGGCCTCGAAGGCCGGCCCGGCGGCGGCGAACGCGCCCTCGAGGAGCTCGGTGGGCACCTGGGCGGCGGAGGGGCAGCCGCGCACGGCCGCGGCGTACTCCTCGGCGAACAGGGGACAGCACAGCGTGGGGTAGTGGTCGTCGTGCATGGTGCCGACGCTGACGCTGATGTTCTTGGGCTCCCGCAGCTCGAAGCCGGCCTGGTCGAGCAGGCGCTCGCCGAGGTCCAGGGCCAGGAACTGGGTGGGGGAGATCTGGGAGACGCTCTTGGGGAAGATGCGGTGCCGCAGGAAGTTGAAGTCGTAGGGGGCCAACAGGCCGGCCACCCGGGTGGTGATGCGCTCGTTGGCGGGGCCCACATCCAGGTGGTCGTGCCAGCCCACGTCGGGGCCGGTGACCGGGGTGAAGACGTCGCGGCCGGCGGTGACGTTGGCCCAGAAGTCGTCCACGGTCTCCGCGCCGGGCACGCGGCAGCTCACCGCGACCACGGCGACGTCCCGGGTCGGGCTCGGGCGCACCGCGGGGGGCGCGTAGCGCTCACCCTGCTCGAGGATCACGTGGTAGTTCACGCCGCCGAAGCCGCTGGCGGTCACCGCGGCCACCCGCATCCCGCCGGGGCCGGGCTGCCAGGGGGCGGTGGTGGTGGGGACCAGCAGGGTGTCGCTGGGGGCCGAGGCCTCGGGGGTGAGCTTCTCGAAGCGGGGCATGTGGGGGTAGGTGGCGTGCTCCATGGCCAGCACGGTCTTGATCAGCCCCGCCACACCCGCGGCGGCCTTGAGGTGGCCGATCTGGTGCTTCACCGAGCCCAGGCGCAGGGGCTCGAGCCGCTGCGGATCGTCGCCGTAGGTCTCGTTGATGGCGTCGTACTCCACCGCGTCGCCCACGATGGTCGAGGTGGCGTGGGCCTCGAGGAACTGCACCTCGGAGGGCTGGGTGCGGGCCCGGCTCAGGGCGGCCTCGAAGGAGCGCCGCCGCCCGGTCACGGAGGGGGCGTAGATGGCCTGGCCCGCGCCGTCGCTGGAGGTGCCGATGCCGCGGATGACGGCCCGGATGCGATCGCCGTCGGCCACCGCGTCTTCGAGGCGCTTGAGCACCACGATGCCCGCGCCCTCGCCGATGACCAGGCCGTTGGCGGTGTGGTCGAAGGGGCAGGCCATGCCGGTGGGGCTCAGGCCGTCCATCTGGGCGAAGCCCACGTAGATGCCGGGGTTGGTGCCCAGGTCGCAGCCGCCGGTGATCACCACCCTCGCGTCGCCGGCGCACAGGGCCTGGCAGGCCACGTCGATGGCGGCGAAGGAGCTGGCGCAGGCGCCGTCCACGGTCATGTTGTAGCCGTGGACGCCGAAGACCTGGGCCACCCGGTTGGAGATGCTGGAGGGGACGTTGCCCACCGCGGCGGTGCCCGGGTTCCAGCCGTGGCCGCGTTCCACCATGGAGGGGCCGAGCTCGGCCTCGAGGGCCTCGATCACGGCCTCGGAGACCCCGGCCTCGAGCAGCTTGGGGCGCAGCTCGGCGAAGTAGCGGTGGCGGCGCAGGTAGGCGGTGGTGTGGGCGAAGCCGTCCACGCCCGAGGCGCCGATGATGGTCACGCCCTGCTCGAGCTGGGGGGAGCGGGGATCGATGCCGGCGTCCTCGAGGGCTGCGCGGGTGGCGGCCAGGGTGACCAGCTGGGCCGGGTCCATGCCCTCGAGGGTCTTGGGGGGCAGCCGGTACTCGAGGAAGGGGAAGTCGATGTCGGGATCGATGAAGGCGCCCACCGTGGTGTAGGTGGTCTCCCGCTTGGAGCGGCCCTCGGTGTAGAACCGATCCATGTCCCACAGGTGCTTGGGCATCGGCTCGAAGTAGCTGTCCCCATCCAGGATGTTCTTCCAGTACTGGCTGATGGTGTCGGCGGCCGGAAAGATGCAACCCATGCCGATGATCGCGATGTCGTAGCGGCTCATGCGAAGGCTCCCGTGGTCGTGGCGCGGCCCCTAACCGTGGTCGGGGTGGCGCAGTAGGTCCGGAAAACACCGCCAGCACGGCATTCTGTCACCTGCATGGGACCTGCCCTCGCATCCTTGGCGAGCAAGCTCGCCAATCGCCGAGACGGTGTGGGAATTCGACCCGCCGGTTTTTTTCATTCCGACGATGATTGACCTTTCAGTCGGTTTTTCGACGGGTTGGCTAGGCCGGCAGGGCGGGCTCGAGCTGCGGCGCAGCGAGCTGGGACATGCGGCGCCGGTCGGCGGCGGTGCCGCTCAGGTGCAGCCACTTGAGCTGCCCGGACAGGGCGCCCTCGGCCAGGCGCAGGTCCCGGTAGTGATCGAAGGCGTCGGGCACCAGGGGGATGATCCGCGGTGGGGCCAGGCGCTGGGTGCTGCGCTTGGCCTCGTACTCCACGTTCACCTCTGCCAGGGCCTTGTCCACCGCCGAGGCGAAGCGCCGCCGGTCCGCGTGCTCCGTGGGGAACGGGAACTCCACGTACAGGTCGTAGCGGGAGGTCTCGGGGTCCGCCCAGCCCACGAAGAAGCCGTAGGCGGTCCCGGTGGAGCGCTCGGCCCTGCCCATGGCCTCGATGAGCTGGGCCTCGGAGAGCTTCTCACCCTGCAGGCTGGTGATGCCCTTGCCCTTGTAGAGGAACTTGAGGACCAGGGCCTCGCCGAAGCGCTCGAGGACCTCGACCACGTCGTTCATGTCGTAGCGGTACAGCCCCGAGAAGGTGGTGATGTGCACGAAGTAGCGCTCACCGGGCTCGAGCTCGTGGGCCATGTAGAAGCGGCGGTCGGGGGCGTCGCCCTCGTCCTCCCGGGAGAACTCGTAGAAGGCGTTGCGCACCTGCAGCACCGAGCCGTCGTTGTGGGGCAGGATGACGTCGGTCGCGGTGAGCTCGGAGGCGATGTAGCCGAAGTCCAGGCTGGGGATGTCCCCGAACCAGGGCTCGAGCTGGGGCAGCACCAGGCGGCAGTTGCCGTGCTTCCAGGTGTGGATGAGCCGCAGGTTCGGCCAGTAGTCCGCGGGACGCAGGCGGCCGTGCTCCTGGATCAGGGCCTCGAGCTGGGCGGCCCGCTCGGGATCGGGCTGCAGCAGGGACTCGCACTGGGTGCGGATGGTCGGG
This sequence comes from uncultured Enterobacterales bacterium, assembly GCA_964481655.1. GTDB lineage: Bacteria > Myxococcota_A > UBA796 > UBA796 > JAFGLY01 > CALDOK01. Next base: position 24,109 of record CAYZVO010000024.1, on the reverse strand, counting down.
TCCAGGTGCAGGTCGGCCCGCAGGGTGCCGTCCCGGATGTCGCGGATGATGAGCTCGGCCCAGGCGTCGGCGCGGGTGGCCATGTTGACCACGGTGGCGGGGTTGCCGCTCAGGATGCAGCTGACGTCGCTGCCCACCGCGAAGCGCAGCAGGGTGTAGAGCTTGGTCAGGTAGTCCCGGATGAGGATGGTGTCCTCGGGCACCGAGTGCACGTTCTTCATGAAGCCGGGGATGTTGCGGTACACGAGCCCGGAGAGGGACCCGTAGGGGGTCCCGTCGGCGGTGTTCCCCTCGACCGCGGGGCTGACCAGGGTGAGGTCCTTGCCGGCGTAGATCCCGGGGTGGTGGCGCATCATGTTGTAGAGCCACAGCTTGCTGCGGTTCTGGATGGTGCGCTCGAGGGCGTGGGGGGTGACCGGCAGCAGCTTGGGCTCGGCGGTGGTGCCGCTCGAGCGGTTGTACATCAGCGGCTTGCCCGGGAAGAGCACGCCCTCTTCGCCCTTCGCGTGCCGGTCCACCCAGGGGCGGAAGTCCTCGTAGTCCCGGATGGGCATCGAGTCCTGGAAGTCCCGGTGGCTGCGGATGTTGGCGAAGTTGTGCTTGCGGCCGAACTCGGTGTCCGTCGCGTAGTCGAGGATCTCGCGCATGACGCCGAGCTGGGTGGCCTTGACGTCCTGGCAGGAGCCCTCGAACTCCCGGTAGAGCTTCTTGCCCGGCACCGCCAGGATGCGCTCGAGGTTGGAGGCGAGGAAGCGGTCCACGACGCCGCGCAGGCCGGTGGTCGGCGGCTTGATGCCCTTGTACACGGGTCCTCCTTCAGCTGCCGGTGGCCGCGTCGCGCTCGCGGTCGTAGGCCAGCAGCTTGCCTTCGATGGTGTCCTTCCAGGCCGCGGCGTCCGCGGCGCCGTCCTCGGGGATCCAGGTCCCCAGGTACTCGATGCTCACGGTGGTCTTGCGCCGCCCCACCAGCTCGATGAGCTGGGGGATCATGCCGCGGTTCACGTCCCACTCGAGCTGGCTGCGATCGGGCAGGTAGTCGATCACGCAGGCCTCGATGCGCTTGCCCTGGCGCTGGGCCTCGACGAAGCAGAAGGGCTTGAACGGGCGGCGCTCGGCGCCGGGGCTGGCGCGGCCTTCGGGGAAGACGATCAGGCGCTCGCCGGCCGCCAGCACCCGCCGCACGCCGTCGCGGGCCGAGCGCCGGCTGGCCTCGCTGCCGCGATCCACGAACACGTGGCCGTGCTTGGCCAGGGCCCCGCCGAAGTAGGGGGCCTTGCGCATCTCGCCCTTGATGATGAAGACCGCCGGGAACACTGACAGCAGCAGGGGCACGTCCAGGAAGCCCATGTGGTTGGCGATCACGATGTCGCCCATGGGGCCGCTGCGCTTGTTCTTCTCGATGATCTCCATGCCCATGATCCAGGCCAGCCCGCGGCCCCAGCGCCCGATCACGTCGGTGCCGTAGGAGTCGCGCCAGCGCTTGGGGAACAGGATCCGCCGCCAGACCCAGTGCCAGTGGTTCAGCAGGGTCCAGGCCAGGCCGGCGGGGGCGCGCCAGAGGACGCGGAGGAGGGACATGGGGTGCTCCATGCTCGGAAGACCCCGCCGTAACCCCAGGATCGGCGGGTGGTCATGCGGGATCGCGCATAAACTCGCCCCAGGGCCTCCTGGACCCCGGGGCGGTGGGCGGTGGAGAGGGGGCTAGCGGCCGCTGCGGAGCAGGCGCTCGGAGGTGTACAGGGAGCTGTAGTCCACGCTGGAGCTGTAGCTGCCGCGGGAGGGCACGGAGGCGGTGCCGCTGGAGTCGAGGGTGATCTCGCTCATCTGCTGCACGTCGAGGTAGCCGTCGCTGTCGGTCTCGATGGTGCCGATGGGCTTGAGGCCGATCAGGTCGCCGTCGGTGGTCTGGGTGCCGATGGGCTTGAGGGCGATCTCGTCGCCGTCGGACTCGTCGATGCCGATGGGCTTGAGGTGGAGGTAGCCGGCGCCGTCGTCCTCTTCGATGCCGATGGGCTTGAGGCCGATGAAGCCGTCGTCGTCCAGCTCGATGATGCCGATGGGCTTGAGCCCGGCCAGGTCGGTGGAGGCCTCGCGGAAGCTGGTCGAGACGTCCTCGGGCTGGACGGTCCACTCGAAGTCGTAGGACTCCTGGTGCTCGGAGCCGATGGGCTTGAGCTCCACGGAGCCGTCGGCGCTGGTGGCCCAGTAGCCGATGGGCTTGAGGCTGGTGAACCCGGCGCTGTCGGTCTCGACCACGCCGATGGGCTTCAGGTCGATGTAGGAGCCGGACAGGTCGGTGGTGGCGAAGGCCTCGACCAGGGGCATGTCGCAGATGTTGCAGGCGTCGGCGTCGGTGCTGTGCATGGCGACGGCGGCGAAGGTGGCGGCGAAGGCGGAGGTGGCGATGAGGGTCTGGGCGTTCATGGGGTTCTCCAAGAGTGTGTGTGGGTCGGTGTCGCTGGGCTGTGTGTCAGCGCTCGGCCTGTACAGATGCACGCCGCGTGCCAGGCTGTGCCGAGGGCGCGAAGCCGAGTATTTTCAGTGGGATGGCCCCTCTGGCACCCCGCACAGCGCCCCGCCCCCCTCCACTGGAGTGCAGGCTGTGTGGGGTCCGTCGCACACTCCTGTGGAGGGCGCGGGGTTAGGCTCCCCCCATGTCCGAGCCCACCCAGTACCTCGTCGTCGGCACCGCCGGTCACATCGACCACGGCAAGACCACCCTCATCGAGAAGCTCACCGGGATCTACCTGGACACGCTCCCCGAAGAGAAGGACCGGGGCATCACCATCGCCCTGGGCTTCACCAACCTCGAGCTGCCCTCGGGTCGCACCCTGGCCTTCGTGGACGTGCCCGGCCACGAGCGCCTGGTGCGCACCATGGTGGCCGGGGCTTCCGGCGTCGACGCGGTGATGCTCTGCGTCTCCGCCATGGACGGCGTGATGCCCCAGACCGCCGAGCACCTGGCGATCCTCGATCTGCTGGGGGTGGAGCAGGGCCTGGTGGCGCTGACCTTCGCCGACATGGTGGACGAGGAGCTGCTGATGCTGGCCGAGGACGACGTGCGCGACGCCCTCGCTGGCACCGCCCTCGAGGACGCCCCCATCCTGCCCGTCTCGGGCCTGACCGGGCTGGGCGTCGAGGATCTCATGGCCGCCCTGGACGCGCTGCAGCCCCAGGGTCGGCTGCTCGAGGCGCCCTTCCGGCTGCCCGTGGACCGGGTCTTCAGCCAGAAGGGCCACGGCACGGTCATCACCGGCACGGTGCGCTCCGGTGTGCTGAACGACGGTGATGACGTCGAGGTGGTGCCCGGCAACCCCCGGGTGCGCGTGCGCGGGCTGCAGGTCCACGGCGCCTCCACCACCCACACCCGCGCGGGCCTGCGCACGGCGATGAACCTGAGCGTGGGCAAGGACGCCATCGCCCGCGGCCACGAGGTGGTCAGCCCCGGCAGCGTGGCCTCCACCCGGGTCGTGGACATCGAGTACCGACACCTGGCCGGCGCGCCGGTCATCGAGGACGGCGCCGAGGTCCGCTTCCTGGTGGGGACCGCCGAGGTCGTGGCCCACGCCCGCCCCCTGGGCGTCGATCGCGCCCCCCCCAAGGCCGACGAGTGGTCCACCGGCCCCTCGGACCAGCCCTGGGACGGCTACCTGCAGCTGCGCCTGGCCTCGGAGGTCGCCTGCCTGCCCGACGACCGCTTCGTGCTCCGGCGCGCCTCCCCGGTCACCACCCTGGGCGGCGGGCGGGTGCTCGATCCCTGGGCCCGGCCGGTGCGCCACCGGGAGCGCAACTCCTCGGCCCTGCAGCTCGCGCGCCTGGCGGCCGGTGGCCGCGACGTCTACCTCGAGCGCGCGGGCCTGAAGGGCTTGAGCCGCGCCGAGGCCACCCAGCGGCGCTGCCTGCCCAGCGACGCGGACCCCTGGGGCCAGGTGCTCGCGGATCGGGTCTTCCACGCCGACGTGCTGGCGCGGCTGCAGGGGGTGGTGGCGGACGGCCTCGAGGCCTTCCACGACGAGCATCCCCTCTCCCCGGGCGCCCGGCGCAAGGAGCTGATCGCCGGGCCGCTGAAGGCCCTCGGGGATCGGGAGCTCGAGGCGCTGCTGGCCTGGCTGGTGGACCGCGGCGTGCTGGGACGGAGCCAGGGGCGCTACCACCTGGCGGCGTTCGTGCTCGCCCTGGACGCCGAGCAGCAGGCCGCGGCGGATCGCATGCTGGCCGCGGCGAAGCGGGTCCGGCTGCTGCTCGAGCCGTCGTACGTGCTCACCGCGGTGGCGGCGCACAAGGACGGCGAGGCCATCCTGCACCACCTCATCGAGCGCGGGGCCCTGGTGAAGGTCGGTCCGTTCGTGGGCCACGGCGAGGTGATGACCGAGCTGTGTGACGACGTGCGCGCCTGGCTCCGGGCCGAGGGGAGTTTCGAGCCGTCCCAGGCCAAGGAGCGCTGGAACCTCACCCGAAAGCACCTCATCCCCATCCTCGAGTGGCTGGATGCCCAGCGCGTGACGCGCCGTGTCGGGGGCGCTCGCTGCGCGGGACGGGGCTAGCCGGCGCCCGCCCGCTCCTCGCTCCCTGCGGCGCCCGCGGCCCTGCCGCGGCGATGTGGTGATAGACTCCAAGAGTTGTGCCGAGGAGAACCGATGACACGCACCGCTGCTCGGAGGGCGCGTCCCTCCCCCTCTCTGTGCTGCTCGCTCCCCCTGTTCCTGACCACCCTCACGCTGCTGCTGGGGCTCCTGGTCCATAGCCCCGCCTGGGCCGACGAAGCGGTCGGCGTGCTGTCGGTCACCGGCAACGTCGACGGGGCCGAGGTCTGGGTCGATGGCGAACAGGTCGGCGCGCTGCCCTACACCGGCTACCACCCGGTGGGGAACCACCAGGTGCGCGTCGTGGCGGACAACTACGATCCCTTCGTGCGCAAGGTGGAGCTCATCGACGGCCTCACCAAGTCCCTGAAGGCCAAGCTCGTGGCGGGCAAGGGCACCGTGGAGTTCTCGGTGACCCCCCCGGGCGCCACCGTGCTCATCGACGGCAACGCCGTGGGCCCCGCGCCCATCCGCATCCGGGACCTGGCGCAGGGCACCCACCGCTACCGCATCGTGGCCGACGGCTACGAGCCCATGGAGGACAGCTTCGAGTTCGCCACGGGCCGCAACCTGCTGTTCGATCTCGAGCTGTTGAGCTCCGCGGGCCTGTTCCACGTGGGCAGCACCCCCGCCGGCGCCACCGTCTGGATCGACGGCGAGCAGGTGGGGACCACCCCGCTGGACGTCTCCGGCATCCCCCTGGGCGAGCACCACGTGCGCCTGGCGCTGGATGGCTACGCCGACGTCTTCCGCCCCGTGGACACCACCGACGGTCGCAAGGGCAGCCTCGAGGCCTCGCTCTCCGAGCGCGGCGGCAAGCTCACCGTCAAGACCGGCGCGGACGACGCCGTGGTCAGCGCCAACGGCTGCGAGCTGGGCCAAGGCTCCCGGGTCGTGCTGCCCCGGGTGGACCGCGGCACCCTGCAGCTGCAGGTCACCCGCGCTGGCTACGAGCCCGCCACCCTCTCCGTGCGGCTGCCCGGCAACGGCGCGACCACGGTCAAGGCCGACCTCGCCCCCACCGGCGACGGCCGCAGCGAGCTCACCAAGCTGGCCCCCTTCTACGGCCGCTGGACCTTCTGGGCGGCCACCGCGGCCGTGGCCGGCGGCGGCGTCGCCGGCGGCGTGATCCTGGCCAAGGCCCTCGAGCCGCCTCCGCCCCCCGAGGGCGACGTCCTGGTGGTGCTGCCATGAACGGGAAGAACAGCATGATGCCCCTCCGCCCCTCCCTCCTCGCCCTGCTCGCGCCCCTCGCGCTGGGCATCGCCGGCTGCGGCGCCGAGGATCCCCCCACCGCCATCGTCGTCTCCCTCGACGGCGACGCCCCCGCCGTGCTGGGCGCCGTGGACTCCCTGCTGCTGATCGTCGACCCGGTCACGCCCTTCCTCGGCTCCGACGGCGAGCCCCTGGGCGTGGGCGAGCAGGTCGGCGACCAGGGCGAGATGCGCAACATCCGCACCGACGACGATGAGCTCGAGCTGGTCTTGACCCTCGACATCGACGGCTACACCGACGCCCTGCCTTCCGTGGAGCTGCGCCCCGGCGGCTCCTCCGAGATCGAGATGGTCTTCTCGGTCCAGGGCTTCGACGGCAGCACCCGCACCGTCAGCAGCGGCACCGTCGGGCCCAGGGGCTTCGAGACCAACACGGTCGTGGAGCTGACCGTGCCCGGCGTGGCGGTGCTCGACGACCCGGTGACCCAGTGCGAGAACGGCCAGGACGACGACGACGACGGCTGGACCGACGCCGACGATCCCGACTGCGCCTCCGGTGACGAGGAGACCGGCTACGGCGAGACCGCCTGCAACGACGGCGAGGACAACGACGCCGACGGCCTGATCGACGCCGAGGACGACTGGTGCGACGACGCCAGCGGCGAGTACGAGTCGGATCCCTGCGACGACGGCGAGGACAACGACGGCGACGGCTGGACCGACGGCGACGACCCCGACTGCGCCACGGGCGACGAAGAGCTCGACTTCGACGACAGCTGGGAGTGCAACGACGGCGTCGACAACGACGGCGACGGCGACACCGACGCCGACGACGACGACTGCGACTCCGCCATGGACGAGCTCGAGGGCAAGCTGCCCTGCGACGACGGCGAAGACAACGACGGCGACGGCTGGGTCGACGACGACGATCCCGACTGCGCGTCGGGCGACGAAGAGACCGGCTACGACACCGACTACGAGTGCAACGACGGCCAGGACAACGACGGCGACGGCCTGATCGACGCCGACGATCCCTCCTGCGACAGCGGCGACGATCCCACCGAGACCAACGCCTGCGAGGACGGCTCGGACAACGACGGCGACACCTGGACCGACCTCGACGATCCCGACTGCGAGGATGACCCCTACGCCGACGACGAGGGCGGCGACGAGTAAAACGACGACTCCGACGCAGCTGACG
>CAYZVO010000024.1:0-17101 GCA_964481655.1 uncultured Enterobacterales bacterium | reverse complement strand
GCGGCTTCGCGGATGGGGCCGAGGGCTCCGACGGGGTGCACAACGACGACGAGGACCCCTGGGTCGAGGGCAACGACCCCGACTGCACCCACGCCGCCGATCCCTCCGAGTCCTCGAGCTGCGAGGACGGCCTGGACGACGACGGCGACGGCTGGATCGACGACGACGACCCGGACTGCGACACCCACGGCGTCGAGGTCGGCTTCGGCACCACCGAGTGCAACGACGGCTCCGACAACGACTCCGACGGTGACGTCGACGCCGACGACGCCGACTGCGACGACGCGGACGACGACGACGAGGAGTCCGAGTGCAGCAACGGCGTCGATGACGACGCCGACGGCTGGACCGACCGCTTCGACTCCGACTGCGCCTCCGGCGACACCGAGGACGGCTTCGACGCCGCCTACGAGTGCGCCGACGGCGCGGACAACGACGGCGACGGCGCCATCGACGCCTCCGACTCGGCCTGTGCGGCCTACTCCGACAGCGAGGCCGACGGCTGCCAGGACGAGGTCGACAACGACAAGGACGGCTGGATCGACGACGACGACCCGGACTGTGCGTCCGGCAGCACCGAGCTGGGCATCGACAAGACCTACGAGTGCAACGACGGCGTCGAGAACGACTCCGATGGCCTGATCGACGCAGACGATCCCGACTGCGAGGACGGCTTCGGCGCCTACGAGGACATCATGGCCTGCGCCAACGAGGTCGACGACGACGGCGACGGCTGGGCAGACCTCGACGATCCGGGCTGCGGCTCGGGCACCGACGACGACGAGGGCCCCGCCACCTCGGCCTACGACTGCAACGACGCCTCGGACAACGACGGTGACGGCCTCATCGACGCCGAGGACCCCGGCTGCTCTTCGGGCCTGGACACCGACGAGACCGACCCCATCACCGCCTGCTCCAACGGCCTGGACGACGACGGCGACGACTGGGTCGACGACGAGGACCCCGACTGCCTCGAGGGCTCGAGCGAGGTCGACTTCGACGCCGACTGGGGCTGCAACGACGGCGAGGACAACGACGGCGACGGCCTCATCGACGCCGACGACCCGGACTGCGACGACGGCGCGGACTGGTCCGAGGAAGACGATCAGCTCGACTGCGAGGACGGCCACGACGGCGACGGCGACGGCTGGATCGACGGTGAGGATCCCGACTGCGCCGACGGCGACACCGAGCTGGACGTGGGCGAGACCGCCTGCAATGACGGCACCGACAACGACGGTGACGACCTGATCGACGCCGCCGACCTGGGCTGCGATGACGCCCTCGACGAGGACGAGACCGACACCGGCGACTGCGCCGACGATCTCGACAACGACGGCGACGGCTGGACCGACGGCGACGACCCCGACTGCGCCGACGACGACAGCGAAGCGGGCTTCGGCACCACCGAGTGCAACGACGGCGTCGACAACGACGGCGACCTGTACATCGACGCCACCGACAGCGGCTGCGCCGACGGGTCGGACACCGTCGAGGACGACGCGGCGGCCAGCTGCGAAGACGGCGCCGACGACGACGAAGACGGCTACATCGACGGTCTGGATCCCGACTGCATCGCGGGTGATCCCGAGTCCGGTGTGGGCAGCCGCGCCTGCAACGACGGCATCGACAACGACGGCGACGGCGCCGTGGACGGTGCCGACGAGGACTGCGCGGTGGCCTGGGACGACGACGAGGCCCCGCTGCCCGGGAGCTGCGGAGACGAGGCCGACGACGACGGCGACGGCTGGGTCGACGACGAGGACCCCGACTGCGAAGCCTACGGCGAGGAGGTCGGCTTCGAGCTGTACGCCTGCAACGACGGCGTGGACAACGACAGCGACGGCGACGTCGACGCGGACGACGGCGACTGCGACGACGCCTGGGACGAGGAAGAAGGGTCGCTGCACGCCTCCTGCTCCGATCGCGTCGACAACGACGGCGACGGCTGGGTGGACGACAGCGACCCCGACTGCGTGGTGGACCTGATCGAGCTGGTCGGCGGCACCGGCGTAGCAGCCTGCAACGACGGCGTGGACAACGACGGCGACGGGGACACCGACGCCGACGACGCCGACTGCGAGAGCGCCTGGGACAACGTCGAGGACGAGGCCACGGACTGCATCGACGGGCTGGACAACGACGGCGACGGCTGGGTGGACGAGGACGACCCCGACTGCTTCCTCTCCGAGCTCGAGCTGGGCTTCTTCGACAGCGACTGCGGCAACGGCGTGGACGACGACGGTGACGGCAACGCGGACGCCGACGACGGCGACTGCGAGTTCGCCCTGGACCCGATCTAGGTGGCCGCGTTGGCCCCCTTCTGCTTCTACGTCTTGGACTACGACGGTGACGGCTGGGTGGACCGGGACGATCCGGACTGCATCGAGGGCAGCATCGAGGACACGCCCGTGGCCGTGGCGGCCTGCAACGACGGCATCGACAACGACAGCGACACGCTGATCGACGGCGACGACCCCGACTGCATCGACGCCTACGACCAGGACGAGACCTCGAACACCGGCGCCTGCGACAACGGCCTGGACGACGACGGTGACGGCTGGGCGGACCTCGAGGACATCGACTGCGCCCTGTACGGCTACGAGTACGCGCTGCTCACCGTGGCCTGCTCCGACGGCGTCGACAACGACTCCGACGGCCTCTTCGACGCCCTGGATCCGGGCTGCACCATGCAGCTGGACAGCGACGAGAGCAACCTGGGGCCCAGCTGCCGCAACGGCCTGGACGATGACAACGACGGCTGGATCGACACCGACGATCTCGACTGCATCGCCGGCGCCACCGAGCTGGCGAGCATCACCGCCGCCTGCTCCGACGGACTGGACAACGACGGCGACGGGCTGTTCGACGCGGACGATCCCGACTGCCTCGAGTCCTGGGACGAGGACGAGGCCGAGACCGATCCCTGCGCGGACGGCATCGACAACGACGGCGACGGCTGGGTCGATGGCGACGACGCCGAGTGCCTGGACTTCGGTGAGGAGATCGGCTTCGGCGAGTCGGCCTGCTCGAACGGCCTGGACGACGACAGCGACGGTGACGTGGACGCCGACGATGTCGGCTGCAGCGACGCCGACGACGAGAACGAGCTGGACCTGGCCTCGTCCTGCACGGACGGTGTGGACAGCGACGGCGACGGCTGGGTCGACGATGACGATCCCGACTGCTGGAGCAACCCCGCCGAGATGGGTGACGCCGGCGTGGCCGAGTGCAACGACGGTGTGGACAACGACAGCGACGGCGACGAAGGCTTCGACGACGCCGACTGCCTCTCAGCCTGGGACAACGACGAGGCCGAGTACGGCACCTGCGCCGACGGGCTCGACAACGACCTGGACGGCTGGACCGACAGTGACGATCCCGACTGTACCTGGCTGGACGACGAAGAGGCGCTGGACGATCTGTTCGCGTGCAACAACCGCACCGACGACGACGGCGACGGCGACGTGGACGCCGACGACGTGGGCTGCGCCTCGGCCACCGACATCGACGAGGCGAACACCACCGAGTGCTCCGACGAGCTGGACAACGACGGGGACGGCTGGACCGACACCGACGATCCGGACTGCAGCTCCGAGCACGACGACGCCGAGGATCTCGGCTACGCCGGGGCGGCCCAGTGCAACGACGGCAGCGACAACGACGGCGACGGCTTCATCGACGCCGAGGACCCCTCCTGCGACGACGCGGCCGACGACGACGAGACCGACCCCGCCACCGAGTGCAACGACGGCACGGACAACGACGGTGACGGCTGGATCGACCTCGACGACCCCGGCTGCCCCTCGGCCCTGACCGAGCTCGAGTACGGCGGCTACGACGGCGGCACCGACTGCAACGACTCGCTGGACAACGACGGCGACGACTACGAAGACGCCGACGACCCCGACTGCGCCAGCGGCTACGACAACAGCGAAGAGTATTGAGCCGTCAGCTGTCAGCCATCAGCTGTCAGCTTCGTCCTGCCGGCGCGCGGCCTCGGCGGGGCTACGCCACCATCGCCACACGTCCGCGCGACGACACCGGCGAAGCCCCACCAAGGTCGCCACCCTGCGAGACGAGGCTGACGGCTGAGAGCTGAGAGCTGACAGCTTCTACGAAGCCTTGGTCTTCAGGTCGCCCGCCCGGCTGCTCGGCGCGGGGCCGCTGCCCGGGCCCACGGGGCCGTCGCGATCGCCGTAGTAGCCGTAGTCGTAGTAGTAGTAGCCGTAGCCGGCGCGGCGCACGTTGAGCTTGTTGACCACCGCACCCAGCACGTTGGCGTTGACCTCCATCAGCAGGTCGCGGGTGCGGGCCACCAGGCTGCGGGAGGTGGCGTTGGCCTCGATGATGACCAGAACGCCGTCCACCAGCGAGGACAGCATCAGCGGGTCGGCCACGACGTTCACCGGCGGGGAGTCGATGAGGATCATGTCGTAGCCGTCGATGCTGTCCAGCAGCTCGGTCATGCGCTCCGACCCCAGCAGCTCGGCGGGGTTGGGCGGGGTCGGGCCGGCCAGCAGCACGTGCAGGTTGGGCACGTGGGTCTCGATGACGCAGTCGTCGAAGTCGTTGATGCCGGCCAGCACGGTGGAGAGGCCCTGGGTGTTCTCGAGCTCGAAGAGCTTGTGCAGGTTGGGCCGCCGCAGGTCGGCGTCGATGATCAGCAGGCGGCTGCCGGTGGCGGCGATGAGCACGCTCAGGTTCGAGGTCAGGAAGGACTTGCCCTCCTGGGGCAGCGCCGAGGTGATCAGCAGGCGGTTCAGGGGCCCGTGGCCGGAGAACAGCAGGTTGGTGCGCACCGAGCGCAGGGCCTCCGCCACGTTCGAGCGCGGCACCGCGTGCACGAAGATGGAGCGGTCCCGGCTGTTGGTCAGGGTGCGGAGATCCTGCTCCTCGATCAGCGGCACGATGCCCAGGAAGGGCATGCCCACGGTGATCTCGACGTCCTCGCGGGACTTGACCGTGCTGTCCAGGTACTCCATGAAGAAGGCCAGGGCGCAGCCGCCGAACAGGCCCATCAGCAGGCCCATGGCCACGTTCACCGGCAGCACCGGGCGCACCGGGTCCAGGTTGGCGATGGCGGGGTCCACCACGCGCACGTTGTTGGCCCGGATCATGGCGCCGAGGTCCACCTCGGACATGCGCTGATCGAGGCTGGTGTAGAACGCCTCGTTGCGCTGGGCGTCGGCCTCGAGGAACTCGAGCTCGATGAGCTTGGTCTCGAGCTCTTCGAGCTCGGTGGTGATGCCCTCCATGTCGGTGGAGAGGGCTTCCTCGCGGCTCGCCACCAGGTCCAGCTCGGCGCGGTGGGCGCGGATGATCTGGTCCACGCCTTCCTGCATCGCCGTGCGCACCTGGTCCATCTCGGTCTCGAGCTGGCGCATGCTCGGGTGGTCGGGCAGGTAGCGGCCCTCGAGCTTGCCGCGCTCTTCCTCGAGCTCTCGGAGGCGGGCCATGCGGCGCTGCAGGACCGGGTCCTCGTCGGAGAGGTAGCTGGCCAGGGCGGTCAGGTCGCCGCGGGTGCGCAGGCGCTCGAGATCGGTGAGGGTGGCCTCGACCTGGATGCGCTCGGTGTGGGCCTCGCTCCAGGCGGTCTGCAGCTTCTCGAGGGCGTTCTGGGTGCGGTTGCGGCCTTCCTGCATGCCCAGCAGGTTCTCTTCCCACAGGTACTCGTGGACCTTCTGGTCGGCCTCGGTCTTGCGGGTGCGGTAGACGCGGTGCTGATCCTCGAGCCACTCGAGGGCCTGCCTGGCGGCGTCCAGGGAGCGCTGGAGGTTCTGCTCGATGTAGGCCTGGGACAGGGCGTTGGCGAACAGCGCGGCCTTGTCCGGGTCGGTGTACTCGTAGACCACCTCGACCAGGTGGGTCTCGGCGTCGGGCTCGACGCTCAGGCCGCCGCGGAAGCGGGCCTCGGGCTTGGCCAGGCCGTCGAAGTCGGTGATGCCGTGCTCTTCGCGCAGCCGCTCGATGGCGGAGCCCACCACGGTGCGGCTCTGCAGGATGCGGTACTGGGTGCCGTAGTAGGCGCGCATCTCCACCGCGGTGGAGGTGGTGACCATCTCGGCGACCTCGTCGACGTCGAAGACGACGGGGGCCTTGGGCTGGATCTCGAGGACCGCGGTGGCCTGGTAGTACTTGTCCGACAGCAGGGTGCCGATGGTGACCGTGATGGCGAGGACGGCCATGAAGACCAGGACCACCGTCTTCCGCTTCTGGAGGATGTACCAGTAGTGGATGAGGAGGGCTTCGCGGGGATTGGTCTGGTCAGCCATGAACTCGCTCTGTGCCTGCGACGCTCGCGCTGCGGCGGTAGACGGGCTGGATCTCGGGGGCACCGAGTTGCCACTGTCGGCACAGTGGGCGCAACCATCCGCCTGGATCCGCCAGCGCGAGTTGCGCGAAGCTAATACGGCATGTCTCCTTCGTCAGCCATGAACGACGCCCCCCGCCACGGTCGGCGCCTCGAGCGCCCCCTCGTCCTCCTGCTCGCGCTGCTCTATCTGGCGGCGCTGCTGCCCTTCGCGTCGGTGCACGCGGGCCCCCGGCTGGCCGTCGGCGTGCTCTGCGTGCTGGTGGGCTCCGCCGCCGCGTTCGTTGGTTTCGGAGCGCCCTCTCGGCGGGCGTCGGCCTGGCCTGGGTTGCTGGGGCTGGGCCTGCTCACGGCGGCGGTGCTGCTCAACGCCACGGCCCTGCTGCCCATCGACGCGGTGACCCGCGCCGCGCTGCAGCCGGTGGTGGCGGGCCCCGTCAACGAGGTGCTGGGCCTGGTGGACCAGCCTCGGCACGTCCTGGCCCTGGATCCCCACCGCGCCCTGCTGGCGGTGCAGCTGTCCATCGGCGTGGGCCTGGTGGGCCTGGGGACCCTGGCCGTGGTGCGCAGCCTGAGGCGAGCCCGCTCCCTGGCCTGGGCCCTGGTGGGCACCGGGGTGGCCTGCACGGTGCTGGCGGCCCTGCACTGGGCCACCGACGCCCAGTCCATCTACTGGATCAGCGACATCCCGGCCTACGCCCGGGACCCCTTCTTCGCCCCCTACGTCAACCCCAACCAGGGGGGCGCGGCCTGCGCGGCCATCCTGCCCCTGGCCCTGGCCCTGATGCTGCGGCAGGACCTCACCTGGCGCCTGCTGGCCATGGGCGCGGCGGTGGTCTTGCTCATGGGCATCGCGGCCTCCGGCAGCCGGGGCGCGATCCTCGAGGCCGGCGTGGCCGTGGTGGTCTTCGGGGTGCTGCTGGGCTCCCGCACGGTGCAGGTGTTGCTGGGCCTGGCCCTGGCCGGGGGCCTGGGGGCGCTGATCAAGCTCGGCCCCATCGCCGTGGCCCACCGGTTCTCGGGCTGGATCTCGCCGGACTGGTTCGAGGGCGACCTGCTGCTGGGCCGGGGCGGCATCTGGCACGCCACCACTCAGCTGGTCTCCGGGGCCCCCCTGCTGGGCGTGGGCGCGGGCTCCTACCAGGACGCCTACCAGGTGGTGAAGTCCATGCCGGAGTTCACCACCACCAGCCACGCCCACCAGGACTTCCTGCAGACCCTGGCGGAGCAGGGGCTGCTGGGGGGCTCCCTGTGGATCCTCCTCGCCCTGCTGCCCCTGGTCATCGGCGCCTGGGGCTGCGTGCGCCTGCACCGGGGCCGCCGGCGCTCCATGCTCTCCGGCTACACCGCCGGGCTGGCCGCGCTGCTGGTCTCCTCCACCATCACCTTCTCGGCCCACATCGGCGCGCTGGCGGTGCTCTACGCCCTGCTCGCCGGGGTCACCCTCGCCCGGGGCAGCCGGACCCTGCCGTCACCAGACGGCGCCTGGGGGCGCTGGATGCGGCACGCCTTCCGGGGCGTGGTGGGGGTGCTCGCCCTCGGCGGCCTCGCCGCCAGCCTGGTGGCGCTGGTGTCCATGCGGGACCCTGGCAGCAGCTGGGCGCCGTCGTCCCAGGCCGTGGAGCTGGGCCGGGCGGCCTACGAGCGGGCCGAGGCGGCGCCGGAGGACCTGGACTCCCACATCGACGCCGAGGACTGGTACCGGGCGGCCCTGGCCCGGCGGCCCATCGACCCCGCCACCCTCTTCGAGCTCGCCCGCACCCACTGGCTGGCCGGGGACATGGGCCGCGCCGCCGACGTGCTCGAGCTGTCCACCCGGGCCTACCCGACCCTGCTGTGGAGCTGGGTCCACCTGGCGCGGCTGCGCCGAGCTCAGCGCGAAGACAGCCTGGCGCGGCAGGCCTACGCGCGGCTGCTGGCCCTCGACCTGCCCTCCGGTGAGAGCGGGCGCCCCTACCTGCGCGAGGCCCTGCTCACCGATCCCGATCCCCGCGTGGTGCTGGCCGAGGTGCTCCCCTCCCGTGCCGACCGGGTCCGGGACGCCGCGGTGCTGGCCTCCCAGATGGAGGACGACGCCCTGGCCGAGGATCTCTTCCAGCGGGCCCTCGAGCTCGACCCCGACGGGGGCGTCGCCTACGCCTCGTTCCTGCTGCGCCGCTTCCGCTACGAGGAGGCCCTGGCGCTGGTCGAGGACGACCACGACAGCTGCTTCGCCAACCGCACGGCGGGCAACACCCTGCTGGCCCTGAAGCGCCACGACGAGGCCCTGGCCCGGCTGCAGGAGGCCCAGGGCCTCTGCGGCTCGGACGATCCCAACCTGCGGGCCTCCATCGCCAGCGCGCGGCTGGGCATGGGGGACTCCACCGGCCTGGACGTCCTCGAGCAGCTCATCGCGCAGCAGCCCGACGCCCACGGCGCGCGGCGCACCCTCATCGCCGCCCTGCGGGAGCGCGGCCGCTACCTCGAAGCCCTCGAGCACCTCGAGCACCTGCTGCTCGCCGGGGTCGCCACCGAGCGGGAGATCCAGATGCTCCGGGCCCTCCAACGGGGGCGTTCGGGGCGCGGCGGCGTCGAGGACTGATCCCCGTGAGGATCCCTTCGGGGGTCAGCACCCACCAACTGTGCAGATTGGCAATGCCCTGCGGGCAAGGATAGCTTCGCGGGACGCTCCGGGGTCGTGGCGTCCCGCCGTCCCGGCACTCGAGAGGAAGTTCCTGTGGTCCTGAGCGACGAAGAACGCAAAGACGCCGAAGCCCGCATCATGGGCGAGCTCGAGGAAGAGCACGAGCGTCGCCTTCGTCGCCTGGAGCACAAGCGCCAGAAGCTCCGCACCAAGCGCGAACAGCGCGCTGCCCGCGAGAAAGAGCTCATCGTCGCCGAGATGCGCGACAAGATGCGCCACGAGTTCTACACCGAGCGCGGCTACAAGCTCTACATCGACTCCCGCGGCCGCGAGAACTGGCTCACCCCGGAAGAGTACGAGTGGCGCACCCGGGTGCGTCGCCGTCGTCGCCGTCGGAAGAAGTTCGCCCCCAGCTTCAAGGGCACCAGCCTTCGCACGGTCCTGATCTACGCGGGCCTGCTGGTGGTGGCTGTGGTGCTGGGCGTGTTCCTGGTCCGCTGAACCCAGCCCCGCACGGCGGGGTCCACCGAGAGGACAGTCGGCTTGCGCAACACCCGCTCCGCGATGCACTTCCTCTCTGCGTTGGTGTTCGACGCCGTCGTCATCACGCTGGTGTTCCTGGCGGTGGTCTACGCCCGCGCTCGGTTCCCCGAGATCTGGCCCTGGGACGTCATCCCGGGCGAGCAGAACACCCTGTGGGACTTCCCCCCCTCGAGCCACATCCACCTGCTGGTGCCCGTGCTCCCCCTGTGGCTCGGTGCGCTGCAGCTGACCGGGGCCTACCGCAACATCCGGCCGGAGTTCTTCGCGGCGCAGTTCGCCCGGATCACCTCCGGCGTCGGGCTGGCGTTCCTGGCGTTGATCCTGCTGTCCTGGTCCTTCCAGCAGCACCAGTACTCCCGCACCCTGCTCGTCGGCTTCCTGCTGGCCTCATGGCTCGCCCTGCTGGCGTCCCACGGCTTCCTGGCCTGGCAGCGGCAGCGGGCCCGGCTGGCCGACCGAGACGTCGTGCACGTGCTGATCATCGGCCAGCCCGAAGACGCGCGCCCCCTGGTGCAGCACCTGGCCGCCCACCCGGAGCTGCCGGTGCGGTTGATGGGCGTGGTCCAGGCCGAGGCCGATCCCGAAGCCTTCTCCACCCCCGAGCCCACGGATCACGGCGACGGCCAGGAGCAGGCCCCCCTCGAGATCGACGTCCTGGGCACCCTCGACGATCTGCCGGAGCTGCTCGAGAAGCGCTCGGTGCACCAGGTCTTCATGGCCGGGTGGCGCTGGGACACGGCCACCTTGCGCCGGGTCGCCGCCCAGTGCGGTGAGCTGGGCGTGCGCTTCAGCTTCAACGTCAGCTTCCTGGGCGTGCGCCTGGGCCGGGCCCACATCGAGGACTTCGGTCACTGGACCACCCTCACCTTCAGCCAGACCCCCACCGCCGCCGGCGCCCTGATGTTCAAGCGGCTGTTCGACGTGGTGGCCTCGGGCCTGGGGCTCATCGCGCTGTCCCCGCTGCTGGGCACGGTCGCGCTGATCATCAAGCTGCAGGACGGCGGCCCCATCCTCTTCGAGCAGGAGCGCTCGGGGCTGTATGGACGCAGCTTCGGGATGCTCAAGTTCCGCAGCATGGTCATGAACGCCGAGGCCCTGCGCGCCGAGCTCGAAGCTCAGAACGAGATGGACGGGCCGGTCTTCAAGATCAAGCGCGACCCGCGCATCACCCCCATCGGCGCCTTCATCCGCAAGACCAGCATCGACGAGCTGCCCCAGCTGTGGAACGTCTTCCGGGGCGACATGTCCCTGGTGGGCCCCCGGCCCCCCATCCCCGCCGAGGTCGCCCAGTACGAACGCTGGCAGATGCGCCGCCTGTCCATGAAGCCGGGCATCACCTGCATCTGGCAGGTCAGCGGGCGCAACCAGATCTCCTTCGAGGAGTGGATGCAGCTCGACCTGCAGTACATCGACGACTGGTCCTTCTGGCTGGACATCAAGCTGCTGCTGATGACCGTGCCGGTGGTGCTCTTGCAGAAGGGAGCCTCCTGACCCTGCGCCCTTCGAGCAGACGGCGCCAGTGGCGCCCCGGCTCAACGGCGATGTCGGAGGCAGGCTTTGGCAGGCTTGCGTCGCAGGCTGTGGCCTGATCGGTGCGCGTGGCCCCTTCGGGGCTGCGGAACGTGATGTGCGGGGCGGGGGGACGCGACTCGGGATCGACGCTAGTCGCCGGTGGACAGCTGCAGGCTGAGCTGCCCCGGCTCCAGGGCGACGCGGACCTGCCAGTGGTCGTCGATGCGGCGGCGGGCGAACAGCGCGTGGGGGTTGACCACGCCCAGCGCGTGCAGCGCGCGGCAGGCCCGGCTGCGGTCCTGGCCCACGCGCTCCTGCCCGCTGGACGAGCCGGGGCAGAGCTCCTGCCAGCGGGTATGGGCCTGGCCCAGGGACAGCCAGCCGCCGCGGGGGGTGTCGGTGATCCGGGCCTCGAGGTAGGGCACCAGGGACCACAGGGGCGCCCCGCGGGCCTTGCGCTCCACCGGGCCGTCCCAGACGTGCAGCACCGGGCGGCCGTCCTCGACCCCCAGCTCGAGGCGGCAGCTGTGGCGCAGCAGATCGAGCTGCCGCTGAGCGGTGGCCTGGGGCGCAGAGCCCGCGTGGTAGCGGTATCGCTGCCCTCCGACCTCGAACTGTTCACCGTCGCTCAATGGGGGCGGTGGGTCCGCGGCGAGCTCCCAGTCGGCGGGCAGGGGTTGGCCGGTGTCGTCGGCCACCACCCGCTGCAGCCGCTCGCCGTCCAGCACCTGCCCGCTGTCCAGCTCGACCGCGAAGCGATCCGGCGGGCCCGCGTCGATGAGCTCGACCCGGACGCTGCGGCCGTTCAGGCGGCCACCGCGGTCGATGAGCCACCAGTCCTGACCCAGGGCCCGGCTGCGCTTGCGGGGTCCGCGGGCGTCGCCGCCCAGCTCCCGCCAGGACCAGCCGGCGCGGGTCCAGCGCAGCTCGACCCAGAAGGTGGGGATCTCCGGCTGTGGCAGCACCCAGGTGCAGCTGGGGTGGCGGCCCAGCACGGTGGTGGCGGCCAGGGGCAGCTCGCGCTGGTCGTTGGCTGCGGTGATGCGGATGCGTCCCATACGTCCTCTGTGGTTGCCTCGGCACCAAATGTATCACCATCAGTGGTGCCCCAGCTGCCCCCCCATGGGCACGGGCAGCGCGCTGTGGGCGCCCGGAACCACCATGCCCCCCTGCACCCGCTCCGCTTCGAGGTCGATCCACAGCACCCGATCGTGGAGGATCCCCCAGGCCAGCCCGTCGTGGACGCCCAGCAGCGGCTCCCCCACCAGCCAGCTGCGATCCAGCGCGCCGTCCCGGGACACCCAGGCCAGGCCGCTGCGCAGGCTGACCACCCAGCCCCCTGGGGTGGCCAGCAGGCTGCCGCCGCCTTCGTCGGGCAGGGGCAGGTCCAGGCGCGCCTCCATGCTGTCGGGGTCGTAGACGACCAGGTGTGGAGGCTCGCGGCTGGCGCAGGCCAGCTCGGCCCCGTCGTAGGCCAGCGCGTCGCAGTAGCGCTTGGGCTCCGGGGTGGGGCTGGTGCCCATCAGGGCGTAGCTCTCGGGATCCCGCTCCCAGACGCTGTTGCCGCTGGCGGTCCAGGCGCGGCCGTGGGCGACGGTGTGGGCCACGGACATGTCTCCCTCGGCCTCCAGGGGCTCGAGCTGCCCGGTCCGGGGCCACAGCAGGGCCGGGGTGTAGCCGCCGCCGGGGGCCCGCAGCTGGATGAGGCAGCGCGCGCCGTCGCAGCCCAGGCCCTCGTCGTACAGGGGGATGGCCTTCAGGTCGTGGGCGCCCGCGGACCATCGCTGCATGGAACCTGGGCGCGGCTCCCGGTCCAGGAGCAGCTCCCAGTCGGGCTGCAGGGCGTGGAAGCTGGGCTCGCCGCCGATCTCCACGCGCACGCCGGGCTGCAGGCGCTGGGCCCCTGGGGCGTACAGCGGGGGGCCCTCGTCCAGGACCAGGGGCGCGGTCGTGGGGCCCGCGAGCCCCTCGCCCAGCTCCACGCTGCCGATCCGACCGTCCGGTAGGATCACCAGCAGCTGTCCGGTCAGCCAGCTGGGCAGGTAGACGTGGCCGACGTCGCGGATCACCGTGAGCCAGGGACGGGGTGCGGTGGCCTCGAGGCGGGTGCCGAGGGGGAGCGGCCCGCCGCCGGGGCGCTCGACGTGGAGGGCCCAGGAGCGGTGCTCCGAGGCGCCGGTGCCCCGCCAGGCCCGGTGGGTGGGGACCTCCCGCTCCCGGTCGTTGATGGACAGGTGCAGGACGTCCAGCCGGCCGTCCCCGTCCACGTCGAGGACGACGGCGGCGGAGCCGTCGTGGGCTTCGGCCAGGCTGGCGGGCAGGGGCACCCGCTCGAAGCGCCAGTCGCCGAGGTTCCGGAAGACCTTGCTGCCGGCGTGGCCCTTGTCCGGGAAGCCGCCGGAGGAGAGCACGATGTCTCGCAGACCGTCGGCGTCGAGATCCACCGCGACGGTGGCGCTGTAGGTCTGCCGGACGAGCTCGCCGGGGTCGAGCACGGACAGCTCGGCGCCTCGCACCCGCACCAGCTCGCCGTCCTGGTTGGCGAAGAACACCAGCTGGGCGCCCTCCTTGGCGCCCACCAGGAGGTCTTCGTCGCCGTCGCCGTCCAGATCCGCGGGCACCATGGTGGCGCCGGGGGGCACGCCGTGGGTCCAGGCCTCGAGCTCGACGAGCCTCTCGGGCTGCCAGGTCTGATCCTGCCAGCGCAGCAGGAGCGGTCGGTCGTCCTCGTCGGCCAGCAGCTCCACGTCGCCGTCGCGGTCCAGGTCCATCCACCCCGTGGGCTGGGTACCGATGGCGGCGGTGGACCAGCGCGCGGCCTCGGCGCCCTGCTGGCCCGGCAGCCAGCCCGGGGTGTCCAGCTGGCGGGCGCCGTGGAGGGTGGGGATCAGGAACGGGAAGGGCGTCGTCAGGATCTCGGGCTGGTAGGCGGCGCCGCTGCGCTCCAGCACGGTGCGGTACATCCAGCTGTCGTCCTGGTCCAGGCCCACCCGGTCCATCAGGCCGTCGCCGTCGAGCTCCGCGTGCATCCACGACCAGACCTGGCGCGGCCCGTCGTCCCCGTCCAGCACGCTCCACACGAAACCACCGTCGCTCCAGCGCAGCGCCAGCTCCCGCAGGTGGTCGGGGTGGGTGGTCTCCCAGACCCGGCCCTGGCGGGTGGCGACCAGCTCCCAGCTGCCGTCGCCGTCGAGGTCCGCGACGTAGGGATCCCCGAAGAACCCGGAGCTGGGGGCGGCGCCCTGCTCCTTGGGCCTGGCGTCCGGGGCCGCCACGGCCACGCCCCAGGTCGCGCTGGCGTCCTCGAAGGCGATGGAGGGCGGAGCCTGGGGCTCCGGCCGCAGGGCCACGGCCACGGCGGTGGCGACCAGGGCACCGCCCGCGGCGAAGCTGACCAGGGGCAGCCACCAGCGCGGCCGCGCCTGACCCACCCGCCCAGCCCGGATGTCGGCGAAGCCCTGGACCAGCTCTGCGGAGCGGGGCCGCTGGCCGGGATCGAGGCGCATGCCCCGGGCCAGCAGCCTCACCAGGGCCAGGTGGCGAGGATCGGCGGCGTCGAGCCCGCAGGCGGCGAGCTGGGCGTCCACGTCATCGGGCCAGGGGGTGTTGGGGGAGCCCACCAGCCCCTGGGCCAGCAGCTTGCAGAGCACGAACACGTCGCCGGGGGGGCCCACCTTGCGGGCGGCGGTCACGGCCTCGGGGGGCACACGATCGTGGCTGCCCCGCAGGTCCATGGTGACCGCGACGCGGTGGTCCAGCCGCCGGCCGATGCCCAGGTCCACCAGGTGGTAGCGCCCGGGCCCCTTGCCCGGGGTCACGACGATGTTGGCCTCCTTCACGTCCCGGTGCAGCACCCCGTGATCGTGCAGGCAGGCCAGGGCGCCGGCGATGGCCTGTCCCACGTCCACAACGTCCTGCCAGCTCACGCCCTCGCGGACCCAGTGGCGTGCGAGGTCCGTGCCGCCGAGGTCCTCGAGCAGCAGCCAGCACCAGCGCTCGTCGCCCCCTCGGTCCAGCAGCGGCGCCAGCTGGGCGGCGCGGGCCTCCCCGCTGGGGATCGTGGCCAACAATGCGGCCTCCCGCTCGATGTCCTCGGCCTCCGGAGAGCCCTGGGGGGCCAGCTTGAGCACGCCTCCGAGGGCGCCCTCGGCTACGGCCTGGACCCGCCAGGTGGCCACGGGCACACCGGGTGTCCCCAGCTGCTCGAGCAGCCGGAAGCGTTCCAGGACGGTGGCGCCTTCGTGCAGCAGGGTCCCTCCGGTGGCGTCACCGGAGGGTATCGCACCTTCAGCCGATGATCATCAGGCCCTGGGTCAGGATGTACAGCCCGAAGAGCACCAGCACGGTGCCGCTGAAGAGGCGCAGGGCCATCGGGAAGCGGGCCATGGCCTTGAAGCGGGTGCGGAACCAGTGGCTGAAGTAGGCCGCGATGAGCATCGGGAGGCCGAAGCCCACGCTGTAGATCCCCAGCAGGATCACCCCCTGCAGGATCTTGCCCTCGGTGGCCACCAGGGCCAGCACGCCGGACAGCATCGGGCCCACGCAGGGGATCCAGATGAGCCCCAGGCTGGCCCCTACAAGCAGCCCACCCAGCAGCCCAGAGCCGGGGCCGCGGGCCTGAAAGCGCTGGAAGAAGCTCATCTTCTTGAAGATGTTGACGTCCAGGAACATGAGCAGGCCGAACAGGATGATGAGCGCACCGGCGGCCTTCTCGATGTACAGCATCTTGCTGGCCACCGCGGCCCCCGCGATGGAGGTGGCCACGCCCATGGCCATGAAGGCCAGGGCCAACCCCAGCACGATGGCCACAGGGCGCCAGGCGCTGTCCTTGTCGGTGCCGGTCACGATGATGGGCACCACCGGCAGCACGCAGGGAGAGAGGATGCTGGCCAGCCCGGCCACGAAGGCCAGGCCCGCGCTCGCGAGGCCGAGCTCCATGGCGCTAGTCCAGCGCCGCGATGACGGCGTCGGCTTGCTGGATGCCCGGGGTGAAGCGGTGCAGCTCGGCGCCCGAGCCGTCCACCAGGATCAGCGCTGGCAGGGAGCGGACCCCGTACTGGTACAGGGTGGGTCGGTTGGCGTTGTCCAGCACCGAGACCTCCTCGACGGGGACGGTCAGGCTGTCGCCCATCTGCGCGAAGATCCCCTGCTGGATCTGGCACGGGCGCCCGTTGGGGTTGAGGAAGAACAGCAGGGTGCGGTCGGACGCGGTGGCCGCCGGGCTGGGTTCGGCGTCCGGGGCGTCCGGGGCGTCACTGGCTGTGGTGGCCACCGGGGTGGACGGGGCCGGCTCCGGCGTCGCGGGGTCGGCGGTGCTGCAGCCGAGGGCCAGCAGGGCGATCAGGATGGTACGCATAGAACAACTCCTATGTCACGGGCGGGGGCACCCCTATCGAACCATCGAGCCGTCGGCCCACCAAAACGTTTCGAGTCAGCACACGGTCGCTTTTTGTGTTGTTGTGACAATCTGGATGTTCCGCAGGACGCTCACTGTGGCAAGCTAGGGTGGTGGTTCCGCTGTGGAGGTCGCTGTGTCCCTACGCCCTGCTCTGTTCCTGGCTGTCCTGACCCTGGCGGCCTGCCACTCGGTCAGCGGCGTCTCCGATGACCAGGATGCCGACGGCTCCCCCTGGGACGAGGACTGCGACGACCTCGACCCCAGCGCCTACCCCGGGGCGGAGGAGATCTGTGATGGGGTGGACAACGACTGCGACGGGGACGTGGACGAAGACGCCGTGGACGCGCCCAGCTGGGCGGTGGACGCGGACGGCGACAGCTACGGCGACATGGCCCTGGCCGTGAGCTCCTGCGAGGCCCTCGAGGGCATGGTCGAGGACGCCAGCGACTGCGACGACAGCGACGCGACCATTCACCCCGCCGCCGACGAGATCTGGTACGACGGTGTGGATCAGGACTGCGACGGGGCCAGCGACTACGACGCGGACCAGGACGGCCACGACAGCGATCAGTACGACGGTGAGGACTGCGACGACCAGGACGCCTCGGTCAACCCCGACGCCGAGGAGATCTGGTACGACGGCGTGGACGGAGACTGCGACGGGGCCGACGACTACGACCAGGACGGCGATGGCGTGGCCAGCGGGGACTAC
>CAYZVO010000023.1:0-60151 GCA_964481655.1 uncultured Enterobacterales bacterium | reverse complement strand
GGTCAGCACAGGCCGACGCTGGCCGCCCCTCCCCCCCTCCATGAATACGATGGGTCGAGTGGTACAGCGACGATTCGGATCCCAACGTCGGGGACGTACGTTGGGGTTCGTTCCGAGACAACATCATCTGGGACATCCCCGAGCCCTATTCGGCGATCGCGCACCATTACACGTCCTCGTGCTGGAACTATCAGGGCACCACGACCTACACGGACATGTCGAGCGACATCGAGGCCAGCAACGACCTCATCGATCCGCAGTTCGAGCCCGACCCGGGAGGCGCGGGCTCCTACGCCCTTTCGACCGGCAGCCCCGCCGCGGGCCTGGGCGCCATCAACGACAGCGACCCCTGGTGGGAGGACCTGCCCTGGGAGATGCCGTGAGTGAGCCGCTCCCGTCCTGATCCAACCCGCCGCCCAGCGCCGAACCCCCTCGTCGCCTATCTCCGCTCATCGCTCGAGCGGAGCGGAGCCCGTGCGCCCCCCGCTTCGCGGGCGTCTGCCCCATCGCTTCGCGATGTCAGCGTCCTCCGCGCTCTCTGCGGTGAAACCTGCAACGGTGCAGCCCGCCACCACGGACGCACGTCAGCCAGCACCCATCACCAGGCCGGGCTCACCCCGCCTCGACCATCGCGTCCAGCTTCGCCATCTCAGCCTCGAAGGCCGGCATGGCGTCGGCGGGCAGGGTGCGGCGGGCGGTGCCGTGGTAGTCGCCGGGGTCCAGCACCTTGTCGCCCTTCTCGAGCTGGTAGTGCAGGTGGGCGGAGGTGGAGTGGCCGGTGTTGCCCACCAGGCCGACCTGCTGGCCGGCGGCGACGCTGTCGCCGGGCTTGACGTCGTTCTGGCTCATGTGCAGGTACAGGGCGCGGACGCCGTCGTTCTGGACGATCTCGACGCAGTTGCCGTTGGCGCCGTGGTTCCAGTTGGCGCGCTCGACCCGACCGGCCTTGGGTGAGGTGATGGGGGTGCCTTCCGGCGCCTTGAAGTCCCATCCGTCGTGGCCACGGCGGTCGTCCAGCAGCGAGGTGATCTGCACGTATTGTTCGATGGGGCCGCCCTGCAGTCGGTAGGGGACCTCGGTCCCATCCGGGTACCAATAGCTGGCGTGCTCGTCGCCGGGGGCCGTGTAGCGGTAGGCCTTCAGGGCCTTGCCGAGCTTGTTGGAGTCGAACCAGGCCAGGGGCATGTCGATGTCGCCGTTGTCGGCGATGGTGTAGACGGCGGTGATGGTGTCGCCCTTCTGCAGGTCGCGGCGGAGATCGAGATCCCAGGCGAACTGGCGCGCGAACACGGCGGAGACGGCGTCGGCGCTGTCGATGCCGAGATCCTGGAAGGTGCGGGCCAGGTTGGCCTCGACCACGCCGTGGATCACGGCGTAGCCTTCCATGTCGACGGGGGCAGCCACGGGTTCGGGCATCATGGCGCCGTCGGCGGGCTCGGCTGTGGGGTCGGCGTCGGCGACCACGGGGGCGTCGGGCTCGGCCGCGGGCTCGGCCGCGGCGACGGGGACGCAGTCCTGCTCGCAGGAGGGCCACCACAGGGCCATGACGAGGTTGGTGGCCAGGCTTGCGCCGAGCAGGCCGAAGAGGAGCCAGGGCTTACCGCCGGGAGGTTGCATGGGGACTCCGGAGCTGTCAGCTGTCAGCTGTCAGCCATCAGCGCCTGCGCGACTGGGGCTGGTTGTGGCGTCGTGCCGGCAGGTGGGGTGGGGTGAGGGAAAGGAGTGGACCGAAGAAACGGTCCTGGGGGGACGGACATTCTACGTCACCCGGTACACCTCGTTCAAGCTGGTGCGCCCGGAGAGCACGGCCGAGAAGCCGGCACGACGGATGGTCTGGATGCCGCGGGTCTCGAGCTCGGCCTCGAGGGTGGTCCGGGTGGTGCCGGGGGAGCGGAGCAGGTCGGCCAGGTTGGTGTCCAGCTCCACGATCTCGAACAGGCCCATGCGCCCGGTGTAGCCGGTGTGGTTGCAGGCGTGGCAGCCTTCCTCGTGGAAGATGTGCCGCTGGGTGGCGCCGGCCCCGAGCAGCGCGCTGGTGGAGGCGTCGAGGGGCACGGGCTTGCGGCAGCGCTCGCAGAGCACGCGCACCAGCCGCTGGCCCACCAGGCAGCGCAGGGCGGAGGCGATGACGTAGCGCTCCACGCCCATGTCGATCAGCCGGATCACGGTCTCGACGGCGCTGTTGGTGTGCAGGGATGAGAGCACCAGGTGGCCGGTGAGCGCCGACTTGAAGGCGGTGTCGGCGGTCTCCTTGTCCCGCATCTCGCCGACCATGATGATGTCGGGATCCTGGCGCAGGATGGCGCGCAGGCCGCGGGCGAAGGTGAAGCCGGCCTTGGGGTTGGTCTGGCCCTGGGTGATGTGCTCGAAGCGGTACTCGATGGGATCCTCGAGGGTCACGATGTTGCGCTCGGGGGTCTCGAGGTGCCGCAGCAGGGCGTAGAGGGTGGAGGTCTTGCCGGAGCCGGTGGGGCCGGTGACGAGCACCATGCCCTGGGGGCGGGAGATGACCTGCTCGAGGGCGGTGGCCTGGGCGTCAGGCATCCCCAGCTCGCGCAGGGCCAGGGTCTCGACGTGGGACAGGATGCGCACCACCACCTTCTCGCCGTGCTCGCCCGGGAAGGTGCTCACCCGGAAGCTGGTCTTGGCGCCGTTGACCACCTGGGTGAAGGCGCCGTCCTGGGGCACCCGCCGCTCGGCGATGTCCAGGCTGCCCAGGACCTTGAGCCGGTTGATGACGTGCAGCCGGTGGGTCTGGGAGATGGGCGCCTGGTCGTGCAGGATCCCGTCGATGCGGAAGCGCACCCGGAAGGTCGCCGCGAGGGACTCGAAGTGGATGTCGCTCGCGCGCTGTTGGATGGCTCGGTTGAGGTAGCTGTCCACCAGCCGCGCCAGCCGCCCCTCGTCGCCGTGGAACTGGACCGCCATGTTCACCTCCTGCCCCTCGTACGGGCGAGAGTGGGGGATCTTCCGAACGATGTCAGAACATCAGCTGCGCTTGCAAGCGCCCTTCGAAGAGCAGGTCGTTGCCGCCCCCCTGGCGCAGGGCCCCCAGCTCGATCTGGAGCTTGCTGCCGTGGCCGTGGAGGTACCAGGCCGAGCCGATGCGGGCCGCCACCCGGTCGTAGGCGGAGCTGGCGTAGGCGTCGAACAGCTCGTAGCTGCCGATCGGCTGGATGCGCCCCACCCGGTAGCCGGCGATGGCCAGCACGCCGTTGCCCGCCGCCGGGTGATCCGAGTCGAACATGGTGTGGGTGCCCGCGATGAGCACGTTGAGGCTGCGCGCGCCCCCGCGCAGGGGCAGGTCCGCGAGAAGATCGACGGTCGCCGCGGTGTAGTTGACCCGCTCTGCCGAGACGACGGAGCCGGTGTGGTCCCGCTGCTCGACGTACAGGGCGTCCTGCTGATGGTCGATGGCGGCGCCAGCGGTCAGGACCTTGCGGGCGCTGCGCAGGCCTTCGGGGGTGTCCTCGAGGGCCAGGCCCTGCTGGTGGAACCCACCCACGCCGGCGGGGCCCTGGTGATCGAAGAACGACCACGCGAGCCGCGCGGTGACCCGGGGGATGTCGTCGGGGGCCAGGGCGGGGGCGTCGGGGCTGCCGTCGCCGTCGTAGTCGGTCTGGTCGCGGCCTTGAGCGTAGTCGACCCCAGCCAGGCCGGCGAAGCGGTACTCGAGGCGCTGGCCCAGGATGCGCCCGCGGGCCATCACGCCCACGTCGCGGCCTTCGATGCCGTTGGGGTAGGGCAGCAGCGCGCTGTGATCGCTGACGCCCAGGCGGGTGCCGTCGCGCAGCATGGCGTGGATGGCCCAGGGGGGCTGCATCAGGCCCGCCACGACCTGGAAGCGCTTGCCCTTCTCCCACTCGATCCAGGCGTCCCGCAGCCCGAAAGGCTGGCTCCAGTCGCCGTCGCGGCCGAAGTCGTCCACGCCCAGCTGGGTGAAGAAGCTCAGCGAGGGGGTGAGCTGCCCGTGCAGCGCGAGGTAGCTGCGAGCGAGGCAGGGATCGATGCCCACCGGGCCGCTCTCGGCGGTCTGGTCCACCGCCAGGACGGGCTGCACCAGCAGCTCGAGCTCGGCGGCGCCATCGGCGATGGTCACCGCGCCGGCGGTCACCGGGGTCAAGGCGAGGCACGCCGCGGCCAGGCTGGTGGGACCGAGCCTGTTGCGGGCGCCCATGGGATGGTTCCCCGCGGCGCTAGCGCGCGTACTTGGAGTCGTCGGCGACCTTGTCGGACGGCGGGCCGGCGTCGAGCTCGGCGTTGAGCTTCTCGAGGATGGCCAGGGCCGCTTCGGCCGCGGAGTCGATCTCGGACTCGGGGCCGGACATGACCAGGCGGCCGGTGGCGCCGAAGGGCCGGATGGTGATGAGCTTGACGTTGGCGGCCTTCAGCGCCTCGTTGGCGGCGATGATCAGGTAGGCGGCCGGGGTGATCTCGAGGATGAACACCGACTCGTTGGCCAGGACCATGTAGCCCTTCGACGTGCCGGTGAAGTAGATCGCGTGGTCCTGCTCGATGCCACGGATGATCATGTTGGTGGCGATCTTGACCCGGGCGCGGTCGTACTTGGTCAGGCCGGTCTGGCGCAGGACGGCTTCGCCGGCCTCGACCACTTCGCCCTGATCGGCGTGCTGGATCTGCATCATGCCGAAGTGGCGCTCGGTGACCACGGAGCCCAGGCGCACGGCGGTGCTCTTGAGCGCCAGGTCGATCATGCGGTGGATCTCCATGGCCGGAGCGAGCTCGAGCATCAACGCGGCATCGTACTCGGCCGGGTCATAGACCCGGTTGTCCTTGGCGATGAACTGCGCCAGCTGGGGCTGCATCTGGTCCACGAAGACATAGGTCCGCATCTCGAACGAGGCGTTCTTGTTGTTGCTCATCGATCACTCCTGGAAGGGAGGGGTCCTTAACCCCGCCGGGGGTGGAATGGCAGGGGGCGACGTCAGCTGCGGGCGATCGGGGGCCCTGAAGCAGCACGGGCGCGCCCTAGGGCGCGCCCGCACAGACCCGCGAGGGCCTACTTCCAGGTGTAGCGAGCCAGGCTGCCGCCGTCGTCGTTGACCACGTACAGCTCGGGCTTGCCGTCGCCGTCGATGTCGCCGATGTTGGTGGCGTGCTCGAAGCCGCCCGACTTCTTCTCGAAGTGGGTGGTCTCCCAGGTGGTGCCGTCGGCGCTGTCGTAGAGGTAGACGCCGGTCTTCATGGCGGCGGCGACCAGCTCCTGCCGGCCGTCGGCGTCGAAGTCGCCGGCCACGAGGAAGCGGGTCTGGCGGTCCTGGATGGTGGCCACGGTGGCGGTGGTGAAGGTGCCGTCGTCCTGCAGCAGGTACTGGCGGATCTCCACCGGGGTGACGATCTGCTTGTTGGCGCCCAGGGAGGCCTCCATCACGCCGAAGAACTCGGTGGTGCCGTCGCCGTCGAGGTCGGCGGCCAGGATCTCCTTGGCGTGGGTGGACTCGCCAGCGTCCACGATGGAGCGGACGTAGGCCTTGCCGTCCCAGCGGTACATGACGATCTCGCCGTGCTGGCTGGCGTCGGCCTTGTTGCGGTCCGAGGGGGTGGCGAAGAACTCGGCGGTGCCGTCGCCGTCGATGTCGCCGATCTCGATCTCGTGGACGAAGGTGTCGGCCTTCTGGTCCAGCTCGGTCACCGTGCCGTCCAGCTCGTAGACCGCGATGACGCCTTCGTCGTGGGTGGCCATGACGTACTCGTCGGCGCCGTCGCCATCAACGTCACCGATCTCGAGGTCGCGGATGCGCTGGATCTTGCCACCCCAGGACTGGGCCCAGAGGGTCTCGGCGGACCAGGAGCCGTCGTCGGCCAGGGTCCAGCTCTTGAGGATGCCCTGGGCGCCCTCGGCCCCGGGCTTGGCGCCGGAGATGGTCAGGACCTTGCCGTCGCGGATGATGGCCTTGTGGAACACGGCGCCCTCGGGGTCGTTCAGCTCGGAGCTGTCCCAGCCGGCGTCGGTCTTGGTGAGGACCTGCATGGTGGCGGGCTTGGGCGCCGGCTTGCCGTCGGGGCCGGTGTCGAAGCGGGCCTCGGAGAGCAGGATGACCTGCTTGTCGCCCAGCATGCCGGCCTCGACGTACCAGGTGATGTGGCTGTCGCTCCACTCCTTGATGAGCTCCTTGGCGAAGGGGCTCTCCGGCTCGGGGGGAGGCGCGGGGGCCGGCGGCGGGGCGGGGGCGGGGTCTTCCGAGCAGGCCAGGCAGGTGACCAGGCTGGCAGCGAGCAGCAGGGACGTGGCGATGAGGATCTTGGACCGGTTCATGGGATCTCCTTGTGGCGGGGCGGCTATCCGCGCGCGCGGGGCGTCGCAAGGGCCGGGGCGGCGTGCCGTGGTGGACACATACACGGCGTTGTCCCTTCCCAGCGGGCAGACTTTGTATTACCTGGCGCGCTGTGGACGCTGTCGTCGCGCTCTTGCGAACATCGCGCTCCCCGGAGGCCCCCCATGGACGCGTTCTGGTGGATCCTCGGTGGCGGCGTGGTGATGAGCTGCATCGCCCTGGTGGGTAGCCTCACCTTGATCCTGCCCAAGCGGCACTTCGAGCGCATCATCCTGCCGCTGGTGGCCATGTCCGCCGGGTCCCTGTTGGGTGGAGCCCTGTTCCACCTGATGCCTGCGGCCGTCGAAGAGATGTCGGGGTTGAGCCCTTGGCTGTGGTGCATGGCGGGCTTCGGCTCCTTCTTCATGCTGGAGCAGTTCCTGCACTGGCACCACTGCCACAAGCCCGATCACGACCACAGAGAGCCGCTGGGCTGGCTGATCCTCATCGCCGATGGCATGCACAACTTCATCGGCGGCCTGGCGGTGGCCGGGGCGTTCCTGGTGGACATCCGCCTGGGCATCGTGGCCTGGGTCGCGGCTGCGGCCCACGAGGTGCCTCAGGAGCTGGGGGACTTCGGGATCCTGATCCACGGCGGCTTCCCCAAGAAGCAGGCCCTGCTGTTCAACCTGCTGTCTGGCCTGACCTTCCTGGTGGGCGGCCTGCTGGCCTGGGGCCTGTCCTCCCAGATCGACGTGGCGTTCCTGATCCCCTTCGGCGCGGGCAACTTCATCTACATCGCCGCGGCGGATCTGATCCCCGAGATCAACCGCGAGGGGCGCGCGAAGCGGGCGCTGGTCCACTTCATCGCCTTCGCCGCGGGTGTGGCGCTGTTGCTGGTCATCGCCCTGTTCGTGCCCCACAGCCACGGCACCTCCGGCGAGCTGCACGATCACAGCGTGCACGATCACAGCGCCCACGAACAAGGGGCCCACAGCGAGCCCGACGACCACGCTGGACACGACCACCACGGCCATGAGCACTGACCGGAGTGGGTGTCGTTACATCGCGTGCCCCAGCAAGGCGCTCCAGCTCAGCCCGATGATCCCGAGGGCCAGCACCACAGCCCGCACCACCCGCTGGGGCAGGGTCCCGGCGCCTGCGGCGAGCGCGATGGCGCTCATGTACACCAGCGGCAGGAAGTAGTGGGTGGGCGAGTGGTCGATGGTGCACAGCAACAGCGAGTAGCAGCCTGCGGTGGCGATGAGCAGCAACGAACGGCCCCTGGCGCCCACCAGGGCCAGCAGGGGGGCGCCCCCGGCGTAGACCACCCAGGTCCAGTAGAACCACGGGGTGCGGGACAGCAGGATCCGCGGATCGGCCTCGCCGTGCCAGTGCTCGAAGAAGGTCTCGAACCACAGGATCTTCCACCACTCCGCGAGGTTGCCGCTGACCAACCCGACGAGGGCGACCAGGGCCAGCACCCCCGCGCCGATGCCGGCGATGCCCAGCGCGGGCTTCACCAGCCCCCGCAGCCGGCCCTGCATCAGGGACCACAGCAAGGTCGCCCCGGCGATGAGCACCGCGCCGGGGTAGCGCAGCAGGCTGGCGGCGATGGCGACCAGGCTGAGCCGCACGGGCCCGGGCTGGAGCAGCGCGACCAAGCCCGCGAGCACCGCCGCGGTGTAGAGGGAGTCGGGGAAGTTGAAGCTGCCCGGCTCGACCATCAGGCGGCCGTGGATCGCGGTGGCCAGGGCCGGGATCACCCAGGCGGGCCAGGTCGCGCCTGCGCCGGCGAGCTGCAGCAGCCGCACGCCGGTGGCTCCGCAGAGCATCAGCACCCACAGGAAGATCAGCGCCGCGCCCTTCTGGTCCTGGTCGATGAGGGCCGAGGGCACGGCGAGCACGTAGGCCCACAGGGGTGGCTGGTTCACCGTGGCGCGCAGGTTGACCGTGGTGTCCCGTGCCCAGCGCAGGTTCTCCACGATGTTGAGGCATTGGTAGTAGTGGACGAAGCGCAGCTCACCCAGCTCGTCCAGGGCCCAGACGGCGTCCTGGCTGGGCACCAGGTAGACGGTGGCGGGGGCGGAGAGGGTGACGGTGAGCGCGCCGGGCGACAGCTCGGCGTAGGCGGCGGCGACCCCCCGGTCCAGGTAGCGGGGCACGGGGCCCTCTTCCTCGAGCTCCTGGGGATCCGTCTCGACGATGGCTTCGTCGAGGACCGTGTCCTGGGCGATGGTCACTGTGGTGCCCTGGTCTGCCCGCGCCGCGACCAGCAGGGGGCCGCGACTGGCGGCCAGCAGGCGGTGCTCCCCGGCCTCCAGTTCGGCCTTCATGGCGCCCGCTTCGGGCCAGCCGATGGCCTCGAAGTCTTCGCCCTCGATCACAGTGCGCTGCCAGCCTCCCTGATCGGGCGCACCGTGCCACCAGTAGGCGTCCATGGGCCGGACCAGGCCCGGGGCGTGGTTCCAGGCCACCAGCACCACCGCGAAGGCGACGGCCGCCAGTCCGGCGAGGACGCGGTGGTCGGGCAGCTCGAGGCGCGGTGCGCGCTGGCGCCAGGCCATGACCAGCCCGGGGACGCCCCAGAGCACGGACAGGGCGAGCAGCCAGCCCGGGGCCAGGCTCAGCTCCCGGACGATGGTCCCGCTGAGCACCACCAGCCCGATCCCGATCCATGCGGCGTCGATGGCGATCTGCAGGGGCGAGCCCGGCGCCTCACGCCGGCCGTGGAGCCAGCGGGCCCAGCCCCAGCCGGGGGCCCAGATCACGGCGGGCAGGACGAACAGCCCCAGGGCCCAGCCCGGTGCCCCGATCAGGAGGCACACGGACGCGAGGACCCACAGGACCACCGCAGCGATCAAGGAGCCTCCAGCCGGTGGCGGTGCACGTCGTCGGGGTGGTGGGGCAGGTCCATGGCGGCGGCCACAAGGCAGGCCTCGTCGGCCGGGGCGAAGATGGCGTGGGCCAGGCCCGCGGGCACCCAGACCCGGCGCCCGGCCAGGGGGAACACCCGGCGCTCGCCGCTCGAGGGGTCGGCCACCACCAGGGTGGGGGTGCCCTGGATGCCGACGAACCACTCGCCCCGCTCGGCGTGGAAGTGGTGGCCGCGGGCCAGGCCCGGCTCGATGGAGATCAGGTAGACCTCGCCGCCGACGGCGTGGGGGAAGGCCTTGTAGAGGATTCCACGGCCATCCACGTACATCTCCAGGGGCTCGACGCTCATGGAGCTGAGCAGCTCACGGGTGGACATCCTGTCTCCTGTGCTCGATGGTTCTCATCAGGCCCTGCTCCAGGCTCACCGCCGGGCGGTGATCGAGCAGGCGCTGGGCGAGGCTGTGATCCCCGAAGAAGCGCTCCACCTCACCGCCCCGGCGGGGCAGGGAGCCGGCCCGTACCAGGGCTGGATCGGCGCCGGCGAGGGCGAACACCCGCTCGGTGATGGCGCGCACGGGGAGCTCGGGGCCCCCGCCGATGTTCACGATCCGGCCGATGGCCTGGGGCGCGGAGGCGGTGGCGATGCCGCGCACGACGTCGCCCACGAAGTTGAACTCGCGGGTCTGGCGGCCGTCGGTGATGTCGAAGGGCCGGCCGTCGAGGGCCGCGTCGATGGCCGCCGGGATCAGGCGCTCGGGGGCCTGGCCGGGGCCGTAGCTCAGGAAGGGGCGCACCACGGTGGCCCGCAGCCCCGCGACCCGGTGCAGGGTCAGCAGCCACTGGGTCGCCGCCAGCTTGAGGCTCGAGTAGGCCGAGACCGGCTGGGGGAGGTCGCCTTCCGCGAAGGGTGCGGCGAGGCTGCCGTACTCCTCGCAGGTGCCCGCAGCGACGAGCCGCGCACCCTGCTCGAGGCATGCGCTCGCCAGGTGGTGGGTGGCGTCCAGGATGCCCGGCCTGAGGGCGAGGAAGGCCGCGGGGTCGCGGCTGAGATTCACCGGCGCGGCCAGGTGGAACACCAGCACCGGCTGGACCGCCTCGACGCACGCCCGGACCGCCTCGGCGTCGGTCAGCTCCACCTGGTGCGCGACCACGCCGTCTGGCGCGGGGCTCGACCTCCAGGTCCCGTGGACCGCGGCCCCTCGCTCCAGCAGCAGCGCGCACAGGTGCCGACCCAGGAAGCCGCCGGCGCCGGTGACCAGCACCCGGCTGTTGGACTGGGTGGAAGCTGCGTGCGCGGTGGTGGACATCACGGTGGAGACCCGGAGCGGAGAGGACAGGTGGACGTTATCCTATCCCCGCGTTCCCGTTTGCCCGAGGATCGAAGCCATGAGGGCGTTCTCCCTCGCGTTCCCGCTGCTGGTCGGATGTCAGCTCGCCGTGCCGGACACGGTGACCGACGTGCCGCGTGACACCGCGCCGCCCGAGACCACCCCGGACGACAGCCCGGTGGATACGGGCGACACCGACACCGACACAGTCCCGGAGGACCCCTTCGATCGGGACGACGACGGCGACGGCTGGTCCGAGAACGAAGGCGACTGCGACGATGACGACGCGGCGGTCCACCCGGAGCAGGACGACGAGTGCAACGGGATGGACGACGACTGCGACGGGGTCTACGAAGAAGACGCCGCCGGCGACGACATCTACGAGCCCAACGACACCGCCTGGTTCTACCTGGGAAGCCTGGCCGACGACGAGCACTACAGCGTCTCGGGCATCCTCCACAACGACGACGACGACGACCTGTTCTCGTTCTACATCGACGATCCCTGGTACGAGAGCTTCGGCTTCGAGGTCAGCCTGACCAACATCCCCTCCGACGCCACCTACCGCCTGAAGCTGGGTCGGGTGGCCGACGACGGGAGCTTCGAGGAGCTGCAGAGCGACTATGGCTCCGGTGAGCTGTCCCTGCGGGAAGAGGGCGAGACCTTCGTGGACGACGGGGGCACCTACGGGGTGATGATCGACGCGGTCGGCGGGGCGGACTGCGGGCGGTCCTACCTGCTGTCGGTGACCAAGGGCTGATCGGCGCGGCACCCCTCGTCCCGGGAGGCGATCGGGATCATCCTCGGGGGTGCTCGAGAGCGCGCCGTTGGCGAGGGATGTCACATCCCGGCGTGAGTCGGGCTGACGTGTCCGCTGGTCGGCGTATGTTCGGGGCATGGAAACCCGACGTGAGCGTGACGCCCTCGGCGAGCTCGAGCTCGAGGCCGAGGATCTGCACGGCGTGCACACCCAGCGCGCCCTGGACAACTTCGATCTGGCCGGTCGGAGGGTGCATCCTGCGTTGCTGGCCGCATACGGCGAGGTCAAGCGGGCCGCGGCGCGCTGCAACCACGCCCTGGGCCGGTGGGGGGATCGGCCCGAGATCTTCGCCGCCATCGAGCAGGCCTGCGTCGAGCTGGCCGCCGGCCGGCACCGGGCCTGGCTCATCGTGGATGCCCTGCAAGGGGGCGCGGGCACCAGCACCAACATGGCGGTCAACGAGGTGCTCGCCAACAGGGCCCTGAAGATCCTGGGGGAGCGCCCGGGCCGCTACGACATCATCTCGCCCAGCGACGATCTCAACCGGCACCAGTCCACGAACGACACCTTCCCCACCGCGCTGCGGGTGGCCGCCATCCGAGGGGTGCGGGGGCTGGACGCCGCCCTGGTGCAGCTCCAGGAGAGCCTGCAGGTGCAGGAGCGGCGCCACGAGGGGTTGGTGCGGGTGGCGCGGACCCAGCTGCAGGACGCCGTGCTGACCACCATGGGGCGCAGCTTCGGTGCCTGGGCCCAGGCCGTGGAGCGCGACCGCTGGCGGGTCTACAAGTGCGAGGAGCGCTTGAGGATGGTCAACCTGGGTGGCACCGCCGTCGGCACCGGGCTGGGGGCCCCCCGGGCCTACATCTTCAGGGTGGTGGACCTGCTCAGGGAACAGACCGGCCTCGGGCTGGCCCGGGCCCCGCACCTGCAGGAGGCCACCCAGAACGCCGACGTCTTCGTCGAGGTCAGCGGCATCCTCGAGGCCTGCGCCACCAACCTGATCAAGATCTGCGGCGATCTGCGCTTGCTGTCCTCGGGGCCCGAGGCTGGGCTGGGGGAGCTGCGCTTGCCCCCCCGGCAGGCCGGCTCGAGCATCATGCCCGGCAAGGTCAACCCGGTGATCCCCGAGGCCGTCACCCAGGCGGCCATGCGGGTGCTGGGCCACCACCAGAGCATCGTGCACGCCTGCGCGGGGGGCAGCCTGGAGCTCAACCCCTTCCTGCCCCTGGTGGCCGACAGCCTGCTGGACAGCCTGGACCTGCTGACCCGGAGCTGTGTGGCCCTGGCCGAGCGCTGTGTGGACGGGATCGAGGTCGATGTCGAGCGCTGCGCCGCCCTGGTCGGGGGCTCCACGGCCTTCGCCACCGCGTTGGTCCCGGCCCTGGGCTACGACGCGGTCTCGGCCCTGGTGGGGCGTGCCCTGGCGGCGGGCGCCACCGTGCGCGACCAGGTGCTCGCCGAGGGTCTGCTCGATGAGGACGGCCTGGCCGAGCTCACCAGCCCCGAGGCCGTCTGTCGCCTCGGGCACCCGGGCCCGCTGCCCGGCGGGGGGACCCCGTGAGCCCCCAGCGCGCCCCCCGCGGCATGCGCCTGCACATCGGCCTGTTCGGGCGCCGGAACGCCGGCAAGTCGAGCTTGATCAACGCCCTGACCGGGCAGCAGGTGGCCATCGTCTCGGAGCAGGCCGGCACCACCACCGACCCCGTCGAGCGACCCATGGAGCTGCAGCCCCTCGGTCCCGTGGTCTTCATCGACACCGCCGGTGTGGACGACGAGGGGGAGCTGGGCGCCCAGCGCGTGTCCCGCAGCATGGCGGTGCTCGAGCGCACGGACCTGGCCCTGCTCGTGGCCGAGTCCGGGAGCTGGGGGCAGCCCGAAGAGGCGCTGCTCGAGCGCTTCGCGGCTCGGGGTGTGCCCGTGGTGGTCGCGCTGAACAAGATCGATCGGTCCCCACTGGCGCCGAGCCTGTCCGCCCAGCTCTCGGAGCGGGGCTGGCAGGCCCAGGGCGTGTCGGCCGCGACAGGGGAGGGGCTGGACGCCCTCCGTTCTCTGCTGCTCGCCGCCGCCCCCGCGGACTGGATCGAGCAGCCCAGCCTGCTGGGCGACCTGTTGCCTCCGGGGGGCGTGGTCGTGATGGTGGTCCCCATCGACAAGGAGGCCCCCCGAGGGCGCCTGATCCTGCCCCAGGTCCAGGCCCTGCGGGACACCCTGGACCACGACGCCATCGCCATCGTGACCAAGGAGCGGGAGCTGCGCTCGGCCCTGATGCGCCTGCGCCAGCCCCCCGATCTGGTGGTGACCGACTCCCAGGCCTTCCTGCAGGTCGCCGCGGACACGCCGCCCGGCGTGCCCATGACCAGCTTCTCGGTGCTCTTCGCCCGGTATCGAGGGGATCTGCCCACCCAGGTGAGGGGGGCGCTGGCGGTCGATGGGCTGCGCTCGGGGGGCCGGGTGCTCATCGCCGAGTCCTGCACCCACCACCCCATCGGTGAAGACATCGGTCGGGTCAAGATCCCGCGCTGGTTGGCCCAGTACACGGGGGTGCGCCTCGAGATCGAGCACGCGGCGGGGCGGGACTTCCCGGATGATCTGGGCGACTACAGCCTGGTGATCCACTGCGGCGGCTGCATGACCAACCGCCGGGCCATGCTGAGTCGTCTGCAGGCTTGCCGCGCGGCTGGTGTGCCGGTGACCAACTACGGCGTGGTCATCGCCCACAGCCTGGGCATCTTGCCGAGGGCCCTCGAGCCCTTCCCGGGCGCGCGGATGCTGCTGGAGGGGTAGCTCATCAGGGCGGGTGTGACGTCCGCTCGTCGGCCGGTAGCCGCTGACCCCCGGCGCCCGGAAGGAACCACCTGTTCATTTCTCGAACAGGCGTGTTCGCCTTGACCCAGATCCATTTCCTGCACCGGCTGTAGGGGGGGAGGGGAGGCGAAAAGGGCGGGAAAACCTGCGTCCAGGACGTGATCGTGATGGATGTCAGTGTTACGGAATTCACAGCTGACGGTCTTGTCCTCAGCTGTGAATCGAGTAACAGTGTGATTCCGGTAACGGAACGCGCGCCCCCCTGGAGCCCCCATGACCTCCGAGCGCACCCTCGAACGCCTGATCCTCTACCGCCGCCACGCGCGCGAACTGTTGGCGGATGGACAGACCCACGTCTTCTCGCACCAGCTGGCCCAGCTGGCCCACTGCACGGCCTCCCAGGTCCGCCGGGACCTGATGAGCTTCGAGCTCGAGGGCAGCCCCCGCAGGGGCTACGCCCTCACGGCGCTCGAGCGCGAGCTCACGACGGTCCTCGACGCGCCTGAGCCTGAGCGTATGGCCGTGATCGGCGTCGGCCAGATCGGCCGCGCCCTGCTGCACTACTACGAGGACCACCCCGGTCCCCTGACCATGGCCCTGGCCTTCGATCGCGACTCCCGCAAGACGGGCCGGGAGCTGCACGGCTGCACCGTGCGGCACGTGGACGAGCTCGAGGCGGCCCTCGAGGCCGATCCCATCCAGGTGGCCATCCTGGCCCTGCCCGAGCAGGCCGCCCAGGCCATGGCCGACCGACTGTGGGCGCTGGGCGTCCGCAGCTTCCTGAACTTCACCCCCGCCCGCCTGCGCATGCCAACTGACGCCTTCGTGGAGTCCATCGACTTCACCTCCGCCCTGGTGAAGCTGGCCTGGCTCGCGCGGGCATCCCACAGGAGCCGTCATGAGTGACGCTGCATCGCTCTCCTCCATCCTGGAGCGAGAAGCCCCCCGCGCGCCCGAGGGCCTCATCACGCTGTTGCAAGAGGTCCAGGGACGCCACGGTCACCTCTCTCGCGCCCACCTCGAGGCCATCGCCGAACACCTCGGTCTGCCCTCCGCGCGCGTCTGGGGCGTGGCCACCTTCTACAACCAGTTCCGGTTCACGGCGCCCGGCCGCTTCCATGTGCAGGTCTGCCGTGGCACGGCCTGCCACGTGAAGGCCTCCGCTGCGGTGCTCGATGCCTGCGAGCGCCATCTGGGCATCGCCGACGGCCAGACCAGCCGTGACGGGCTGTTCAGCCTGGAGACGGTGGCCTGCATCGGCGCCTGCGGCTTGGCTCCCGTGGTCCGCATCAACGACGACTTCCACGCCGGCGTCAGCCCCGAGAGCATCACCGAGGTGCTCGACGGCTGCCGCGCCGCTGCCAGCGAGGTGCAGGATGGCTGACGCCCTCTCGGTCTCGACCCTCCCCGCCGTGCCCCCCAGCGGGCTGCTCTCCCGCCTGCTCCCCGGCGCCGACATCCCCCGCCTGCGTCGCGAGACGGTGGCGCGCCCGCTGCTGATGGTGGGCACGGGCACCTGCGGCCTGGGCGCTGGCGCGGGCGCGACCCTCGCCGCCATCCGCGCCGGCCTCGCCGAGCGCGGTGTCGATGCGGAGCTCGTCGAGGTGGGCTGCATCGGCCTCTGCGCCGAGGAGCCCATCGTTGAGGTGCAGCTCCCCGGCCGCCAGCGGGTGGCCTTCGGGCGCATCGACGCCGCCTTGGTCCCGGCGCTGCTCGCGGCGGTGCTGGACCGCGGCGACTGCGCCGACCCGACCCTCTCCGACCACCGCCTCGGCCAGCACGGCCCCCACGGTGCCGACGCCTGGACAGGAGTGCGCGCTCTCTCTCAGCACCCCTTCTTCCTCCACCAGGCGCGGCGGGTGCTCATCAACTGTGGGCTGCTCGACCCGGTCAGCCTCGACGAGTACCTCTCCCGCGGAGGGTACGCGGCGCTCGCCCACACCCTCACCCAGTCCAGCCCTGCTGCGGTGCGGGAGACCGTGGAGCGCTCGGGCCTGCGCGGCCGAGGCGGTGGCGGCTTTCCCACGGGCACCAAGTGGAAGCTCGCGGCCCAGCAGGCCGACACGACGCGCTACCTGGTGTGCAACGCCGACGAGGGCGACCCCGGCGCCTTCATGGACCGCGCCATCATCGAAGGGGACCCCCACAGGCTCATCGAGGGCATGGCCATCGCGGCCTTCGCCATCGGCGCCCACCGCGGCGTGATCTACATCCGCGCCGAGTACCCCCTGGCCATCGCCCGCCTCGAGCGCGCCATCGCCGACGCCCGCGATCGTGGCCTGCTCGGTGATGACATCCTCGAGTCCGACTTCTCCTTCGAGCTCGAGATGCGGCAGGGCGCTGGCGCCTTCGTCTGCGGCGAGGAGACCGCCCTGCTGCACAGCGTCGAGGGCAAGCGCGGCATGCCCCGGACCCGCCCGCCCTACCCGGCGGCCAGCGGCCTGGGGGGCCATCCCACCATCATCAACAACGTCGAGACCCTCGCCAACCTGCCCGGCATCCTGGCCGAGGGCGCGAAGGTCTTCGCGGACATGGGCGTGGGCCGCTCCCGGGGCACCAAGGTCTTCGCCCTGTCGGGCAAGGTCGCCCGCACCGGCCTGGTCGAGGTCGAGATGGGCACCTCCCTGGAGCGCATCGTCTTCGACATCGGCGGCGGAGTGCCCGACGGCAAGGTCTTCAAGGCGGTGCAGATCGGTGGTCCCTCCGGCGGCTGCATCCCCAGGGACGAGCTCGATCTCTCCGTGGACTACGAGACCCTGCGGGGCTTCGGAGCCATGATGGGCTCGGGCGGGCTGGTGGTGCTCGACGAGGACAACTGCATGGTCGATGTGGCCCGCTACTTCATGGAGTTCATCCAGGAGGAGAGCTGCGGCAAGTGCATCCCCTGCCGCGAGGGCACCGCCCGGATGCTCGACATCCTCGACGCCATCACCCGGGGCCGCGGCCACGAGAGCGGCCACGAGGCCCTGGCCCGCTTCCGGGGCGTGATGGCCCTCGAGGAGCTGGGGGAGGTCATCCGCGACACCAGCCTCTGCGGCCTCGGCCAGAGCGCGCCCAACCCCGTGCTGTCCACCCTGCGCTGGTTCCGGCACGAGTACGAGGCCCACGTCTTCGAGCGCAGCTGCCCCGCCGGCGCCTGCCAGCGCCTGCTCACCTTCACCATCGTCGAGGACGCCTGCACCGGCTGCACGGCTTGCGTCCGCAAGTGCCCCACCGGCGCCATCCGCGGTGCCCGGAAGGCCCCCCACTACATCGTGGCCGACGCCTGCATCGGCTGCGGCATCTGCCAGACCACCTGCCGCTTCGACGCCATCGAGGTCCGCTGAGGAGTCGTCATGCCCACCATCCAGGTCAACAACCGTCCGGTCGAAGCCCACGAGGGCGAGACCCTGCTCGACACCCTGCGCCGCCACGGCGTGGACGTGCCCACCCTCTGCCACCTGCGGGACATGAGCCCCACCGGCGCCTGCCGCCTCTGCGTGGTTGAGCTCGAGGGGCGCCCGGGGCTCGTGCCCTCCTGCGCCTTCCCCGTCCAGGACGGGCTGTCGGTGCTCACCCACTCACCGCGGGCCCTGCGGGCTCGGCGCACCATCGTGGAGCTGCTGCTGTCGAACCACCCCGACGACTGCCTCTACTGCAGCCGGGCCGGCGACTGCGAGCTGCAGGGCCTGGCCCGGGACCTGGGGGTCCGGGAGCGCCGCTTCGGCCATCGCCAGGGCAGCGGG
This sequence comes from uncultured Enterobacterales bacterium, assembly GCA_964481655.1. Lineage (GTDB taxonomy): Bacteria > Myxococcota_A > UBA796 > UBA796 > JAFGLY01 > CALDOK01. Next base: position 42,381 of record CAYZVO010000023.1, on the reverse strand, counting down.
CACATCGACGCCTCGAGCCCAGCGCTGCTGCGGGATCCGGCAAAGTGCGTGCTCTGCGGCAAGTGCGTCCGGGTCTGCGACGAGGTGCAGGACGTCGCCGCCATCGACTTCATGGGCCGCGGCGCCAAGGCCGTGGTCGCCCCGGCCTTCGACGAGGGGCTCAACGTCTCGAGCTGCATCGCCTGCGGGCAGTGCATCACCGCCTGCCCCACCGGCGCTCTGTGCGAGCGCAGCCACATGGACGAGGTCGGCGCCGCCCTGGCGGACCCCGACACCATCGTGGTGGTCCAGCACGCCCCCGCGGTGTCCGTCTCCCTTGGGGAGGCCCTGGGCCTGCCCGCCGGTGTGGACGCCGTGGGTGCGATGACCGCGGCCCTGCGGCGGCTGGGCTTCGACCGAGTCTTCGACACGGCCTGGTCCGCCGACCTGACGGTGATGGAGGAGGCCACCGAGCTGGTCCAGCGCTTGACCGAAGGCGCAGGCCCGCTGCCCCTGCTGACCTCCTGCTCCCCCGGCTGGATCAAGCACGTGGAGCAGCGCTTCCCGGACTTCATCCCCAACCTCTCCAGCTGCAAGAGCCCCCAGCAGATGCTCGGCGCCCTCATCAAGACCGTCTGGGCCGAGCGGGAGGGCATCGACCCCGAGCGCATCATCTCGGTCTCGATCATGCCCTGCACGGCCAAGAAGTTCGAGGCCGGCCGCCCCGAGCACGGCCGCGACGGCCTCGCGGATGTGGACGCGGTCCTCACCACCCGCGAGCTCGCCAAGCTCATCACCCGCCACGGCCTGGCGCTGGACCAGCTGGCTCCCGAGGAGCCCGACCTGCCCTTCGGTGAGCGCAGCTCCGCCGGTCGGCTGTTCGGTGCGTCCGGTGGCGTGATGGAGGCGGCGCTGCGCACGGGCCACTTCATGGTCACCGGCGCGGAGCTCCCGGCCCTCGCCCTCGAGCCCCTGCGGGGCGCCGCCCCGCGCAAGGAGCTGCGGGTGAAGGTCGGCGCCCTCGAGCTGGGGGTCGCGGTGGTCAGTGGCCTGGCCGAGGCCTCCCGCCTGCTCGAGGAGGTCCGTGCTGGGCGCGACGATCTCCACTTCATCGAGGTCATGACCTGCCCCGGCGGCTGCGTCGCCGGTGGCGGCCAGCCCATCGGCCAGGACCCCGAGCGGGTCCGGGCCCGCATGGCGGCCCTGTACGCCTTCGACGCCGAGCACGGCCTGCGCACCGCCCACGCCAACCCCGCCGTCACGGAGCTGTACGAGCGCAGCCTCGAGGCCCCTGGCAGCCCCCGGGCCCACCACCTCCTGCACACCCGCTACCACCGCCGCGAGGCGGTCTGAGCCGGAGCCATCATGACGTCCGCCGAGGTCCCCGCCCTGGTCAGCACGGTCCCCGAGCGCTGCCGCGTCTGCTACACCTGCGTGCGCGAGTGCCCGGCCAAGGCCATCCGCATCGATCGCGGCCAGGCCCAGGTCATCCACGAGCGCTGCATCGGCTGCGGCCACTGTGTGTCGGTCTGTAGCCAGGACGCCAAGCAGGTGCTGCGCTGCACGGACCGGGTGCGGCGGATGCTGGAGCGGGGCACCCCGGTGGCCGTCGTGATGGCGCCGTCCTTCCCGGCGGAGTTCACCGAGCTGTCGGACCTCGAGCTGGTGGGCCGGCTGCGGGCCCGGGGCTTCGCCCTGGTCTGCGAGGTGGCCAGCGGCGCGGACTGGGTGGCGGCCGCCTACCGGGAGCTGATGGAGCAGCACCCCGGTGAGCGCTTCATCGCCACCACCTGCCCGGCGGTGACCCACTACGTGCGCCAGTTCCTGCCCGAGGCGGTGCCCGCCCTCGCCCCCATCGTCTCGCCCATGATCGCCACCGCTCGCGAGCTGCGGGCGCGGGCGGACGGCCGGCTGCGGGTCGTCTTCGCCGGCCCCTGCATCGCCAAGAAGGCCGAGGCCATGGAGCCGGAGATGCGGGGCGAGATCGACTGCGCGGTCACCTTCACGGAGCTGCGGGAGCTGCTGGCCGAGCTGCCCCCGGAGCTGGACGTCGTGCCCTCGGAGTTCGACCCTCCCCACGCGGGGCTCGGGGCCCTCTTCCCCATCGCCCGCGGGCTGATGCAGGCGGCGGGTATCAGTGAGGACATCCTCGAGGGTCGGGTGGTGGCCACCGACGGCAACCACGAGTTCGTGGAGGCCCTGCAGGCCTTCGCCCACGACGGGCTGGATGTGTCACTGCTCGAGGTCCTGTGCTGCAACGGCTGCATCATGGGCCCCGGCTACAGCTGCGACACCACCCGCTTCACCAGGCTCAACGCCGTGGTCGCGTCGGCCCGGTCCGCCTTCGAACGCAGGGGAGGCCGCCCCCCGGTCCCCCGCGCCGCCCCGGCGACGCTGGATCTGGGGCGCAGCTTCGAGCCGAAGGACCGCCGTGAGCCCCCGCCCACCGACGGCGAGATCGAACGGATCATGCGCGGCATGGGCAAGCAGCATCCGGGCGATGAGCTGGACTGCGGCGCCTGCGGCTACGCCACCTGCCGCGCCCACGCCGAGGCCATCCACAAGGGGCTGGCCGAGCGGGAGATGTGCCTCCCCCACACCATCAAGCAGCTCGAGGACGCGGTGAGCAGCCTGGCGCTGTCCAACGACGAGCTGGCCAGCACCCAGCAGGCCCTGATGCACAGCGAGCGCTTGGCCTCCATGGGGCAGCTCGCGGCGGGCATCGCCCACGAGGTGAACAACCCGCTTGGTGTGGTGCTGCTCTATGCCCATCTGCTGCTCGAGCAGGTCCCCGAGGGTTCCCCCTACCGGGAGGACCTGGTGATGATCGTCGAGCAGACCGATCGTTGCCGACGCATCGTCTCGGGCTTGCTGGACTTCTCCCGCCAGAACAAGGGCAGCGTGGAGACCGTGGACCTCCGCACCGTGGTGGACCGCGGCATGAAGGTCCTGCAGCCCCCCGCAGGCGTCGAGGTCTCGGTGGAGCACCGGGCCGACGAGCCACAGCTCGAGGCCGACGCCGACCAGCTGATGCAGGTGCTGACCAACCTGGTCTCCAACGCCTACGGCGCCATGCCCGAGGGGGGCACCCTCGAGGTCGTCACGGACCTGGACGAGCTGGACGTGTTCCTGCACGTCAGCGACAGCGGCACCGGCATCGAGCCCAGGCACCGCAAGAACCTCTTCGAGCCCTTCTTCACCACCAAGCCCCCGGGGCGCGGCACGGGCCTGGGCCTCGCCGTGACCTACGGCATCGTGAAGATGCACCGGGGCGACATCTCCTTCCGGACCCAGCACGACCCCGCCGAGGGGCCCACGGGCACCACCTTCACCGTCCGCTTCCCGCGCCGCAGCGATCCCCGCGACGTGGCGAGCTGACACAGGAGCGCAACCATGGCTACCGACATCCCCCGCACGGCCCTCGTGGCCGATGACGACGACGCCTTCCGCCTCCAGCTCCGCATCGGGCTCGAGCGCGCAGGCTTCCGCGTGGTCGAGGCGGCCAGCGCGGCCGAGGCCATCGAGCTGGCCAGGGCCGAGCCACCGGACCTGGCCCTCATCGACCTGATGATGGAGCGTCAGGACTCCGGCTTCGTCCTGGCCTGGCAGCTCGGGCAGCTGAGGCCCGACCTCCCCGTCATCATGGTCACCGCGGTCACCGGCCGCACCGGCATGGACTTCGCCGCCGGCGGTGGCGCGGGCAAGCCCTGGGTCCACGCCGACGCGGTGCTCACCAAGCCCATCCGCTTCGAGCAGCTCGAGCGCACCATCGACACGGTGCTCGGCGCCCGGGCGCAGGGTTGAGGAGGACGTCATGGACCGTCTCAAGGTCTTGGTTGTAGACGACGAACAGGGCATGCGCGAGGGCGTGCGCCGCGCGCTGGCCGAGCTCGAGATCGAGGTCGCACAGACCCGCGAGCGCTTCGGGCTCGAGCTGCGGGTCGCGGCCACGGGGCAGGAGGGGCTGGACCTCATCTCGTCCTGGGAGCCCGACCTGTTGCTGCTGGACTACAAGCTGCCGGACATCTCTGGGCTCGACATCCTGCGCAGCCTGGCGAGCGAGGATCGGGATCTGCTCACCATCATGATCACGGCCTACGCTACGCTGCAGACGGCCATCACGGCCACCCGCCGCGGGGCCTTCGACTTCCTGGCCAAGCCCTACAACCCCGGCGAGCTGCGGGCGGTGGTGAGCAAAGCGGCCCAGCACCTGCTCCTGCAGCGCCGAGCCCGCGCCCTGGCCGAGGAGCGCCAGCGGGTGCGCTTCGACTTCGTCCGCGTGCTCGCCCACGAGCTCAAGTCCCCCCTGGCCTCGGTGGAGGGCTTCCTCTACCTGATGCGGGACGGGCTCCTGAAGGACCAGCCCGAGGTCGAGCAGGAGGCGATCCTGCGGTCCATCGAGCGCCTCGGCGGGATGCGCAAGCTGATCGTCGATCTGCTGGACATGACCCACCTCGAGTCCGGCACCCGGGAGCGGGAGCTGGCCCCCCTGGACATCGCGGCGCTCTGCGAGCGCACCATCGGGGACTTCGCCCCCCAGGCCGGCGAGGCCGAGGTGAGCGTGGCGCTGCACGGGACCCCGGGGCTGACGATGCAGGGGGATCCCGAGGAGCTGGGGATCATCCTCAACAACCTGGTCTCCAACGCCATCAAGTACAACCGGCCGGGCGGCCGGGTGGACCTGACGGTGGAGGAACGGGACGGCCGGGTCCTGCTGCGGGTCGCGGACACGGGCATCGGCATGAGCGCCGAGGACCGCGATCGCATCTTCGGGGAGTTCGTGCGCATCAAGAGCGCGCGCACCCGCGACATCCCGGGCAGCGGCCTGGGCCTGTCCATCCTCCGCAAGGTCGTGGACCTGTACGGAGGCGAGGTCAGGGTCGAGAGCGAGCCCGACGTGGGCACCACCTTCGAGGTGCTCCTGCCGCGGGAGAGCGTGGCGAGGGAGGCGGCCTGATGGACCCCGCCGAGCCAGGCTTCGACGCCCCCCTCGCCGTGCTGATGGCCCGGGCCGACGCGCTGCGGCGCGCCTGGGTCGGCGACGCGGTGCACCTGCGCGCGCTGGTGGAGATCTCCAGCCACTGCCGGCGCCGCTGCGGCTACTGCGGGCTTCACGCGGGCCGCCGGGTCCCGCGCTACCGCCTTGACCAGGACACGGTCCTGGCCTGCGCCCACGAGGCCCGCCGCCTCGGCCTGGGCACGGTCGTGCTGCAGGCCGGGGAGGACCCGGGCCTGCGCGAGGCCTGGGTGACCGCCCTGATCCGTCGCGTGCGGGCGGAGACCGGGCTGACCGTCACCCTGAGCCTGGGCGAGCGCCCCGTGCGCAGCCTCGCGGCCTGGCGCGCGGCGGGGGCCGATCGCTACCTGATGCGCTTCGAGAGCTCGAGCGACGCGCTGTACCGCGCCGCCCATCCCGACAGCGCGACGGGCCTGGCGGGGCGGCTGAACCAGCTGCGCAGCCTCGAGGCCCTCGGGTACCAGGTGGGCACCGGCTTCCTCATCGGGCTGCCCGGCCAGGACGCCCTGCGCCTGCGCCGCGACCTGGCCATGGTGGCGCAACTCCGCCCCCACATGATCGGCGTCGGGCCCTTCGTGGCCCACCCCGAGACCCCCATGGGGCGCCGGGCGGAGGCCCCGCCCGCGACGCTCCCCGAGACCGTCCTGCGCTGCCTGGCCTGGCTGCGCATCCGCTGCCCCTGGGCGCACATCCCGGCCACCTCGGCCTTCCAGGTCACCGCGGGCGACACCGGCCTGCGCAGGGCTCTCGAGGCCGGCGCCTCGGTGGTCATGCCCGACTTCACCCCCGTCCCCCACCGCTCCGCCTACGCCATCTACCCGGGCAAGGGCGAGGACAGCGCCGAGCCCGCCGCCCAGATCGAGCGGCTCGGCCGGGTCATCCACGAGCTGGGGCGGACCATCGGCGACGGCGCGGGCTCCCCCGAGCGTCCCGCGGGGTCGCCCCACGCCCTCACCGGAGGCCACCATGTACGGTGCTGACAACACCCACGTCCACGAAGACTTCGTCACCCTCGGCGGGGTCGAGGGGCTGCTGGCGCTGCCAGCGCCCTCCACCGCGCAGGTGCAGGCGGCCCTCGACCGCGCGCTGGCCCGCGAGCCCCTGGACCTGGCCGACACCGCGGCCCTGCTGCGCTGCTCGGACCCGGAGCAGGTGGCGGCCATCGCCCTCGCCGCCCAGCGCCTCAAGCGCGAGGTCTACGGCAACCGCATCGTGCTCTTCGCGCCGCTGTATCTGGGCAACCACTGCCAGAACGACTGCAGCTACTGCGCCTTCCGCCGCAGCAACCTGGACCTGCCCCGGCACACCCTGAGCGAGGCCGAGCTCGAGGCCGAGGTGCGGGCCCTCGAGGCCCAGGGGCACAAGCGCCTGATCCTCGTCTTCGGGGAGCATCGCCGCTACGACGCCGAGTTCATCGCCCGGGCGGTGGAGCGGGTCTACGCCACGCGCCAGGGCTGCGACGAGATCCGGCGGGTCAACATCAACGCCGCGCCCCTGAGCCAGGAGGGCTTCGCCCGGGTCAAGGACGCGGGCATCGGCACCTACCAGATCTTCCAGGAGACCTACCACCGCCCGACCTACGAGCGGGTACACCCCGGCGGGACCCGCAAGGGTGACTACCGCTTCCGCCTGGACGCCCCGGGTCGGGCCATCGCCGCTGGCTGCGACGACGTGGGCATCGGCGCCCTGTTCGGCCTGTACGACTGGCGCTTCGAGACCCTGGCGCTGGTGGCCCACGCCCAGCAGCTCGAGCGGGTCCACGGGGTCGGGCCCCACACCATCAGCTTCCCCCGCCTGCGGCCGGCCGACGGTGTGACCGTGGACCCCCGCTGGGCGGTGAGCGACGACCAGCTGCGCCACCTGGTGGCGGTGCTGCGCCTGGCGGTGCCCTACGCGGGCTTGATCTTGACCGCGCGGGAGCCGGCGGAGGTCCGGCGGGACATCCTGGCCCTGGGGGTCTCCCAGATCGACGGGGGCTCCTGCATCGACATCGGCGGCAACGCCGGAGGAGAGGGGGCCCGCCAGTTCGACCTGGGGGACGACCGCACCCTTGGGGAGGTGATGAGCGAGCTCATCCACGACGGCTACCTGCCCAGCTTCTGCACGGCCTGCTACCGCCTGGGCCGCACCGGAGAGCACTTCATGGAGTTCGCGGTGCCGGGCTTCATCAAGCGCTACTGCACCCCCAACGCCCTGTGCACCCTGGCCGAGTACCTCGAGGACTACGCCGACGACGAGACCCGCGAAGAGGGCTGGCGCCTGCTCCGCAGGGAGGCATCGGGGCTCCCCGCCGGGGAGCGCAAGGCGCTGCTCGACAAGCGCCTGGCCCTGATCCGGGCCGGCGTGGCCCGTGACCAGGTGTTCTGAGCCATGCCCGTAGAGCCCGCCCGCATCCTGATCATCGACGACGAGCTCGAGCTCTGCATGGGCGCCGCCCGCGTGCTGCGGGGTGAGGGCCACGAGGTCGAGCACCTCCAGGACCCGGTGGAGGGCCTGGCGGTCGCGAGGGCGCAGGGCTGGGACGTCATCCTGCTGGACATCCGCATGCCCCGCATGGACGGCCTCGAGCTGCTGGCGGCCCTGCGGGCCCATCGGGTGCGCGCCGAGGTGGTGATGATCTCGGGCCACGCCACGGTGGAGACGGCCGTGGAGGCCATGCGTCGCGGCGCCGTGGACCTGCTGCCCAAGCCCTTCACCCCCACCCAGCTGAGGCTGGTGATGCATCGCGTGATGCATCGCTCTGTGTTGGTCCGGGAGAACCAGGCCCTGCGCAGGGAGTTGGCCCTCCGGGGCGGGGACTTCCAGGGCATGGTGGGCTCCAGTCGGGCCATGGAGCGCATCTTCGGCGTCATCCGCCGGGTGGCGCCCACCGACGGCACCGTGCTGCTGTACGGCGAGAGCGGGACCGGCAAGGAGCTGGCCGCCCGGGCCATCCACGATCTCAGCCTGCGGGCCGGGCAGCCCTTCGTGGCCTGCGATCCCTCGGCCCTGGCGCCGGGGGTCGTGGAGAGTGAGCTGTTTGGTCACGCCCGGGGCAGCTTCACCGGCGCCGTCTCCGCCAAGCAGGGCCTGTTCACGGCGGCCCACCGCGGCACCCTGTTCCTGGACGAGATCGCCAACCTCTCCATGGAGCTGCAGGGCAAGCTGCTGCGGGTGCTCGAGAGCCGCCGGGTGCGGCCGGTGGGAGACAGCGTGGACCGCGAGGTGGACATCCGGCTGGTCGCCGCCACCAACCGCGATCTGGCGGCCGAGGTGGCCGCCGGGCGCTTCCGCGAGGACCTGCGCTACCGGCTCGAGGTCATCCCGGTGACCCTGCCGCCCCTGAGGGAGCGGGGAGGGGACGTGCCCCTGCTCGCCCAGCGCTTCCTCGAGGCCTATCGAGAGCGCAACCCGGCGAGCCTGGCCGCGCGCTTCTCACCCGAGGCCCTGGCCCTGTTCGAGCGGGGCGCCTGGCCCGGCAACGTGCGGGAGCTGCGCAACATCGTGGAGCGGGTGGCCATCCTGTGCGACGCCGACGTCATCGAGCCGCGGCACCTCCCCGCGGCACTGCACGAACGCCCGCCGGAGCCCTCGAGGGTCCCGGCGCCCCGCAGCTGGAGCGAGGCCCGTCTCCAGCGGGACACCGCGGCCAAGACGGCGGCGACCCGCGTCGAGCGCCGCTTCCTCGAGGCGCTGCTCGAGCGCTGCGAGGACAATGTCTCGCGCGCCGCCCGGGAGGCCGCCATGTCGCGCACGCAGCTGCACGGGCTGCTCAAGCGCCACGGGCTGCGGGGCTGACCAGGTCGATCAGGCGGGCCGGGACCAGCCCAGGCTCCGCAGCTGCAGCCAGAGCGCCAGGAACGCCGGCACCATCAGGAGGTGGGCGAGGACGTTGTGGTCGACCCAGGGGTGGGCTCCGATGCGCAGCGCATAGATGAGGGCACACCCCGCCCCCAGCGCCACGTGGATCAGGAAGCCGCGGTACTGGCTCCAGCGCCCTTGCGCCACCACCACCCCCGCCGCGGCCAGCAGGGCCAGGGCCTGGTGGGCCACCGTGAGGCCGAAGCCCCCCAGGGTGAGGTGTCCGAGCACGAACAGCAGAGCCATCGCGCCGTACACGCCGTCGGCCCGTCCCCGCCAGCGCGCGCCGCGGCCGACGGCGAGCAGCCCCGCGAGCAAGCCCAGGGCGCCGGAGCTCGCGCAGTTCTGGAGGATGCTCATGGAGGCGATGGCGTCGGGGGCTTGATGGTGGAGCAGGTGCCGGGCCCCGCCGACCATGAACGCCAGCCCCATCAGCAGGAAGTAGCCCCGCGCCCGCCCGCGGCTGAGCGCGGCGAGCCACACGAGCTGCAGGGTCAGCAGCCAGTCGGTGATCACGGTCGTCGGCTCACACCAGACGCGACCCAGCAGGTCGAGGTGAACGTCGGGGGAGAGACACTGGGTGACCACGGGGGCTCCTCGGAGGCGGCGCTGGCTATCCGCCGGGGGCGCCCGCGGCAAGGACGCCGTGTGTCGCCCCCTTTGCTGTGAGCGACAGTGTCACAGGGCGGGTGACACATGCGTCGATGCCGGCCTTCGAGGCGTGGAACCGCGGGGCGGGCGGCGAGGGGATGGCGCTCGCGCTGGCCGGGTGTCCCGGGGACGATGACAGGGGGACGCGCCGAGAGTGGGCCTTCCACCGTGCCCCGGGGTTGGCACAGCCCTTGCTCTTGTCCAGGGGTGAACACTCCAACGGAGGTCCACCATGGACACCAACCCCCGCCTGCTGATCGTGGACGACGAAGAACCCATCTGCCGCTCCTGCGAGCGCATCTTCGAGGCGCAGGGCTTCGACGTCCGCAGCGCCACCGACCCCGAGCGCGGCCTGGCCCTGGCGACCAGTGAGCGCTTCGACACCATCCTGCTGGACATGAAGATGCCGCAGCTGGACGGCATCGGCTTCCTCGAGCGGCTGCGCGCCGCCGGCAGCGAGGCCCCGGTCATCGTCATCACCGGCTACGCCAGCGTGGACACCGCGGCCCGCTTCATGCGGCTGGGCGCGGTGGACTACGTGGCCAAGCCCTTCACGCCGCGGGAGATCAGCGACGCGGTGGCCCGCCTGGTGTCGCTGCCTTCGACCGAGCCTCCCCCCGTCGAGGTCCCCGCCGTGGGCGATGAGCTGCTCTTCGAGCGCCGCAGCTGGGTCCGGGTCGCCGCGGACGGCTCCCTGCTGATGGGCGCCTGGCTGGACCACGGGCTGCGCTCGCTGCGGGCCCTGCTCAGCGTCGCCGAGCCGGGGGAGCGCCTGGAGCGCGGGATGCCCTGGGCGAGCCTGTGCACCCCGGACGGCCGCGGCCTCGGCCTGCCCTCGCCGGTGGACGGGGTGGTGGTGGCCCGCAACGACGGCGCCGGCTGGTCGGACAGCGCGGTGGGTGACTGGGTGCTGCGGGTGCGCCCGACCAACCTGGCGGCGGAGCTGGAGCGCCTCGCCAACCGGGGCGCCATGGTGGTCAACGCCCACCCCGCCGCGTCGGAGCGCATGGTCGAGGACCTCACGGCCCAGGGCTTCGAGGTCACGGCGGTGGCGGGGATGCAGGCCGCCTGGCCGGTGATGCTGGACAGCCCCCCAGACCTGGTCCTCATCGATGACGCCAGCGCCCAGCCCGCAGAGCTGGACGGCGGCGTCGTGCCGGGCACGGAGCCGGTGATCGTCGTCACCGGCGTCGCCGCCCCCGCCCGGCGCCTGGCTTGGCGCCTGGCCGGCGCCCACGATGTCGCCGGCGCCATCAGCGGCACTGAGCTCGAGGCCACGGTGGCCGCTGCGACCCTGCCGGGAGAGCGGGCCGCCGTCCCCATCACCCGGCCCATCACCGACGCGGAGCGCCTGCAGCACATCGTGCTGGGGGTGGGAGCCAGGGCGCGCAGCCTGTGGTTCGCCGGCGGCTGCGTGGTCGCCGACAGCCTGCTGGGTGAGGCCATCCAGCGCCGGGTCGGGAGCCGCGGCGAGCCGCTGCGGCGCCACCTGGGGGCCGGCCCGCTCTCCCTGGACGCCCTCTGCGGCCCGCGGCCCGTGGTCCTGGTCCACGACCCCGAGCTGCGACCGGGGGCGGTGGAGCGTCGGGCGGCGGGGTCGGTGATGGACGGGCTCCCGGGGCTGTCCGGGCGGGAGGTGACCGTGGTGGCCGTGGGCAGCATGGTCCCGGGGCCCCAGCTCGAGCTGGACGCGGCCTCATCGGTCTCTCTGGCGGGCCTGCTGGACGAACTGCTCGAGAGCTGATCCAGCGCGCATCGTACAAAGCCCATCATTGCGATAGACAAACCGGAGACCGGGGCCAGGTGCCTGCCAAACACCGCACTTGTGCCCCGTATCCGTTGATGTATCATCCACTTTCACCGTACATTTCACCCAGCACACTGGAGGTCGCGTGAGCCACGACGAGCACGGCGCACCGCTGACCCGCGAGATCCGAAGGCGCACGGGCATCGAGCCTGCGCGCTGCTACCAGTGCGGCAAGTGCACCGCGGGCTGCCCCATGGCCCACGAGATGCCCACCCGGATCCAGCAGATCATGCGCAAGATCCAGCAGGGCCGCGAGGACCTCCTCGAGGACCCCTCCATCTGGCTCTGCCTGTCCTGCGAGCAGTGCTCGGGCCGCTGCCCCCAGGAGGTTGAACCCGCCCGCCTGGTGGACGCCGCCCGCGAGCTGGCCATGGAGCGAGCGCCGGGCACGGCGCCGCGCAGGATCCGGGCCTTCCACACAGCCTTCCTCGAGCAGGTCAAGCTCAACGGACGGCTCTACGAGTTCGGCCTGGTGCTGGGCTACAAGCTGCGCTCCGGCGCGCTGATGGACGACGTCGATGCTGCCCCGGCCATGATGGCCCGGGGCAAGCTCGCCCTGGTGCCCACCCGCATCGAGGGTCTCGACGAGATCCGACGCATCTTCGAGGCCTGCGAGCGCCGTGACGCCTCGCACGGCCACGACGAGGAGGCCCCATGAGCTACGGCTACTACCCGGGCTGCTCCCTTCACGCGACGGCCCGTGAGTTCTCCGAGAGCTTGCTCGAGCTGGTCAAGGCCCTCGAGGTCGAGCTCGAGGAGGTCGAAGACTGGGCGTGCTGCGGCGCCAGCTCCGCCCACGCCACCAACCACCTGCTGGGGGTCGCCCTGCCGGCCCGCACCCTGGCCATCGCCGAACAACAAGGCCTCGACACCATCGTCGCCCCCTGCGCGGCCTGCTACGGCCGCCTGGCCGGCGCGGCCTGCGAGGTCAACGGCGACGCCGCCTTGAAGACCGAGGTCTCCGAGATCCTGGAGCGTCCCCTCGAGACGCCCCCGGAGATCCTCAACATCGTGGCCTTCCTGCAGGCCCTGGAGCCCGCCATCAAGGAGCGGGTGGCCAAGCCCCTCGAGGGCCTCAAGGTCGCCTGCTACTACGGCTGCCTCCTGCTGCGGCCCCACAAGGTGACCAACTTCGACGACCCCGAGCAGCCGGAGTCCATGGAGCAGGTCTGCGCGGCGGTGGGCGCCGAGCCGGTGGCCTGGAACAAGCGCCTCGAGTGCTGCGGTGCTGGCTTCTCGCTGTCGCGGACCGGCTCGGTCATCCGCATGGGTCGCGAGATCCTCGACGACGCCCGGGCCGCGGGCGCCGAGGCCGTGGTCGTGGGGTGCCCGATGTGTCACTCCAACCTGGACATGCGCCAGCCGGCCATGAACAAGGGCCAGGCCGGCGCCGACGACCTGCCCGTGCTCTACGTCACCGAGCTGGTGGGCCTGGCGCTGGGGCTCGATCCCAAGGCCATGGGCCTGCACCGGCACTATGTCTCGACCAAGCCCCTGCTGGACCGTCTGAGCACGGCCCTGCAGCCGGCGGGTGAGGAGGTGTCCTGATGGCACGCATCGGTGTGTTCGTGTGTCACTGCGGCGAGAACATCGCCCGCACCGTGGACTGCGCCAAGGTCGCCGAGGATGTGGCGGATCACCCCTCGGTCGTCTGCTCGGTGGACTACAAGTACATGTGCTCCGATCCGGGCCAGACCATGGTCAAGGACGCCATCAAGGAGCATCGCCTCGACGGCGTGGTGGTGGCCTCCTGCTCGCCGCACATGCACGAGAAGACCTTCCGGCGCGCGGTCTCCGGCGCGGGGCTCAACCCCTTCCTGATGGAGATGTCCAACATCCGCGAGCACTGCGCGTGGATCCACGACCGCGTCCCCGAGACCACCGCCAAGGCCACCGACCTGGTCCGGGTGATGATCGAGAAGGTCAAGCAGAACGCCCCCCTCGAGCCCATCCGCATCCCGGTCACCCCCACCGCCCTGGTCATCGGCGGCGGCATCGCCGGCATCCAGGCGGCCTTGGACATCGCCGAGGCCGGGCGCGACGTCATCCTGGTGGAGAAGGAGCCCAGCATCGGCGGGCACATGTCCCAGCTCTCCGAGACCTTCCCCACCCTCGACTGCTCCCAGTGCATCCTCACCCCGCGCATGGTGGACGCCTACCAGCACCCGCGCATCAAGCTGTACACCTACAGCGAAGTCGAGAAGCTCGACGGCTACATCGGCAACTTCGAGGTCACCATCCGCAAGAAGGGTCGCTCGGTCGATCTCGACGCCTGCACCGGCTGCGCTGAGTGCATGGAGGTCTGCCCCAGCAAGAAGGCACCGGACGAGTTCGACATGGGCCTGCGCAACCGCCCGGCCATCTACACCCCGTTCCCCCAGGCGGTCCCCAACAAGCCCGTCATCGATCGGGAGCACTGCCTCTACTACAAGGCCGAGGCCCGGGCCCTGGCCCGCGGCAAGCCCGTGCGCGCGGTCTGCCAGAAGTGCGCCAAGGTCTGCGCGGCCGACGCCATCTCCTTCGACGGCGGCGACGAGCTGGTCAAGGAGAAGGTGGGTGCGGTCGTGGTGGCCACCGGCTTCCAGCTCTACGAGGTGGGCAAGGATCAGCCCGAGCCCTTCCTGAAGGGCTACGGAGAGTACGGCTACGGCGAGGACCCCGACATCATCGACGGCCTGCAGTTCGAGCGCCTGGCCTCGGCGTCGGGGCCCACCGGCGGCCAGATCCTGAGGCCGTCCGACGGCAAGGCCCCCAAGAACATCGTCTTCATCCAGTGCACCGGCTCCCGCGACCCGGCCAAGGGCATCGAGTACTGCTCGGGCATCTGCTGCATGTACACGGCCAAGCACGCCATGCTCTACCAGCACAGCGTGCACGGCGGACACGCCACGGTCTTCTACATGGACATCCGCGCCACCGGGAAGGGCTACGACGCCTTCACCCGACGGGCCGCCGAAGAAGCGGGCGCCGACTACGTGCGCGGCCGGGTGTCGGCCATCTACCGGCAGGGCGAGATCCTGAAGGTCTACGGCGTGGACACCTTGAGCGGTGAGCCCATGGAGGTCGACGCCGACATGGTGGTGCTGGCCACCGCCATCCGGCCCCAGCCGGGGGTCAAGGAGCTGGCTCAGAAGCTGTCCATCTCCTACGACCAGCACGGCTTCCTCAACGAGGCCCACCCCAAGCTGCGCCCGGTGGAGACCAACACCGCGGGCATCTTCCTGGCCGGCTGTTCCCAGGCGCCCAGGGACATCCCCGACTCTGTCGCGATGGCTTCGGCCACCGCCGCCAAGGTGTTGGCGCTCTTCAGCCGGGCCGAACTCGAGCGCGAGCCCCAGGTCGCCAAGGTGGACCAGGGCACCTGCTCCGGCTGCTTCCACTGCGAGCGCGCGTGCGCCTACGGTGCGGTGGAGAAGCTCGAGGTCAGGGACCGGCGGGGCAACGTCATCAAGGTCGTCGCGCAGGTCAACCCGGGCGTCTGCCAGGGCTGTGGCACCTGCGTGGCCAACTGCCCCTCCAGGAGCATCGAGCTGGACGGCTTCACCGACAGCCAGGTCTTCGCGTCCATCCAGGCCCTGAGCCTGTGACGGAGGAACCCATGAGCTTCGAACCCCGGATCGTCGCCTTCGTGTGCAACTGGTGCACCTACACCGGCGCGGACCTCGCAGGGACCTCGCGCCTGCCCATGGCCACCAACGTGCGCATCGTGCGCCTGCCCTGCACCGGGCGCATCGATCCCCTGTTTGTCATCAAGGCCTTCGAACGCGGCGCTGACGGCATCATCGTCTCGGGTTGCCACCCGGGCGACTGCCACTACGCCGAAGGCAACTACCACGCGCGGCGCCGCTTCCGGCTCTTCAAGGAGCTGCTGGACTTCACGGGCATCGACTCGGATCGGGTCACCTTCTCGTGGGTCTCCGCCAGCCAGGGCCAGAAGTGGGCCGACGTGGTCAACGAAACCACGAAGCGCATCCGCGGCCTGGGACCCTTCGAGGCCTACCCGGGCAGCGAGCGCGGGGAGGTCGCATGAAGGCCCTCCAGGATCTCGCCCGCCAGCTGCTCGAGGCCGGTGAGGTGAAGCTGGTCGTCGGCTACGAGGCCAGCCGCCGGGGCGTGCGCCCCGCCTTCATCTCCGACCCCGCCGACGCCGAGCGCCTGATCTTCGACCACCGCTGCGTGCACAACCTGGCCACCTACCTCAACCCTCGTCGAGGCCACGTCAAGCGGCTGGGCCGCAGCGCGGTGGTGCTCAAGGGCTGCGACGCCCGCGCCGTGGCCGGGCTGCTCCGGGAGAGCCAGCTCGATCGCGAGGATGTGGTGCTCATCGGCGTGCGCTGCGGTGGCGTGGTGGACAGCCCCGATGGGGACACCGCGCTCAACGCGGAGACCATCGCCCCCCGCTGCCACGGCTGCGCCGTGCGCGAGCCCAGCCTGCCCGATCACCTCGTGGGCGATCTGCCGCCGGCGCCCCCCGAGGGGCGCAAGCTGGACGATCAGGTCGCCGCGCTGATGGCCATGCCCCCGGCCGAGCGGCTGGCGTACTGGAAGCGCGAGCTGGACAAGTGCCTGCGCTGCTACGCCTGCCGCCAGGTCTGCCCCCTCTGCGTGTGCGAGCGCTGCATCGTGGACAAGACCCAGCCCCGCTGGATCGAGCCCTCGGCCCACCCCCGCGGCAACTTCTCCTGGCACATGACCCGGGCCCAGCACCTGGCCGGGCGCTGCTCAGGCTGCAGCGAGTGCGAGCGGGCCTGCCCCGAGGGCATCCCCGTGCACCTGTTCAACCACTTCCTGGCTGGCGTCGTGCGCGACGCCTTCGATCACGTGGTGGGCGACGATCCCGATGTCCCCGCCCCCGTGGGCGCCTTCCGCAAGGACGACGCCGAGGAGTTCATCGTCTGATGTCCGCTCCCATCGCCAACAAGCACATCGATCGCGGGCAGCTTGCCCAGCTGGTGGCCGACCTGGTCGGCGCCGGGGTCACGGTCATCGCGCCGGCCCGGCGCGGCGCCGCCCGGGGCGGCCTGGGCTACGCCTCCGTCGGCTCCTTAGACGCCCTGTCCCACGATCGGCGGCCCCACAACCCCCACAAAGGCGTCTTACAGCCCAGCACCGAACCGCTGCTGCACTACGAGCGCCGCGGTCAGGACGTGGTGCTCACAGAGGTCTCCGCGGAGTTCGGTCCTCGGGTCGTGGTCGGGGCGCTGCCCTGCGACGCCGCCGGGTTGCCCATCGTCGATCGGGTCATGGACTGGGACTACCGGGACGAGCCCTGGTTCGGCCGCCGCGAGGCCACGACCGTCATCGCTCTGGCCTGCGACAAGTCCGACGACGCCTGCTTCTGCACCGGCGTCGGCCTGGCGCCGGACAGCCCTCAGGGCGCCGACATCCTGCTTGTGCCCGCAGGCGACGGCTTCCTGGCCGAGATCCACACGGGCAAGGGGCAGGCCCTCGTGGAGGCCCACGC
Source organism: uncultured Enterobacterales bacterium (assembly GCA_964481655.1). Classification (GTDB taxonomy): domain Bacteria; phylum Myxococcota_A; class UBA796; order UBA796; family JAFGLY01; genus CALDOK01. The sequence goes on along the minus strand of CAYZVO010000023.1, from coordinate 25,623 downwards.
CGCCCTGTTCGGCGACGCCGGCGACGCCGAGGCCGCCGCGGCCTTCCGCGCCGGGCTCGGCGCAGGGCTCGCCCACGCCCAGGGGCTCGACCCGGCCTTGGCCCGTCAGTGGATCGAGGCCCACTTCGTCGATCCCCACTGGGGTCGGCTGGCCCTGGCCTGTCACGGCTGCGGGGCCTGCGCCATGGTCTGCCCCACCTGCCACTGCTTCGACATCGTGGATGAGCAGGAGGGGGTCGCCTCGGGCACCCGCCGGCGAAACCACGACTACTGCCAGTACGGGCTGTTCACTCTGCACGGCGCGGGCCACAACCCCCGCGGCGACCAGGGCGCCCGCATCCGCCAGCGGGTGAGCCACAAGTTCGCCATCTACCCCGACCGCTTCGACGCCATCCTGTGCACCGGCTGCGGCCGCTGCTCCCGGGCCTGCGCCGCGGGCATCGACATGCTCGAGGTGGTGCAGCAGCTTGCTGAACGCCAGGCGGACATCGACGAAGAGACCCCCACCGGAGGTGCCCTGTGAACCTCTACCAGCCCCACCTGATGCGGGTCACCGAGCGCATCGTCGAGACCGCCGACACCACCACCCTGCGGCTGGCCTTCCAGGATCCCGCTGTGGCGGAGTCGTTCTCGTTCCAGGCCGGCCAGTTCGCCGAATACTCGGTGTTCGGCGAGGGTGAGTGCACCTTCTGCATCGCCTCGGCGCCGACCCGATTGCCGCTCATCGAGTGCAGCTTCAAGACCGTGGGTAAGGTCACCCGGGCCCTGGCGAACCTCGACGTGGGCGACACCATGGGCTTCCGGGGCCCCTACGGCAACCACTTCCCGGTGGACGCCTGGAAGGGCAAGGATCTGGTCTTCATCGCCGGCGGCATCGGGCTCGCGCCGGTGCGCTGCGTGATCGACAACTGCCTGGATCGTCGGGACGAGTTCGGCGCGGTGACCATCGTCTACGGAGCCCGCTCCGTCGGCGATCTGGTGTACAAGCGCGAGCTCGAGGCCTGGGCCGCCCGCGAAGACGTGCGGCTGGTCAAGACCGTCGACCCGGGGGGAGAGACCCCGGACTGGGACGGCTCGGTGGGCTTCGTGCCCACGGTCCTGGGCGACGCGGCGCCGTCCTCGGACAACGCCGTGGCCGTCGTCTGCGGGCCGCCCATCATGATCAAGTTCACCCTGCCGGTGCTCGACTCCCTGGGCTTCGGCACGGACGCGGTCTTCACCACCCTCGAGAACCGCATGAAGTGCGGCCTGGGCAAGTGTGGCCGCTGCAACATCGGGCGGGTCTATGTCTGCAAGGACGGCCCCGTGTTCACCGCCACCGAGCTCGCCCAGCTGCCTCCGGACATGTAGCGACACGCCGTCAGCTGTCAGCTGTCAGCGAGGGGATGGGCCGGCCGGGTCGGTCTGCTGCTATGGTCGACCGCCGGAGGTCCCATGCGTCTCGTCTCCCTCGCCGCCAGCGCGCTCATCGCCGTCTCCCTCGCCGGCTGCCCCGACCCGGGCAAGAGCGACGACACCGGGGGGCTGGACTCGAACCTGGTCGACCTCGACGGCGACGGGGTGACCGCGGACGAGGACTGCGACGACAGCGATCCCGACGTGTACCCGGGGGCCGAGGAGATCTGCAACGCCCTGGACGACGACTGCGACGGCGAGATCGACGAGGGCGCGGGCGATGTGGTCTACGCCGACGCCGACGGCGACGGCTGGGGTAACGACGAGGTGACCACCAACGCCTGCTCCACCGGGGACGGCTGGGTGGACACCACCGGCGACTGCGACGACGAGGACCCCGACGTCCACCCCGAGGCCGACGAGACCTGCAACGGCGTCGACGACGACTGCGACGACGACATCGACGAGGACGCCGTCGACGCCAGCGAGTGGTGGACCGACGGCGACGGCGACGGCTTCGGCGATCCCGCCGCCGTGGTCACGGCCTGCGAGGCTCCCAGCGGCGCGGTGGACCCGAGCGCCGGTGAGGACTGCGACGACGGCGACGCGGACATCCACCCCGACGCCGACGAGCTGTGCAACGGTGTGGACGACGACTGCGACGGCGACATCGACGAGGACGCGGTGGACGCCACCGGCTGGTACGCCGACGTCGACGGCGACGGCTACGGTGATCCCGCCGCGGTCACCACCGCCTGCGAGGCCCCCAGCGGTGCGGTCGACCCCGCGGCCGGCGAGGACTGCGACGACGGCGACGCGGACATCCACCCAGGGGCCACCGAGCACTGCGACGGCGTGGACGAAGACTGTGACGGTGACATCGACGAGGACGGCGAGGTGGTGGACGGCAGCACCTGGTACCTCGACGCCGACGGGGACGGCTACGGCGACGCCGGGAGCACCCTCGAGGCCTGCAGCATGCCCACCGGCTACGTCGCCGACGACAGCGACTGCGAGGACGGTGACGCGTCGATGCATCCGGGCGCCGAGGACGTCTGCGACGACAAGATCGACGGCAACTGCGACGGCGAGGTCGACGAGGGCTGCGACATCGAGGAGCACTGCGGCGTCATCCGGACCGACGAGACCTGGTCCGCCGACGTGGACCACCTGGTCACCTGCACCGTGTCGGTCTACGGCTCGGCCTACCCCGTGCTCACCATCGAAGACGGCGCAGTGGTCTACTTCCAGGGCGGCACGGCCCTCGAGGTGGGCACCAGCACCTACGGCAGCCTGATGGTCGAGGCCTCCACCCACGGGGTGTTGTTCACCTCCGACGACGCCAGCCCCTCCGAGGCGGACTGGGACGGGGTGAAGTTCGGCGCCTACGACGACGGCTCCTGGATCGAGGGCGTGACCATCGAGTACGCCGGCGACAACGGCAAGGGTGGCGTCTACGTCTACGGGGCCTCGCCGGCCATCCTCGACTCGGTGATCCGCTACAACGACAGCGCCGGCATCTACGGGTCCAACTCGGCGTTCCCGACCATCGAGGGCACGACGATCTCCAGCAACCTGGGCCACGGCCTCGAGCTGTCGAGCACCTGCGGCCTGGACAGCACGGCCGGGCCCACCTTCGTGGACAACGTGGTCACGGGCAACAGCGGCTACGCCGTGGAGCTCGCGGCGGCCTACGCCGATCAGCTGGACGCCTCGAGCAGCTTCACCGGCAACGGCGAGGACTACGTCGCGCTGTTGGGCGACACCATCCCCTGGGACGGCACCTGGCAGGACCTCGGGGTGCCCTTCCTGGTCCAGGGGGACCTGAACCTCGAGCACAGCACCGACGACCCGGTGCTGACCATCGAGGACGGCGTGGAGCTGCAGTTCCAGACCGGCACCGACTTCGAGGTGGGCGTGGGCAACCCCGGCTCCCTGCAGGTCCAGGGCACCACCCTGGGGGTGATCTTCACCAGCGATCAGGCCGTGCCCGCCGAGGGCGACTGGGACGGCCTGTACATCGGCAGCGACGACGGCGGCTCGGATCTCGAGGGGCTCACCGTCAGCTACGGCGGCGACAACGGCTACGGCGGCATCCGCCTGTCGGGCGCGACCCCGGCGCTGCGCTCCTGCACCGTGAGCTACTCGAGCGAGTCGGGGATGTACGTCGCCGGTGGCGCAGAGCCCGCGGTGAGCGACAGTGTCTTCGAGCACAACGCCGAGTACGGCGTGGAGATCAACAGCAGCTCCGGGCTGTACACCATCGGCGGCCCGACCTTCACCGGCAACACCCTCAGCGACAACGCCAGCTACCCCATCATCCTCCCCGCCAACTACGCCGGCCAGCTGGACGCCAGCTCGAGCTTCACGGGCAACGGTGACGACGCGGTGGTGCTGCGCTCCGACGACGTCACGACGGACGCGACCTGGCAGGCCCTGGACGCGCCCTTCCTCGCCGAGGGGGACATCGACGTCGAGGGCTCGGCCTCCCCCGAGCTCACCATGGAGGACGGTGTCATCGTGCTGTTCGACCCCGCGGTCTCCTTCGAGGTCGGCCGGAACAACACGGGCACCCTCGTGGCCACGGGCACGAGCACGGGGATCCTGCTCAGCTCGAGCGCCACCTCCCCGGCGCCCGGGGACTGGGAAGGGGTGTACATGGGCACCGACGCCGACGGCAGCGCCCTTGAGGGCGTGACCGTCGAGTACGGCGGGGACAACGGCTACGGCGGCGTCCGCGTGTACTCCAACAGCTCCAGCTACATCGGCTGCACCTTCCGGGACAACCTCGAGCACGGCATGTCGGTCTCGAGCTCGGAGCCGCTGGTCCAGGACTCGGTCTTCCAGGACAACGAGCTGGACGGGCTCTACCTCTCCACCAGCTCCGGGCTCTCCACCACGGGCAGCCCCAGCTTCACCGGCAACACCAGCACCGGCAACGGTCGCTACGCCGTGCAGCTGCCCGCCGAGTCCCTGGGAGAGCTCGACAGCAGCTCCAGCTTCACGGGCAACACCAGCGACTATGTCTACGTGCTCGGGGACACCGTGGAGAACACCGCCACCTGGCAGGCCCTGGACGTGGACTACCTGGTCGAGGGTGACGTGGAGATCGAAGGCAGCAGCACGCCCCTGATCACCATCGAGGACGGCGTGACCATGCGCTTCGAGACCAACGCCGGCCTGATCGTGGGGGACGGCGACGCGGCGGCCTTCAACGCCGCCGGCACCAGCGCCGCCGGCATCACCTTCACCTCCGCGTCGGCCACCCCGGCGGCCGGTGACTGGGATGGCATCAAGCTCGACTCCCGCTGTGACGCGGCCGACGTGGTGCTGGACTGGGTGACCGTCGAGTACGGCGGCGACAACGGCAAGGGCAACCTCTACCTCTACGCCTGCGACGCCACGATCTCGGACAGCACCGTCGCGTACTCCTCCAGCTGGGGCATCTACACCTCGAGCGCCAGCCCCACGCTGACCAACATCACCTACGTGGGCAACACCATCGGGGACCTGCGCTGAACCAGGACGCTCCGGCACCCACAGGCTTCCGCGCCTTCGTCAGGCGCGAGTGGCCCCTGATCCTGGGCCTGGCCCTGGGGCTGCTCTGGCTCCTGCACCCGGCCTGGGAGCGCTTCGACTACCCCCACGGCGCCGACTGGGACACCTACCTGGCCTCGGCGGGGCACCTGTGGCTCGACCCGACCCAGTTCCGGTACAACGAGTGGCGCCAGCCCCTCTACCCATGGATCATCGGGTTGCTCGGAGGCGGCGGCTCGTACGTGCTGGCGGGCCAGATCCTCGCGCTGGTGGGGGGGCTCGGTACGGTGCTCGGGGCGGGCGTCCTGGGGCGGGCCCTCGCGACCCCCTGGGCGGGCGGGCTCGCCGCCATCGGCACGGCGCTGCTGGCGGTCGTGGTCGATGGCACCTGGTGGGTCAACCCCTACCCGCTGGTCGGGGCGCTGACGGCCCTGGCGCTGGCGGCGGGGGCCTGGTGCGCTCGCTGGCCCGGCTGGACGCCCGCGGTCCTGGCTGGCCTGCTCGGTGGCCTGTGCCTGGCGATGGACCCACGGGGGCTGCCGGTGGCTGTGGCCTTGCCACTGCTCGCGGTCCTGGCGCCCCAGCGCTGGCCCCGCCGGGCCCTGCTGGCTGCGGTGGTGTTGGCGGGGCTGGGGAGCGGCTGGGCCCTCGATCGGGGGCTGCAGGCCCAGCACGGGCTCGCGCTGAAGCCCATGGAGACCCAGCTGCGGCTGCAGCACTCGGAGGGTCGCGGCCCCACCATGTCCAAGGCCGCCTTCGCCCGGGCCGAGGCGGAGGCCTGCGCCGACACCATGAGCCAGGACCTGTCCATCGGAGCGCTGCTCGGCGACTGCGCCCAGGCCCGCCGCAGCCTGAGCACCCGCACCCTCGGGCGCAGCGGTCACCTGCCCCCCGTGCTCCCGGGGCTGGGCCTGCTGGCCCTCGGCCTGCTGCCTCTGGCTTGGGGGCGGCGCCGGGGAGTGGTCGTCGGGCTGGTGTTCCTGCCCTCCCTCGGCGCCCTGCTGCTGGGGATGTCCTGGGTCCCCTATGTGGATCGTTACCTGCTGCCCTCGGCGGCGCTGCTGGGCTGCCTCGGCCCGGTGGGGCTGGTGGCGTCGGGGGCCCTGATCGCCCGCCGCTGGCCCCGGCTGTGGGCCCTGGGGCCGACGGTCGCGGCGTTGTGGGTCCTGCTGGTGTTCCCCGGCTGGCATCCCGGAGACGTCCTCGAACCCGTCGATCACATCCGACGCCGGAGCGCCGAGCTGCCCGAGCCCCTCGATCCGCGGGCCCAGCTCGCAGACTGGGCCGTCCGGACCGTCGGCCCCGACGATCTGCTCATCGACTGCGCCGAGCTGCACCTGCGCATCCTGGCGCTGCCCCGGGATCTCCCGCTGTGGGACGCGCCGCCCCACGACCGCCTCTGCCGCGAGCGCATCAAGAGCCCGCCGCCGGTCGATGGGGCGCTGTACCTGGTGACCGTGCACCAGCGCGGGCGGGAGCCGGATCCGCGGCTCATGGCCCCCGAGGACGTCCGCGCCCGCGGCTGGACCGAGCTACCCCTCGAGCTCGTGCTCGACCCGGACTCCCACGCCGCCCGCAGGGCGAGCTGGCTCAAGCGCTGGCGCTACGAGCGCTGAACCGACAGCTCAGTCGCTGCGCGTGGTCCCCTGGAACGCCCAGCTCCCATCGGGCTGGCGGGTCCAGCTGAGCACCAGCTCGGTCAGCGCGGTGTCCACCTGGAGCATCAGGGACGGGGGGCCGCCGTCGTCGAAGTTGGCGACGTCGGAGAAGTGCAGCCGGATGCGGCCCTCCTCGATGCGGTTGGCGCTGGGCTCGATGATGGTGCCGTCGGCCTGGAGCCGGAAGACGGGGGCGAGCACCGACATCAGGTAGGGCAGGTCGATGTGGACGTCGTCCTTGCCCAGATCCGATGTCGTGACGAGCAGCGCGCCCTCCTGCAGCCCCGCCAGGCTCAGCTCGACCAGTCGGTTGGCGCTGGTCTGAGGGCGCGTGGACTCCGACCACTGCCGGTCCACGCGGCGGCGCATGCGGGCCTCGCGCTGGGTCTGGGCCGACTCCCGCTTGAAGCTGACGGTGTCCACCCAGGCCACGGCCTCGTTGGCCACCAGCACCGCGCGGATGGTGGCGACATCCTCCACGCCCTTGGCCTCGCCGCCGAGATCCAGCTGGACCTCCACGTCCTCGAAGCGGGTGGTGTCGTGGGCGGCCAGCGTCGGCTCGGTGCTGGGGGCGAAGGTCTCGTAGTCGTCGGGGTGCATGTCGGTGAAGTGCAGGCACAGCACCAGGCTGACATTGTGGAGCACGCGCTCGGAGCGGTTCTCCACCGCGACCTTCAGCTTGGAGCCCAGCATGGCCTCCTCGACCTCGAGGTCGAGCCAGCCGCGCTCGGGCAGGATGAGCTGGTAGTCATCCTGCAGGAAGGCCTCGCAGAACTGCAGATCCCGGATCACCAGGTCCCACTGCCCCTGGGCGCGCCGGCGGGCGAAGTGGTCCATGACCTTCTCGCGGCCCGTCTCCTCGTCCCCCTGCTCGAAGGCCAGGCGGGCCAGCTGCAGGTCCGGGCTGAACCAGGCCGCGCCGAGCATGGACGACTTGTACAGGGCCAGGATGAGGTTGCCCTCGCGGGAGGACCGCAGGAAGGTGCGGCCGCGGGCCTTGTAGGGGTCGAGCATGTCCTGCAGCAGCGCGGCCTGCTTGGGGTAGTACGCGGCGGACTGCTCGAGGTCCAGGCGGGCGGCCTTGGTGTCGCCCTTGCGGGCGTGGTGCACGCCCCGCAGCAGGTAGGCGGGCGCGGAGGCGTCGGGGTGCTCCTGGATGTAGTCGGCGAGCAGCTGCGCGGCCTCGTCCGGGCGCTCCGGGCCCTTGAGCTCGCCTTCGATCAGCGCCAGGGCAAGCAGCAGGTGGGCCTCGCGCTCGTGGGGCGCCTGCTCGATGGCGGCGCGGGCGGCCTGCTCGGCGGCCTCCCAGTCCCCCTCGTGGGCGGCCAGGTACGCGCGGTCGCGCAGGGCACACAGCCGGCCCCAGTCCTCCAGGACCTGGTGGTAGACCGTCGCGTGCTTCGCCAGGACCTCGATGAGCTCGACCTCGATCTCCATCAGCTCGCGCATGAGGCGCTGGTGCTCGGACTGCTGGGACTTCCAGTCGTCGTAGACCTGCCGCACGCCCTCGCGATCGATGCCCGCCGAGGCGATCTCCACCGAGCCACCTCCGCCCGTCAGGGGGATGGACAGGCCGGCGTCACCGCCCAGCTCGAGCTTGGACATCATCAGCACGTTGAGCACCGGGCCCATGTGCTTGACCAGCTCCCAGGTGGCGGCCTGGTCCTCGGCCTCGACCTGGCGCGCGTAGAGCCGGAAGAGCACGTCGAGCAGCTCGGCCCGGGCCTCGAGCACCTCGGGGGGCACCCGGCGGTAGTCCTGCATGGCCATGCCGGCGAGGTACTCCTCCAGGGAGCCTCCGCTGGCCAGGGTCAGATCGATCTCGTGGAGCACGCGGACCGTCTCGTCGAGGTCGTAGTCCGCGGCGGAGGTCTGGGCGCTCTGCGCCGCCTCGATCTTGTCGAGCACGGGCTCGAAGCTCTCCTGGACCTGTTCCTCGTGGGCCTTCAGGGTGCGGTGCTCGGACCACCGGCTCCAGCCGAACAGGCCCAGCGCCAGGACGGCTACCACCAGCGCGACGCTCTGGCAGCCGCTCATCAGGCGGCGGCGCTTCCACTGCTTCGCGACGTCTTGCTCGCTCATCGCTGCTCCGGGATCCTCGGTTTGCAGGGCTCCAGCCTACCTCCTCAGACGGTAGGCGAGCATCAGCTGGGCGCGGCGGAGCCGGCTGGCGACCGACAGCCAGCGCACGATGGCGGCGCCGTGTTCGTCGGAACCCTCCCAGCGCGCCTGTGTGGCCAGTCTCAGCTCTCCGTCGCCGTCCTCGCGGCGGGCCCACGCCCGCAGCAGGGTCCGGGCGGCGGGGGCGTCCAGGCCCCTGCGGGGCGTGAACAGCGGCAGCAGGCCGTGGGGTGGGACGCCGGCCGCCGCGCCGCCTCGGATGCTCTCGCCGTCGCTGTCCACCAGGTAGAGCACGCGATCGTGGCCAGCGCGCAGCACGCAGCGGCCCGGCGGTGGGGGCACCGCGCGTTGCAGAGCCTGGGCGGCGGCGTACAGCCGAGCCGTGCGGGTCCCTCGGTCGGTGCTGCGGCTGCGCATGGCCAGGCTGTGGCGGGAGGCCACCAGGTGGTCGGCCAAGGACCGCCGCAGCAGCGTCGAGGCCTCGGCCGCGCTCCCTGGGGCGTCGGCGATCCACGGCTCCATGAGCTGGACGATGGGGTGCAGGCGATCGGGGTCCAGCAGCAGGAGGCAGGTGGCCAGGGCGCTCACGTCGGCGACGGGATCCGCGGGCGCTTCGACAGGATCGAGCCACAGCAGGGTGGCGCGCTCGCTGGTCAGCAGCAGCTGGTGCGGGGTCAGGCCCTTCACCGCCAGGCCCCGAGCGTGCAGGCCCGCGATGGTCTCCAGGCCCGTGCCCAGCCAGCGGACCAGCAGCAGCGGATCCGGGGGATCTTCGGCGGGCAGCAGGGAGGCCAGGGGGATCCCGTCGAGGCGATAGCGCACATGGGGGCTGGGATCGTGGGAGACCCAGCGGGCCGGGGCGAGGCCCTGCAGCCCCCGGGCTGCGTTGACGCCCCGCTCGAGGCGACGCAGCAGCACGGGATCCCGACGCCAGGCCGGCCGCGGGCAGCGCACGGCGCCCTGGCGACCGTCATCCTGGCACCAGCCGTGCCAGGTGGTGGTGAGGGCGTCGTGGGCGATGAGGCGGTCCCGCCGCAGCCCACCGACCAGCCGGGGCAGCTCTTCGTCCGCCCGCTCCGCCAGGCGCAGGCGCAGCAGGTGGGGGTCCACCCGCTGCAGCTGGTGGGTCGAGCCTGCTGCCAGGGCCTCGAGGGCGGCACGCTGCTCGCTGATGGGCCGATCGAACGCGCTCCCGGCCTCGGCGAGGAGGTCGGGGAGGCTGCGCGGGATAGGATCACCGAAGTTGTCGAAGAGGACTCGAGCCATGGCGCAGACTATGCCACGGAAGCGACCGGGAAGGCAGCCGCGCGGCGGCGCGGCCTCCCTCGCCCTGCGCGGCCTGGGCCTGGCCTTGCTCGGGGTCCTCCTGCTGCTCGCGACGGGCGCCGACGAACCCGGACCGCCGCGGCCCCCGGGGACCAGCGCCGTGGACGCGGTGGCCATGGCCCTCGAGCTGGCCCTGCTGGCGGGGGGAGACTGGCAGGCGACCCCCGGCGGCCTCGACGAGGCCCGGCAGATCCTCCAGCAGCCCGATCTGCCCCCGACCGAGCTGAGGGAGCGGGCGCTGGCCGCGGCGGGCCACTGGTCCGCCCGGAGCGAGCCCGCGCGCAGGCTGTACGCCGCATGGTCGCGCATGGAGCAGGTCGAGGAACGCATCGAGCTCATCGATGACGACGGCCAGGTCGGGCAGCTGGCCCGCCTGGGCCTCGCGGCGGAGTTCTGCGTCGCCCTCGAGGGCTCCACGCACCTCCCCCCCGCGCAGGCAGCGGGGCTGCTGGCTCGCAGCGCCGCGGCGCCGGACGCCGTGGCCGCCCTGGAGCTGGTGGGGCGATCCCTGCAGCGGGTCGAGCCCACCACCCTCGTGGGTGCCCACCAGCGCGCGGCCTGGGAGCGCCTGCTGGCTGTGGCCAGGGTGCCCGGCCCGGTGGACGCGCTGCTGCTGCCCCGCGCTGATGGGCTGCCTGTGGACCGGCCGACCGCCCCCATCCTGCGGATCGAGCCCGCTCGCCTCTCCCTCGAGGCCCGGAGCCTCGTCTCGTTCGGGGACGGCCGGCTGTCGGTGGACCGCGGACCGCCTCCCGACCAGCTCGACGGCTGGTCCCCCAGCGCCTGGCAGCGCTGGCAGGTGATCGCCCAGCGCCGCACCGAGCTGTCCCTCGCCGGCGTCACGGCCCTGCTCCCGGCCCACGCCCACCGCGCCAGCGAGCCTACGGCGCCCAACATCGTGGCGGACCCGGATCTCCCCCTCGCGCGGCTCGTCGAGGTCCTCGCGCCCCTGCACAGCCACGGCGTGGAGCGCGCCTGCCTGCTGGTCCGTCCGGCGGAGCACCGGCCGGTGCGACAGGTCTGCGCTCCCTTCCACCCAAGCGTGCCCGCGGATGGCGTGGCCTGGAGCCTCGGCCCGGGCGGTCTGTACGCGGGTCAGCTCCCGCGCGCGGACGCGGGGGCGAGCGCCTGGGCGGTGGGGCGCGACGGTGCGCGGGTGGAGGATCTCGTGCTCGCCCTCGAGGAGGCCCGCCACGCCGGCCGCAGCCTCGGGTTGGCCGCCGAGGGCCTCGGCCCGTCCTTCCAGGAGTGACATGTCCTCGCTGAATCCCACCGTGCCCTCCCTGCTCGCTCTGCTCGTCATGGCGGCCCCCGCCTGCGGCCCGGCGCCCTTGCCGCCGGAGCTGGCCCGGCCTGCGCCCTGCCCGGAGCTGAGCGCCGAGCAGGCCGTCACCCTCGCGGGGCAGGCCATGGCCGAGCTCACCGCGGGGGGAGGGGACGCCCTCGACGACGGGCTGGACGACGCAGCCCTCCTGCGTAGCTGCCATCCGGAGCTCCCCGCCCTGGCCTCGCTGGAGGCCGCGCTGGGAGAGGACGCCGTGGCCCGAGCCACCACCCTGGCGGACGCCGGCCAGCACGAGGCGGCGCGTCACCTGCTCGCGCGGGTGGCGGGTCCCCTGGACCTGGGGGAGGCCCAGCGGCAGCACGAGCTGAGCTGGGCGGCGCTGCATCGGGACGCCGCAGAGTCCGACCACGCCGCTGGCCGCCTCGCCTCGGCGACGCTCCGTCGGGAGCTGGCGCTGTGGCTGAGCGGGCTCCCCGAGGACGCGCTCGCTTCCGACGCCGCCGCGGCGGAGTTCGCGGCGTCGGGCCCCGTGACCGTCGAGCTCGCGCTGTCGCCCCCAGAGCCCGCCCTGCAGGCCCGCCTGCTCGCGGCCCTGGGCCCCGGGCTGCGCTGGGTCGACGACGGTGCCCAGGCCGAGCTGCGGGCCACCGTCGAGCTGGGGGAGGGCGCCTGCGATGAGCGCGAGGCCGTCTCCATCGCCCAGCGCCCTGCCCGGGACCCGGCCCGGACGCGGGCGCTGCAGGAGCGCGAGCTGGCCGAGGGGGCGCTGCGTGAGGTGGAGGCCGCGCTCGAGACCGCCGCGAGCACCGACAGCGCCCTGCGCGAGGTGGACGCGCTGCTCGCCCTCGACGAACCCGGCCGTCGCCAGCGCGCGGTCATCGCGCGGCCCGAGGTCCAGGCCGTGATCGCCGCCCGGGCGGCCGTCGAGGCGCTCGACCCCGTCCCTCCCGAGCCTCCCCCGTTCTCCTACGAGATCCGCACGGTCACCCGCAGCTGCCAGCGCGCCGCGGTGCTGCAGGTCGCCGACAGCGAGATCCCGCTGACCCTCGAGGCCAGCGCGGCCGCCCGCGATACGGCCCACCCCGCGTTCCTCGAGCAGGATCTCGACGAGGATCCCCTGACCTTCGATGCCAGCCTCGCCCAGCTGGGCGAGCGGACCGACGCCGCGCTCGCGGCGCAGATCGACGCAGCGCTGCACGAGGCCCTGGTGGAGCGCGTGCTGCTGCCCGCCGCGGTCCTGTCGGCAGCTGACGCGGGCGCCGACCAGCTGGAGCGGATCACCCGGGCGGTGCTGCTGCTGGGGGCGGTGGGCGCGGAAGAGTACGCCGAGCTGATGCCGGCCCTGCTGTCCGAGGGCTACGGGGTCGCGGATCCCGACGCCGTGTCCCGACCCTGAGATCCGACAGCCTCGCCGAAAAGACCGTCGGAGGCACGAGACATCGTGTTACATGTGGTCGCAATCGCCCCCGGGACGCAGCGCCCGATCACACCGATGGAGCACGCATGAACAAGCTCGCGTTGTCGCTCTCCGCCGCCGCGGCACTGACCATGGTCGGTTGCCGGGCCCACGGCAACTACCCCACCCACTACACCCACCTCAACGTGGCTGCCCACCGCATCCTCGCCGACGCCGTCGGTGACGTGCGCGGCTGGAGCAAGGACGACCGGGTGGCCGTGGTGAACCTCGACTCGGTCCTCACCGAAGACCTCGCCGAGCCCAACATCATCCAGGACGCCCTGGTCTACGCCGTGAACGCCAAGGGCATCACGGTGGTCGAGCGCGACTCCGACGGCCTGCGCTGGATCGCCCAGGAAGGCTCCGGCGAGCGCCTCGAGTACGGCGTCACCGGCTACTCCCGCGACGCCGGCCACCAGATGACGGTCGACGCCGAGCTGATGGGCGCCAGGCGCTACGTGCCCGGCTCCCGCTACCTCGTCGATGGCGAAGGCTACGTCGAGGTCCCGGAAGGCACCGACCTGCTGGACTCCGGCCCGGATGGCGGCGATGACCTGCTCATCGAGATCCCCGATCCGCCGCCCCCGACCATCACCAACGACGTCCTGACCGCCACGAAGATCCTCGAGTACCGGATCGTCAACGTCTCCATCCACGAAGACTCCTACAAGAGGATCACCAAGCGCTACGCCAACGTGGTCCTCATGCTCCGGCTCGTGGACGCCCGCTACGGCACGGTCACCTGGTCGGGCATGGTCGAAGAGGCCTTCTCCGATGAGGTCCCCTCGCAGCTGGTCGGCAAGCTCCGCCGCGCTGACGCGCAGCGCTACAAGCCCGGCGCCTACGAGTCCCATCCGGGCAAGGGCTCCCGGCTCTGGAAGCGCCCAGAGCGCGTGATCATCAAGGAAGACTGCGACGACTAGCCAAGAACGGGGGCTGCACCACCCCCCATCCCGACCCGGGGCTTCGGCCCCGGGTGCCACGGAGAGATCATGCTCTCACTCCTTCTCCTGTTGGGCACCCTGCAGGCCGCGACCCTGAAGGTCGAGACGGTCGAAGGGTCCGTGCTCGTCTATGTCGATGGCTCCATGGTGGGCCGCACCCCCATCGTGTTGCAGCTGGACGACGGCCGCCACCCGATGGAGTTCAAGAAGGAGGAGTGGCAGGTCGCGTCGGTGCGCTATGGCCTCCTCGTCGACGGCCAGACCAAGGGCAAGATGGTCCTTGACTGGGCGACAGAAGAGGTCAAGGTCGTCTGGGCCGAGGACATCGTCGCGGCCCGGGAAGCCGAGCGGGCGCGCATCGAGCGCGAGAAGCAGGCGGAGCGGGACGCGCTGGAGTACCAGCGCCAGCTCGAAGAGGACGCCCGCCGCGCCGAAGAACAGGCCCGCCTGGAGGCCGAGCAGGCCGAAGCCCGCACCCGCTACATGCCCCACCGCGAGGTCGGTGTGGCCGCCATGAAGGATGGCGATCGCCGCACCGCCCTGCACGCCTTCCAGGCCGCGAAGGAAGCGGGCGACACCGACAAGCGCATCCTGGCGCTGGTCAAGAAGCTCGAGGGTGAGATGGGCTCGGTGCGCCTGCGGGTCACCGGGGCCAAGGCCGGCGTGCCCCTCTCCATCAGCCTGGACACCGAAGAGGCCGATCCCTTCGAGCCCAGCGGCGAGTCCCGTGGCCGCTACACCTTCGACGACGTCCCCACCGGCGTGCCCATCGAGCTGCGGGTCAGCGGGCCCGGCTACCCCTCGGTGCTGGTCGAGCTCGAGCCCCTCGAGCCCGGGCAGCGGGCCGACGCCGCCGCCGAGCTGAAGTACCTGGGCAACGCCACCCTGGTGCTCACCGACCTCCCCGACTCCATCCGTGTGACCGTCACCGACTCGGCCGCCGAGCACGCCCCCCGTGAGGCGGGCGAGCTCGAGGTGACCGCCGGCACCCTCGAGGTGCTGCTCGACGGTCCCAGCGGTCAGCGCACCCTCGAGCTCCGCCTGGCCGATGGCGCCAGCCACAGCCTCTCGGTCAAGGAGCAGATGCCCGGGGCTGTGATCCTCGAGGGCCTGCCCGCGGGCACCACCGTGCGCTTCGTCACCACCCCCGAGGGCGTCGAGCTCCCCGCCGCGGCCCCCCGCCGCGCCCCCATCGACTCCGTCCAGATGGGCGTGGGCATCTCCGATCCCCTGAAGCTCGATAGCCTGCTCCCCGGCGACTACGAGCTGGCGTTGTTCCACCCCGTGCTCGGCGGCGCCAACATGCGCTTCGCCCCGCTGCCGGGCGAGACCAACACCCTGGCCTTCCTGTGGGAGACCATGTCCCAGGCCACCCAGGTCAAGGCCGCGCGCCAGGACTGGGAGGCTCGCCTCGCGGCCTCCAAGGAAGTCCCCAAGCCCACCAAGCTGGGCTTCGCTGCCGCGGGCGGCACCGCCGCCGTGGCGGCCGCCACCGCCCTGATGGGCGCCCAGTACTTCGGCGCCAAGTCGGATCTCGGCAAGAACGAGAACCAGCTCGACAGCGCCCTGGCCGACGACGACGGCCAGACCGCCTGGGATCTGTACGCCGACCAGATCGACCTGCGCGAGAGCATGCGCAGCACCGGCACCATCAGCCTCGGCGGCCTGGGCCTCACCGCGGCCGGCGCCGGGGTCACCGTGATCCTCTTCGGCAAGGGCAAGAAGCTCAAGCGGCCAGTCGAGGACTGGGACCTGTACGGCCTGGGCATCTCCGGCGGGCCGGACCTGCCCGTGCCCACCCCCTCTGACACCTCTGCGGACGAGTAGGGAGGACCCCATGCGCTGCACCATCCTCTCCCTGTCGGCTCTGGCGCTGGGCGCCTGCGGCAACTTCGCCCCTGGCCCCGCCATCATCAGCCTCTCACCAGCCAACCCCACCACGGGTGATGAGCTGTCGGTCGTGATCGACACCGACGCCTTCGATCCGGAGGGCAAGGGGTTGTCCTATAGCTACGCCTGGTACCGCGACGGCGAGGTCGTCGCCGAGCAGACCGGCGAGACCCTCTCGGCCGATCTGACCTCCAAGGGCGAGCTGTGGCGTGTCGAGGTCGTGGCCAACGACGGCAAGGCCGACGGCCCGGCCATCGGCGCCGAGACCACCATCGGGAACTCGGCCCCCTCGGTCACCGTGAGCATCAACCCCGACGAGCCGTACTCGTCGGACGATCTCGAGGCCGTCACCGACGCCTCGGACCCCGACGGTGACACCGTCTCGCT
Source organism: uncultured Enterobacterales bacterium (assembly GCA_964481655.1). Classification (GTDB taxonomy): domain Bacteria; phylum Myxococcota_A; class UBA796; order UBA796; family JAFGLY01; genus CALDOK01. The sequence continues at coordinate 9,624 of CAYZVO010000023.1, read as the reverse complement.
GATCTACACCTGGACCCGCGACGGCACCACGACCAACCACACCGGCGACACCGTGTACTGGTCCGACACGAGCCGCAACCAGCTGTGGGAGGTCACCGTCACCCCCACCGATGGAAACCTCGAGGGGGAGCCTGCGACCGCCTCGGTGACCGTGCTCAACAGCCCCCCGGAGGTCACCAGCGCCGTGCTCAGCCCGGAGCCGGCCTACGAGGACTCGGTGCTCCGCGTGGAGGCGACCTTCGAGGACGCCGACACCGACAGCATGTCCGTGGTCTACGCCTGGTTCGTCGACGGCACCCGCACCCTCGAGGGCTCCGCCACCACCATGAGCGGCGCCTACTTCGACAAGCACAGCGAGGTCTATGTCGAGGTCACGCCCTCCGACGGCATCGAGCAGGGTGACACCGTCACCACCAACACCCTCACCATCGCCAACTCCCCGCCCAGCCTGGCCTCGGTCAGCCTCGACCCCTCCGTCATCTACGAGAGCTCGGTGGTCAGCTGCGTGCAGTCCGGCCTGTCCGACACCGACAGCGATCCCATCACCACCACCACGACCTGGACGGTGAACGGCTCGTCGGCCGGCAGCGCCGAGACCCTGGATGGGTCCTCTTTCGATCGCGGCGACAGCATCTCCTGCACCGTGACCACCCACGACGGCGAGGAGTCGGGCGACTCCCGCAGCTCCGGCAGCACCACCGTGCTGAACACCCTGCCGGTGATCGACTCGGTCAGCCTGTCCCCCAGCCCCATCTACGAAGGTGATGTCGTCACCGCGAGCATCTCGGGCACCACCGACGACGACGGCGACTCGGTGAGCATCGACTACGCCTGGTTCGTCAACGGCGCCTGGATCTCCATCGACACCGGGCTGCCCTCCACCCGCTTCGACAAGCACGACGAGATCGAGCTGCAGCTGACCCCCAACGACGGCACCGACGACGGCACCATGGTCAGCACCGGCATCGTGACCGTGGCCAACACGCCGCCGGTCTTCACGACCCTCGACCTGTCCGACGACACCCCCGACTTCGGCGGCACCATCACCGCGATCCCATCGGGCTGGTACGACGCCGACGGCGACAGCGCCGGCTATCTCTACGCCTGGTACGCCAGCGGTACGGTGGCGAGCACCTCCGCCACCCTCGATCTGAGCACCGTCCGGTTGGGCTCCGAGATCCACGTCGAGGTCACCGCGAACGACGGCGACGACGACGGCACCACCATCGTCAGCGATGTGATGGTCCTGCAGCACTCCATGGACGCCTCGTCCTCGAACGCCATGCTCATCGGTGACGCCGGCGAGCTGGCGGGCAGCGCGGTCGACCTGGGCCCCGACATCACCGGGGACGGCTTCGGCGATCTGGCCATCGGCGCCCCCTACGGGGCCCTGAACGGCCCGGACACCGGCGCGCTCTACCTCATCTCGCGGCCCACGGGCGGCACCATCGACATCGGCAACACCGCGGTCGCGTCCCTGTACAGCGACGGCGGATCCCTGGCGGGCTGGTCCCTGGACTTCGCTGGAGACGTCGACGGCGACGGCGTGGACGACCTGGTGGTCGGCGCCCCCGGCGTGGCGGTCTTCGGGACCGACGCGGGCGCGGCCTATGTCCTGCCGGGCCCGGTCGTGGGCACCGGGACGCTGGCTTCGGCTGGCTACGAGCTGCTGGCGTCCTCCGGTGGCGAGCTGGCTGGCACCGCCATGGCGGGCGCTGGCGATCTCGACGACGATGGCTACCAGGACTTCGCGGTGGGGGCCCCTGGGGCCAGCAGCGACGAAGGCCTGGTCTATCTCTTCTACGGCCCCGTCTCCGGCGGTGGCCTGCTGGATGGGGCCAACGTGGAGTTGGAGGGCGCGAGCGCGGGCGACGAGCTCGGCGTCAGCGTCGCAGGCGCAGGCGACTTCGACGGCGACGGCGTGGACGACGTCATCATCGGCGCCCTGGGTGACTCCGGCGCCGGGAGCTCCGCGGGTGCGGCCTACCTGGTCTACGGGGCCCCCAGCTCCGGGACCATCTCCAGCGTCGCCGACCTGACGGTCCAGGGTGAGCACAGCTTCGACTACCTCGGCGCTTCGGTGGCCGGGCTCGGCGACTTCGACGGCGACGGCCTGAGCGACGTGGCGATCGGCTCGCGCTGGGAGGACTCCGGCGGCAGCTCTGCCGGTGCGGTCTACCTGGTGCTGGGCGGCGCGAGCGGCACCATCAACGCGAGCGCGGCTGACGCCAAGCTGCTGGGCACCGCCGAGAGCGAGCGGGCAGGCGGCGCCCTCGAGAGCCTGAGCGACTACGACGGCGACGGCCTCGGGGACTTCCTGGTCGGCGCAGAGGGCGGCGCCAGCAGCGGCACCGACAGCGGCCTGGTCTACATGATCCAGGGGCCGCTGACCGGCACCCTGGATCTGGACGACGCGGCCGACCTCGTCGTGTGGGGCTCCGGCCCCGGTGACAAGCTGGGCCTCGCGGTGGGCGGCGGCGCCGACGTCGACGCCGACGGCTGGAACGACATCATCCTCGGCGCGCCCTACGAGAACAGCGCCGGCAGCGCCGCGGGCGCGGCCTACCTGCTGCTGGGCTCGTCGTTCTGACCGACCCCGTCACTCCGTGTAGACGTAGCTCTCGATGAGCGACTGATACCAGGCGGTCTCGATCTCCGCGACGACTGCACCGCGGTCGATGATCGTGGAGCTGGGGACGGTGATGCTGGGGTCCCAGCGCCCGAAGACCTCGCGGTTGGTGTCCGAGAGGATCGGGAAGGTCAGGTTCTTTTCGTTCGCGTACGCCGCGGCTTCGGACGAGGTGGTGTCGTACATGATCATCAGCGGGATGAAGCCGTCGTCGCCGTACTCCTGGAACGTCCACTCCAGACCTGGAGCGTTGCCTGCGCAACCCGCTCACGTGAAGCCGGCGAACTCCACCAGGACGACCCGCCCGCAGAAGTCGTGCAGGGACACCATGTCGCCGTACTGGTCTTCGAGCTCGAAGTCGAAGGCCACCTGTCCGACCTCGTTGCCCGTGGCCTCGATGTCGTCGTTGCACTCGATGCTCTTGCGCCAGCCCCCGACGTAGGGGACGTCGGTGGCGTCGTAGGGGTCGCTGCCCGCGGTGTCCTCGTCGGCGTTGGTGTAGCCGTCGCCGTCTTCGTCGCCCGCAGGGTCCAGGCCCTGATCATCCGGGCCGCTGTCGTCCTTGGGATCGCCGCAGGCCACCAGGGCCAGTGAGCAGCAGAGCGCGAGCCAACGCATGGGACCTCCTGGGTCGGATGCTCGATCAACAGCTTACGGCGGGTCGGCTCACTCGTCCAGGTAGCCCAGCGCCTTCAGGTGCTCGTCCATGCTGCCCCCGGTGGACTGGACCCCGAGCTCGTCGGGGTAGGGCAGGGGAGCGTGGTGCAGGCTCACGGTGAAGCGTCCGTCCCCCTTGCCGGCGCTCACGATGGTCTGTCGGCGTGCCAGTTCGGGGGATGGGGGCGTCGCGCTGTCCGGCCGCGTGCGCTCCCAGCGATCGTCGCCACTGACGATGGTCAACTGCAGGCCTGTCGGGTCGAGGGCGTCACCGGCCGGTTGCACGAAGATCTCCCGCGGGAGGTGCTTGCCGGGGCTGGTCTCCACCCGCAGGACGCCGCCGTCGATGACGGGCGCGGCCATGTCGCCGGTCAGGGAGATGGGGTGCCAGGCCTGCACCAGCCCGTCGGGGTGACGCAGCTCGAGGCTGCCCTCGAAGCTGTTGACGATGCGGCCGGTGCCGCGACCGTGGATGCGCCACAGGGGCTGGACCTCCCGGCCCAGGGCGGCCTCGAGCAGGGCCGGGTAGCCCTCCACCTCCGGGGTGGAGCCCCGCGCGAGATCCTGCTGTTCATCGGGGTCCTCGCCCAGGGCGTAGAGCTCCTGGCGCCCGCCCCGGCTGATCCATTTGTGCCCGTCCGGAGCGCGCACACCCCAGGCCTCGTCTTCGTAGAGCAGCCCTCCGAAGAACAGCGGGCGCGCCCCGAGCTGCTCCGCGGCCTCCGGCTCTCCCCGGGCCAGGCCCAGCAGGGAGTGCCCGGCGAGCGCCTCTGCGCCGGGGATCTCGAGCAGATCGAGCAGGGTCGGGGTCAGGTCCAGCAGGGAGACCGGGGTGGCCACCCGGGCCGGGGTGAGGCCCGGCGCGCGCAGCACCAGCGGCACCCGCAGCAGCTCGTCGTAGAGCGTGTGGCCGTGCTCGATGCTGCCGTGCTCGAAGAACTCCTCGCCGTGGTCGGAGAAGAGGACCACCACGGCGTCGTCGCCCAGCTCATCCAGCAGCCGGGCGAGCTGGTCGTCGACGTAGGCGATGTTCTGGTCGTAGCGTCCCACCAGGTAGTCGCGCACGAGCTGTTGGCGCTCGTCGGACAGCCGCATGTCCCGCAGTCCGCGCCGGTTCACCTTGCCCTCGAGCCCCTCGGGTTGTTCGCCGGCCCAGCGCTCGCGGTACGCGCCGGGCTCGCTGTAGGGCATGTGGGGGTCCATCAGCTGGACCATCACCATGGCGTCCCGATCCTCGTGGCGCTCGAGGAACGCCAGCGCCCGGTCGATCTGGTCGCTCGCGGGGTTGAGCAGCTCGTAGCGGTAGCGGCCCCAGCCATCGCCCATGTCGAAGGCCGAGGTGAGGAAGGCGTTGGCGACGAAGGCGGCGGTGGTGAAGCCTTCGGCCGCAAGGCGCTCCTGCAGGGAGGGCACCTGACCCCAGGCTCCCTGAGGCATGCCGGTGAGCAGGGCTCGCGCGGCCGGCAGGGTCCAGGATGAGGTGGCCCGCGCGTCCTCGAAGACCACGGCCCCGCTGGACCAGCGGTCGATGGCGGGGCTGGTGTCGCGCTCGTAGCCGTACAAGCCCAGGTGATCCCGGCGCAGGGTGTCCACGAAGATCAGCACGACCTGCGCGGGCTCCCGGCTGGGGGTGTAGACGGTGGGGTTCGAGACGAACACCCGATCGAGGGTGGCGTCGGCTCCGGGGGTGCTCGCGAGCTCCAGCTCCACCTGTCGCCCCGCCCAGGCCGACAGGTCCACCTTCACCGTCTTCCAGCGGTCGTCCCGCAGCGCGCGGGTCGCCGCCACGGTGGTGACATCGTCGGCGCTCACCCGCACCTCGAGGCTCGCACCGTCGGAGCGCAGCCCGCGGTCGACGGCGGGGGGCAGCAGCCGGGCCTCGAGGGCCAGCACCCCGGATGGAGGCACCGCTACGGTCCAGCGCGCCCGGGCGGGGGCGGGGAGCAGCACGCCGTGGCGTCGTTCGTCGTCCAGCTCCACCTCGCGCATGGCGAAGGCGCTGTGCTCGAGGGCCGAGGTCGCGGGATCGAGATCGTTCTCCCACGCCGCCGCCTTGGGGTAGCGAACCCGCAGGCTCTCGGGGGGGGGAGGGGGCTCGCCCTGGGGGGGACGGAGCTGGAGCACGCCGTTGCGCACGCGCCAGGTGGTGCCGGCGGGGCGGGCCGTGCGATCCCAGTGGTAGCGCAGGGCGCGGTCCTGCTCGTCCAGCAGCTCCATGCCGCTGGGCGCCGAGCGCAGGCTGTGGCCGTAGAACACCTGGGACACGGGCAGCTCGATGCAGTGCTGCTCGAGCCCGTCCTCTTCCCAGCAGCGCTCCCAGCTGCCCCGGACGGTGGCCTCGTCGGGGGCGGGCTCGCCGCCTGGGTGGTTGGTCTCGGGGAGGTCCAGCGCGAGCAGCGCCTCGCCGCTGCGGGCCAGCAGCTGCGGGGGGCCGGGGGCCACCTGGGGAAGGTCCGGACGGCAGCCCGTGATGGCGAGCAGCAGGGCGGCGACGGCCTGTACCGACGAGCGTGCACCGCGGGTCATGCCGCCCCCCCTTCGTCGAGCTGGGCCTCGAGGGTCTCCCACTCGTCGTACAGGGCGGTGGAGCGGGCCTCGAGGGCCTGGCGATCGTCGCTCAGGGCCCTCAGAGCGTCGAAATCGGTGGCCGCGGCGACCATGGCCTCGTCCAGCTCGGCCATGCCCGCGTCCGCGGCCTCGATCTCGAGCTGGATGGCGTCGAGGCGTCGCCGGATCCGGTCGCGCTCCCGGGCCGCGCGCTTGCGGGCCGCGTGGGCCTTCGCGCCCTCGGCGGCGGTTCCGCGGGCGCCGTCTTCGTTCCGCAGGCGGGTGGGCTCGAAGAACGCGGGGCGCACCCCCTGGTGCAGCTCCAGGGTTCCGCCGCCGACCATGGCGACGTGGGTGGCGATGCGCTCCACCAGGTAGCGGTCGTGGGTGGCGACCACGACGGTGCCCTGGAACTCGGCCAGGGCGTCGGCCAGGACCCCCACGGTGACGGCGTCGAGGTGGTTGGTGGGCTCGTCCAGCAGCAGCAGGTCGTGCCGTCGCAGGGCGAAGCCGGCGAGCACCACCCGCGCCCGCTCCCCTCCGGACAAGGAGCCCACGTCGCGCAGGGCGGCCTCGCCCGACAACCCCAGGGCTCCGAGCACCGAGCGCGCCTGCTCCGGCGAGGCCATCGGCGCCTTGGCGAGCACCTGGTCCAGCCCGCTCTGGCCCGGGTCGAGGTCCCGCGCGGCTTCCTGGGTGAAGACCCCCAGGCGCACGCCCTCGGCCACCCGGCGCCGCCCATCGGAGAGGGGCAGCAGGCCCGCGATGGCGCGCAGCAGGGTGGACTTGCCGCAGCCGTTGGGGCCCAGCAGGGCCAGCCGCGAGCCCGGCTCGATGCGCAGAACGAGATCGGTGAACACGGGCTCGGCGTCGGGCCAGCCGATGGTGGCCCCGGCGAGCTGCACCGGCGCGCTGGCCACGGGCTCGGCGGGGGGAAGACGGAAGCGGGGCGCCTGGCGCTCGCGTCCCGGTGCGTCCAGCCGCTCCATGCGATCCAGGGTCTTCTGGCGCGCCCGGGCCTGGGAGGCGCGATCGGCCTTGGCCCGGTTGCGGTCGATGTAGTCCTGCAGCCGGGCGATCTCCTTCTGCTGGGCCTCCCAGGTGGAGCGCTCGCGGTCCAGGCGCAGGGAGCGCTCCTTCATCCAGGCGGGCAGGCTGCCCCGGAAGGTGAGCAGGCGGCCGCTGTGGACCTCGGCCACCCGGTTGCAGACCCGCTCGAGCAGGTAGCGATCGTGGGAGACCACCACCATGGCGTGGCGATAGCCTGCGAGGAAGCCGGCCAGCCAGCTGCGGGCGGCCAGATCGAGGTGGTTGGTGGGCTCGTCCAACAGCAGCAGCCCGGGCTCGGACAGCAGCAGGCAGGCCAGCTCGATGCGCACCTGCCAGCCCCCCGAGAATGCGCAGCAGGGTCGCCGCCAGTCTTCCTTCCGGAAGCCCAGGCCGTGCAGCACCTCGCCGACCCGCTCCTCGGCGGCGTAGCCTCCGGCCAGGCGGAAGCGCTCGGTGGCCTCGCCGAGGCGGGCGGCGGCGCTCTCGTCACCGGCCAACACCGCCCCCTCCGCCTCGTCGAGCTCCGACTGGAGGCGGGCCAGGCGGGTCATCGAGGACCGCGCCTCGTCCCACAGGGGGCGCTCGCCGCGGCTGGGGGGCTGCTGACGCAGGTAGCCCAGCGCCACGCCGGGGCGCAGCTGCACGGTCCCTCGCTCCAGGTCCAGCTCGCCGGTGATCACCCGCAGCAGCGAGGTCTTGCCGCAGCCGTTGGGGCCCATCAGGCCCACCCGGTCGCCGGGGTGCACACGCCAGGTCGCCTCGACCAGCAGGTCGCGGCCTCCGAGGCTCAGGGTCGCGTGCTCGATGTTCAGCATGGCCGCGCCTCCTATCATGGCGGGCGCGAAGCGTGGTGACACGGCCAGGGATGACGCGGTGTATGCTGTCACGGAGAGGTCGGTCGTCCCGGAGGTCCCATGTCCTACGCCACGCGCCTGGTGGTTCCGTTCTTCGTCTTCGCGCTGGTCGCCTGCCGCACAGACAACAACAAGCCGGACACCGGCGAGCTGCCGGACAGCTGCACCTGGTACGAAGATGCCGACGGTGACGGCTTCGGCAACCCGGATGTGCCAGCGTCCGGGCCCTGCACCGGGGTGAGCGAGGGCTGGGTCGACAACGACGACGACTGCGACGACGGCGACGCCGCCATCAACCCCGACGCCGACGAGCTCTGCAACGAGCTGGATGACGACTGCGACGGCCTGGTGGACGAGGACGCCATCGACGCCGTGGCCCTGCACCTGGACGCCGACGGAGACGGCTACGGCGATCCCGACGAGATCGTGATGGCCTGCGAGCCGGGCGAGGGTGTGGTCGAGGACGGCACCGACTGCGACGACGCCGACCCGGAGACCCACCCGGGCGCCCCCGAGCGCTGCGACGGCGCGGACAACGACTGCGACGGCGAGATCGACGAGGACCTGCAGGAGATCTGGTACGCCGACGAGGACGGCGACGGCTACGGCAACGCCGAGATCACCGTGGAGAGCTGCGATCCCGGCGACGGCTGGGTGGCGGACGCCACCGACTGCGACGACGGCGACGCGGCGGTCTTCCCCGGGGCGGACGAAGAGTGCAACGGCATCGACGACGACTGCGACGGAGACATCGACGACGACCACCACACCAACTACTGGGACGACACCGGCGGAAGATCCTACGGCGACGCGGACGCTGCCGAGGACCTGTGCGAGCACGAGGCCGGCTACGCCGACAACGACGAGGACTGCGACGACAGCAACTCGAGCATCAGCCCCGACGGCGACGAGGTCTGCAACGGCCTGGACGACGACTGCGACGGTCTCATCGACGACGAAGACCCCGAGGTCACCGGGACGGACACCTGGTACGTGGACGCGGACGGCGACGGCTACGGCCTGGACGCCTACACCACCCAGGCCTGCGACCAGCCCAGCGGCTACGCCGCCTACGGTGGGGACTGCGACGACGGCGACGCGGCCTACAACCCTGGCGCCACCGAGGACGACTGCACCGATCCCAACGACTACAACTGCGACGGCTCCGTGGGCTACGTGGACGCCGACGGCGACGGCTGGGCGGCCTGTGAGGATTGCGACGACGGCGACGCGGCGGTCAACCCCGACGCCACCGAGCTGTGCAACGGCGTGGACGACGACTGCGACGGCTCGGTGGACGAGGACGACGCGGCGGACGCCGCCACCTGGTACGCGGACAGCGACGGCGACGGCTACGGCGACGCCGGCAGCGCCACCACCGCCTGCAGCGCCCCCAGCGGCTACACCAGCGACAGCTCGGACTGCGACGACGGCGACGCAGCGGTGCACCCCGCGGCGGCCGAGCTCTGCAACGGGGTGGACGACGACTGCGACGGTTCGGTGGACGAGGGCGTGACCACCACCTACTACGCGGACGGCGACGGTGACGGCTACGGTGACGCGGCCAGCACCACCGAGGACTGCTCGGTCCCCAGCGGCTATGCCGAGGACAGCAGCGACTGCGACGACGCCGACGCCGCGGTGAACCCCGGCGCCGACGAGCTGTGCGACGGTGTGGACAACGACTGCGATGGCACGGTCGACGAGGACAGCGCCGTCGACGCCAGCAGCTGGTACCAGGACCGGGACGAGGACGGCTACGGTGACAGCGCCAGCGCCACCATCGCCTGCGAGCAGCCCAGCGGGTACGTGGCCGACGACGCCGACTGCGACGACTACGACGACGACATCAACCCCGACGCCGAAGAGCTCTGCGACGGCGTGGAC